>CANKBJ010000024.1 GCA_947479905.1 Bradyrhizobiaceae bacterium
TGCTCGACCGGGACGTCGATTTCATCACCGCGATGATCACCAGCGTGCGCGCGGTGGTGATGAGCCCGCTGCCGATGATCGGCTGGGCGGCGGTGATCGTCGTGCTGATGATTGTCTCGTGCCTGCCGTATTTTCTCGGCCTCGTGGTGACTTTGCCGATCCTCGGCCACACCACCTGGCATCTGTACCGGCGCATCGTCGCGCCTATGCCAGCGCCCTAGAGCCTTTCCGGCTTTGATGGAATCAAAGCCGGGGCTCTAGTTTTTTGATTTGACGCGTTTTCTTGACGCGAACCGGTATCCACTTCGCTCGAAAACGCTATTGACCCTCAGCTCTTGTTCAGGCCGCAATATTTCCGCGTGCCATTGTCCCAGCAGCCGCTCTTCAGACAGACCGACAGGCGCGCGCCGCAGCCGGTGGCGCAGACCGACACGGGGACGCGCGCGGCTTTCTTGCAATTGGTCAGGCAGGCCTTTTCCTCGCCGCTGCATTTCATAGGCTCGGCAAAAGCCGCCGGCGCGCCGAGCAAAGCGGCGGCCAGAAGCAAAGCTGCGGAAAAGGCGCGCGCGGTTCCAATCATGCGCGAAAGCCATAGCTGAGTCGGCGTCGCCCATTAAGGCCCGCTTAACGTTAAGGACTGCATAGTTTTCCCCGAACGAAGGCTGGCGTGCCGCTTTGGCGCGAGCGGCCGTGGCGTCACTTTTGTGTTGAGTTCGGGTAAGCGTAGATGGCGTATCGGACCGCGACGTTTGACGGCGTAGCTTCCTATGAGGGCCGCCGGGCCGCGTCTGGAACCCGCCGCGGCGTGCTGCGCACGCTCATCCGCCATTTCATCCTCGCGTCCGCCGCCATAGTCACGGTGGGTCTGACAGGCGCGACAGTGATCGTCGCGTCCGGCTGGTTCCTGGGCACCGCCGGCGTCACCAATCCATACGCCACGATTCCGGTGCGCTCCGGTCCCGGCCGGCTGGCGCTTGTCGATCCGGCGGCGACGGGAGCGCTGCGCACCAATTTCGAGACCGCCTGGGCGCGCACGTCCGGCACGGTTCAGGGCAGGCCGCTGATCGTCGAGGTGCCGGAAAGTCAGCCGGTGATCGCCACGTTGCCGGCGCCCGCAGCGGCGCCCGAACATGTCGTCAGTCTCGACGCGCCGGCGGTGTCGCCGGCTCCCTTGCCGATGCTGCGGCCGATCCTTTCGGCGCAAGCGCTGGCCCGCGCGCCGGTCGAGCCGCCGGCTGCGAAAAGCGCCGTCGCGGCGCCCATGACCGTCCCGTCCATGACCGCCACGCCCGACCGGCACGGCCTGACACAGGAAGCGCACAATAAAGAACCGGCCATCGCCGACGCGGACAATCGCACCGCCGTGTATGACATTGTCGCCAAGACGGTCTATTTGCCGAACGGCGCCAAGCTCGAGGCGCATTCCGGCCTTGGCGACAAGATGGACGATCCGCGCCACAGCAAGCTGCGCATGCGCGGGCCGACGCCGCCGAACGTCTATGACCTGACGTTGCGCGAGAAGTTGTTCCACGGCGTGCGCGCCATTCGCCTCAACCCGGTCGACCGCGACAAGATGCACGGCCGCGACGGCATGCTGGCGCACACCTATATGCTCGGGCCGAACGGCCAGTCGAACGGCTGCGTCTCGTTCAAGAACTACGACAAATTCCTGCAGGCCTTCCTGAAAGGCGAGGTCGATCGTCTCGTCGTCGTCGGCGAACTCGGCAATATGTCGTGGCGCACCGCCGCGCGGCAGGCCGGACCGCGGTCCGGTCCGCCGCGCCGCTATGCGGCCTTTAGCGAAGCGCGGGAAGCGCCGAAGTCGGAGCGGAGTTTCTGGACGTGGTAGCGGCATAGAGGCGGGCGGGCAGGCTCGGCTTGCCCCGGCCGCTGGCGGTTGTTACCTAACCGCCAGACTCAAAGGCCATGGCCGGCTTTTCGGCCATTACCATCCGCCAACAAAGCCGAAAATGCCCGCAAAAGCCCCATTTTACATCACCACCGCCATTTCCTACCCGAACGGCGTGCCGCATATCGGCCACGCCTATGAGGCGATCGCGACCGACGCCATTGCCCGTTTCATGCGGCTCGACGGCTACGACGTCTATTTCCTGACCGGCACCGACGAACACGGCCAGAAGATGCAGCAGACCGCCGCCAAGGAGGGCCTGACCGCCCGCCAGCTACGCGACCGCAACGTGCCGCGCTTCGAGGCGATGGTTGCGGCGATGGGCTGCTCGAACGACGACTTCATCCATACGACTGAGGAGCGCCACTATCGCGCGTCGGAGGAAATCTGGCGCCGCATGGAGAAGAACGGCGACATCTATCTCGACAAATATGCCGGCTGGTATTCGGTGCGCGACGAGGCCTATTACGCCGAGGACGAAACGCATGTGAACGAGCACAAGGTGCGGCTCGCCACCAAGACCGGCACGCCGGTCGAATGGGTCGAGGAGGAGAGCTACTTCTTCAAGCTGTCGGCCTATCAGGACAAGTTGCTCGACCTTTACGCCAAGGTGCCCGACTTCGTGCTGCCGAAAGAGCGGCTCAACGAAGTGGCGAGCTTCGTCAAAGGGGGCTTAAAGGATCTGTCGCTGTCGCGCACCACCTTCGACTGGGGCATTCCGGTGCCCGGCAACCCGAAACACATCATGTATGTGTGGGTCGACGCGCTGACCAATTACATCACCGGCGTCGGCTTTCCCGACGACAACAGCGACATGTTCAAGCGCTATTGGCCGGCGAGCCTGCATGTCATCGGCAAGGACATCGTGCGCTTCCACGCGGTCTACTGGCCGGCGTTTCTGATGTCGGCGGGCGTTGCCGTGCCGAAGCGGATTTTCTCGCACGGCTTTCTGTTCAACCGCGGTGAGAAGATGTCGAAGTCGGTCGGCAATGTGATCGATCCCTTCACCATGGTGGAGGCCTACGGTCTCGACCCGCTGCGCTTTTTCTTTCTGCGCGAAATTCCGTTCGGGCAGGACGGCAGTTACAGCCATGAGGCGATCGTCAACCGCATCAATGCCGATCTGGCCAACGATCTCGGCAATCTGGCGCAGCGTTCGCTGTCGATGGTGGCGAAAGCCTTCGGCGGCGTGCTGCCGGCGCCGGCTGAGTTCACGCCGGAGGACCAGACCATTCTCGCCGCCGCCGACGCGATGATCGGCGTCGCGCGCGAGCATATGAAGACGCAACAGTTGCACCAGGTGCTCAACGCGGTCTGGTCGGTGGTCGCCGACGCCAATCGCTATTTCGCCTCCGAGCAGCCCTGGGCCAAGGCCAAGACCGATCCGGCGCGGCAGGGGACGATCCTCTATGTGACGGCGGAAGTCATCCGGCAGGTAAGCCTGATGGCGCAACCCTTCATGCCGACGGCATCCGGCAAGCTGCTGGATCTCCTGGCGGTGCCGGCGGCGGAGCGCGACTTCACCGCGCTGGAAAGCGGCAAGCGGCTGGCGTCCGGCGTACAATTGCCGGCGCCGCAGGGCGTGTTCCCGCGCTATGTCGAGCCGGAAACCGCGGAGGCTGAAAAGCCCGCCAAACCGACAAAACCGCCGAAGCCCGCCAAACCGGCCAGGCCGGAAAACCCGGCCAAGGCGTGACGATGCTGGTCGACAGCCACTGCCACCTCGATTTTCCGGAATTCGCGCCAGAGATCGACGCCATCGTCGCCCGCGCCCGTGCCGCCGGGATCGGCCGCATGGTGACGATCTCGACGCGCGTGCGAAAGCTGCCGCAGGTGCTGGCGGTCGCAGAGAAATTCCCCGACGTGTTCTGCTCGGTCGGCACGCATCCGCATAACGCCCATGAGGAACTCGACATCGACGCGGCGCAGCTCGTTGCGCTGAGCAAACATCCGAAAATCGTCGCCATCGGCGAGGCGGGGCTCGACTACCACTACGACAAGAGCCCGCGCGATGCGCAGGTGCAAGGCTTTCGCCAGCACATCGCGGCGGCGCGCGAGACCGGATTGCCGCTGGTCATTCATGCGCGCGAGGCGGACGCCGACATGGCGCGCATTCTGGTCGAGGAAACGGAGAAGGGTGCCTTCCCGGCCGTTCTGCATTGCTATACCGGCGGCCGCGATCTGGCGTTCGAGGCCATCGAACTCGGCCTCTATATCGGCTTTACCGGCATCATGACGTTCAAGAACGGTGAGGCGCTGCGCGAGCTGGCGGCGGACCTGCCGGCGCATCGCATTCTGGTCGAGACCGATGCGCCGTTTCTCGCGCCGCTGCCTTATCGCGGCAAGCGCAACGAGCCGTCCTATGTGGTCGAAACCGCCAAAGTGCTGGCGCAGGTGCGCGGCGTCGCGCTTGAGGAAATCGCGCGACAGACGACGGAAAACTTCTTCCGGCTGTTTGCCAAGGTGCCGGCCCCGTGACGCCGGCGTTCACCATGCGTTTCACGATTCTGGGCTGCGGCTCGTCGATGGGCGTGCCGCGCGTCGCGCTCGGCTGGGGCGATTGCGATCCGAACGAACCGAAGAACCGGCGGCGGCGCTGCGCATTGTTGGTTGAACGCACCTCCGCCGACGGCGTGACGCGCGTACTTGTCGACGCCGGCTCCGACCTGCGCGAGCAACTGATCGGCGCCAATGTCGACTGGCTCGATGCCGTGCTGATCACGCACGAACACGCCGACCATACGCACGGCCTCGACGACCTGCGGCCGATCTTCGTCAAGAAGCGCCGCATGGTCGATGTCTATCTCGACGCGGCGACCTCGCGCGCGGTGCATGGCGGCTTCGGCTATTGCTTTGCGACGCCGCCCGGCAGCAGCTATCCGCCGATCCTGAAAGAGCACCGCCTGGTGCCGGGAACGCCGGTGACCGTTCACGGGCAGGGTGGCCCGATCGACATTTTGCCCGTGCAGCAGGAACACGGCGAGATCGACTCGCTCGGCTTTCGCTTCGGCAATGTGGCCTACTCGACCGACCTGAAACGGCTGCCGCCGCACAGCATCAAGGCGCTCGCCGGCCTCGATGTCTGGATCGTCGATGCGCTGCGCCGGACGCCGCATCCGAGCCATTTCAATCTGGCCGAGACGCTGGAATGGATCGAGCGCATCGCGCCCAAGCGCGCCATCCTGACCGACATGCACACCGATATGGACTACGCGACCTTGCGCGCCGAACTGCCGGCGCATATCGAGCCGGCTTACGACGGCATGCAATTCGAGATATAAGCGTCAGGAATAGAATAGATATTACAATAGAATGAGGCGCGTTTTTAATGTCCTATCTGATGCGCGGTGATATCCGGGTCAGTGGAAATATTCCATAATATGTCTTATGCGAATTAGGTGTTGCGGCGCGGAGACGTACGCTTGCCATCGTTCGCCGGACGCCCCGCGCCCAAAGCTGGCGACGCCGGGTCAGGCTATGGCGCGCTGGCACGGGCCGACTTGATCAAATTCCGGTACCACGCGAACGACGCTTTGGGCGTCCGCTTCTGGGTCGCGTAATCGATATAGGTCAATCCAAAGCGCACGCCGTAACCGGAGTCCCATTCGAAATTGTCGAGCAGCGACCAAATGAAATAGCCACGAATGTCCGCGCCGGCCGTGGCCGCCTCCTCGAGCGCGCGGACATAGGCCGTCAAAAACGCGATGCGGTTCTCGTCGTTGATTGCGCCGGCTGCGTCGGGCTTGTCGAAAGCGCCGAAACCGTTTTCCATCACATAGACCGGCAGCCCGTAGTTCCTGGCGACCGTTATCAGGGTGTCCCGAAACGCCTCCGGTTCGATCATCCAGCCGATCGGGGTCTGCGCAATGCCGGGCGGCTTATCGCCGAACTGCCAGCCAAGGCGCGCGCTTGCATCGGCCTTGATATAGCTCGGCCCGTAATGATTGAGGCCGAACCAGTCGAGCGGCCGGTGAATACGTGCAAGATCGCCCGGCTGTATGTATGGCTCCATGGCCTCTTGCATGAGTGCCGGATAGGCGCCGAGGCATTGCGGATCGGGAAATGCCTGGTTCCAATAGACACCGCACAGCTGCGCCGCTTTCACGTCAGCCGGCGTTGACGGCAGACAGGGCTGGCAGTTGTGGATAGCGCCGATCAAACTGCCGGCCACGCGGTCTCGCAGCGCGTCGACCGCGGCGCCATGGGCGAGATTCACGTTGTGGATGCACCGATGGAACGTGTCGACGCTGCGCATGTCGCGCTGGCCGCCGCCCGTGGCCTGCGCAAATATCGTGAAGATCGACGGCTCATTGAACGTGGCAAAGCGTTTCACGCGGTCGCCGTAGCGGTTCGCGACCAGCGCGGCGAAGTCGGCAAACCAGCCAACGGCGTCCCTGTTTGTCCAGCCGCCGACGTCGTCGAGCGCCTGCGGCATATCCCAGTGATAGAGGCACAGCCACGGTTCGATGCCGGCCGCCAGGATCGCATCGATCAGCCGGTCGTAAAAAGCCAGCCCCGCCTCGTTCGGCGCCCCTCGCCCCTTCGGCAGGAGTCGCGGCCACGCGACCGAAAAGCGGTAGGCCTGAACGCCGAGCCGCTGCATCAGGCCGATGTCTTCAGGATAGCGGTGGTAATGGTCGCAGGCGACGTCGCCGGTGTCCTTGTTGGCGATCTGCCCCTTCAGCCCGTAGGTATCCCAGACGCTAAGCCCCCGGCCGTCCTCGCGCGTTGCGCCCTCGATTTGAAATGCCGACGTCGATACGCCCCAGATGAAATCGCGGCGCAGGGCCGCGGCTGCGGAAGGCCGCAGCGCGGTGGCGACACGATCTCCGCCCGGATTGGCCGCGCCTTCTTCTGGAACCATGGATTACCCTTGCAAGCGGCCGTTCATTTTGCCCGCAAGCTAGCCCTGAATCGCAGGAGCGTGTTGAGACAGGTCAATCTCCTGTGCGAAACGGAGGAAACGTCCGGCAAAATGACGGGAAGGCCAATAGTTTGCTAGGGTAGGCTCGTTGTCCGCCCTCGCCCGCAAGCCGGCTCAAGTACATTTTCAAACCCCGTCCAAGAAACAACGGCCTTTGAAACCATCCCGCGACATCGTCCGGCTGATCGAGATCATGGCGGCGCTGCGCACGCCCGGCAGCGGCTGTCCGTGGGACCTGGAGCAGGATTTCGGCACGATCGCGCCTTACACGATCGAGGAAGCTTACGAGGTCGCCGACGCCATTACGCGCGGCGACCTGGCCGACCTGCGCGACGAACTTGGCGACCTGCTGCTCCAGGTGGTGTTTCACGCGCGGATGGCCGAGGAGCAAGGTGCTTTCGATTTCGGCGGCGTGGTCGCCGCCATCACCACCAAGATGATACGCCGCCATCCGCATGTGTTCGCCGACGCCGAGGGCAACACCGCGGCGGCGGTCAAAGGCATGTGGGAAGAAATCAAGGCCAGGGAGAAAGCCGAGAAGAGATCCGGCGAGACCGCCTCGCCCGCTGGCGCACCGTTAAGCGCGCTCGACGGCGTGCCCTTGGCCCTGCCCGCATTGACCCGCGCGCTCAAGCTGCAACAGAAGGCCGGCCGCGTCGGCTTCGACTGGAACGACCCGCGCGCGGTGCTAGCGAAGATCCGCGAGGAAGCCGACGAGATCGAGGCCGAACTCGACGCTGTGGATACGAGCAAGGCGGCGGCCGAAGTCGGCGATCTTTTGTTCGCCGTGGTCAACCTCGCGCGGCATTTGAATGCCGACCCGGAGAGAATCCTGCGTGCGACCAACGACAAGTTCGCGCGACGCTTCCACTCGATCGAGCGCGCGCTTGGCGTGCTTGGCAAACGGCCGGAAGATGCGACGCTCGCCGAGATGGATGCCTTATGGGACGCGGCGAAGGCGCAAGAGAAGCAGGCCGATCCATGAGCGAGAATCCATGAGCGACAAGCGGGTGATCATCGCCGGTGGCGGCATTGGCGGGCTGGCGACGGCGCTGACATTGCATCAGATTGGCGTGCCCTGCATCGTCTTCGAGGCGGTGCGCGAGATGCGGCCGCTCGGCGTCGGCATCAATCTGCAGCCCAATGCCGTGCGCGAACTCTACGACCTCGGCATCACTCAAGACGATCTCGACAGTATCGGTCTGTCGGCGAAAGAATGGGCGCTGGTCGGCCTGAATGGCAACGACATCTATTCCGAGCCGCGCGGCCTGCTCGCCGGCTACAACTGGCCGCAATACGCGGTGCATCGCGGAAAGCTGCATATGCTGCTGCATCGGCTGGTGACCGAGCGGATCGGCGCCGACGCAGTGCGGCTGGCCAGCCGCGTCACCGGTTACCGCAAAAATTCCAACGGCAGCGTCACCGCGCTCATCGAGCACGCCGACGGCGCGACTTCGGAGATGACGGGCGCGCTGCTGATCGGTGCCGACGGCATCCACTCCGCGGTGCGGGCGCAGATGCACCCTGCCCAGCCGCCGATCCACTGGGGCGGCGCTATCATGTGGCGCGGCACGACGCAGGCCAGACCGATCCGCAGCGGCGCGTCATTCGTCGGTCTCGGCACGCATCGCCAGCGCATGGTTTTTTACCCGATCTCGCAGCCCGATCCGAATACGGGTCTATCGACGATCAACTGGATCGCCGAGGTTACGCTGGACAACAGCGACGGCTGGAAACAACGCGGCTGGTTCCGCGAAGTCGGCATCGCGGATTTCGTGCATCATTTCGACGACTGGGTGTGGGACTGGCTCGACGTGCCGGCCTTCATCAAGCAGGCGAACGGCGCGTTCGAGAATCCGATGATCGACCGCGATCCGGTGGCTACCTGGTGCGACGGCCCGGTGGCGCTGATGGGCGACGCCGCGCATGCGATGTATCCGACCGGCTCCAATGGCGCGAGCCAGGCGATTGTCGATGCGCGCGTTCTCGGGGCTTCGATGATCGCGCATGGC
This sequence comes from Bradyrhizobiaceae bacterium, assembly GCA_947479905.1. Lineage (GTDB taxonomy): Bacteria > Pseudomonadota > Alphaproteobacteria > Rhizobiales > Xanthobacteraceae > Pseudolabrys. The sequence continues at coordinate 8,846 of CANKBJ010000024.1, forward strand.
GTTGCGCCGCAGGCGCTCGCGGCCTATGACGCGCAGCTTTGCGGGCCGATTTCGCAGCTCATTTTGCGCAACCGCGGCGCCGGGCCGTTCGGCCTTCTGAACATGGTCGACGAGCGCTGCGGCGGCACGTTCGACAATATCGACGATGTCGTGCCGGCAAAAGAGCGCGCCGACTTCATGGCCGGCTACAAGGCCGCCGCCGGCTTTGCCATCGAAAAGCTCAACAGCGCGCCGCGCACGATTGCCGAAGGCGCGCGCGTCAGCGCCGCGCAGACGGCCTGAAAGATCTGTTGGCTTGGCGGTTTTCGAGTCGGTATTTGGTTCCGCATGGAACTCAGAAATCACATTTCGTCCGCATTTCATTCGCGTTAAGGACGAAGTTCGCAGGCATCCGGATGGCTCACAACCCATTCATCCCGAGCCGGAACCAACAACGAAATGAAAATGACATCAGCCGCGGGCGTGTTCGCGCTCGTGACACTTATCCTGTTGCCAACTGTCTCGGCAACCCACGCCAACGATGCGCCCGCTTCGGCGGAACTTTCGCAAGCTTCGACTGCGATCAATATCGGCCGTATCAAGACCGCTCTTCAACTGACCGCGGAACAAGAACGTTTATGGCCGCCTGTGGAGGCTGCGCTGCGCACGCTCGCCCGCCAGCAGTCGAATACTGAGTCTGCCGGTTTCATGAAACGAATCAGCCGCAGCGTGGTGTCGGTCGTACTCAATGGAGCCGCGGTCGAAAGACTAGCCGCTGCCGCGCGCCCGCTTATTGCGATGCTGTCGCGGGAACAAATGCAATCGGCGAGTGGCCTCGCCCAGGAAATGGGCTTGGGGCCCGTCGTCATGGCAGCGCTGCGATAGGCGGCGCAAGGCGGGATTTCGGCCGCCGTTACACCGCGAACTTCGCCCGCACCCGCGCCGCCTGGTCGGGATCGGCGCGCACGGTGACGGCGAGCTTGCCGTGTTCATCCATTTCCTTGGACAGCACTTCGGCATGGCGATAGAGCCAGCTAAGCCCTGCGCCATCGGACGGATCGAGCGAGAGATCGATGGTTTGGCGCTTTTCGGCGAGCCGCGCCTCGACCGCGCCGATCAGCCGTTCGACGCCCTCGCCGGTTATCGCCGACACGGCGACCGGACGGCGATCGGCGGGCGCGCGCTCGACCAGATTGAGAATCCGCTCGCGGCCATTGGCGTCGAGCCGGTCGATCTTGTTCCAGACTTCGACGATGCGGCGGTCTTCCGGCGCGATGCCGAGTTCGCCCAGGACTTTCTCGACGTCGTGCGACTGCGCGCCGGTGTCATCGTGCGACAGATCGCGCACATGCAGAATGACGTCGGCCTCGATCACCTCTTCCAGCGTGGCGCGGAACGCCGCCACCAGAGTTGTCGGCAGATCGGAAATGAAGCCGACAGTGTCGGATAGGATAATGCGATTGCCGCGCGGCAGATCGACCGCGCGCATGGTCGGATCGAGCGTGGCAAACAGCATGTCGGCCGACAGGACGCTCGCCGTCGTCATGCGGTTGAACAGTGTCGACTTGCCGGCATTGGTATAGCCGACCAAAGCGACGATCGGGTAAGGCGTGCGCTTGCGCGAGTCGCGGTGCAGCTTGCGGGTGCGCTTGACCTTGTCGAGATCGACCTCGATGCGGGCGATGCGCTCTTCCAACATGCGCCGGTCCGCTTCGATCTGCGTTTCGCCGGGACCGCCGAGAAAGCCGAAGCCGCCGCGCTGGCGCTCGAGATGCGTCCATGAGCGGACCAGCCGGCCCTTCTGATAGGTCAGATGCGCGTGCTCGACCTGTAACGCGCCTTCGCGCGTGCGCGCGCGCCGGCCGAAGATTTCCAGAATGAGCCCGGTGCGGTCGATGACCTTGGCGCCCCAGGCCTTCTCGAGATTGCGCTGCTGCACCGGCGAGATCGCGCAGTCCATGATGACGACGGAAGCTTCCAGCGACTTGGTGAGCCCGGCGATCTCGTCGACCTTGCCCTTGCCGACATAGGTCGGCGGCCGTATCGCGTGCAGCATGACGATGCCGCCCTGCACGACATCGAGATCGATGGCGCGCGCCAGCCCCATGGCTTCTTCAAGACGGGCTTCCGGCGTGCGCGTGTCGCCGGCCGCGCGGACGCCGCCGGTGCGCGCGGTCGGACGCTTGATCCACGGTTCGATGACAAGCGCGCGCCCGCTTCCCGAGCCCGTGGGCGTCAGGGTGTCCTTGTCGTCGTCGCGCTCGCGCTGTTCCAACTATCTCACAATCCAAACAAGCGGGTCGTCATTCGCAATTTTTTATTGCGCATGATCTTGTCCGAAAACCGGTTCCCACTTTTCGAGATCATGCGCGCTAAACCTTTTCCACCGCGAAGGGCTCTTCGCTGCCTTCAAACAGCTGGATCGGGTGTCCCGGCATGATGGTCGAGATGGCGTGCTTGTAGACCAGTTGCGAATGACCGTCGCGGCGCAGCAGCACGCAGAAATTGTCGAACCAGGTGACGACGCCCTGCAATTTCACGCCATTGACCAGAAAAATGGTGAGCGGAATTTTTGCCTTGCGGACGTGGTTGAGAAAAGTGTCTTGCAGATTTTGTTCTCGTTCGGCTGCCATGGCCGTGTTCCATTTTTTAGCTCGCATCTTAACGCGCGAGACATTCGTTGCCCTTTGTCCTTCACATGCCATTTTAACGGGCATGCACCGCCTGCCCCACGCAGCGCGGTTTGAAGTTTGGGAACCGGTATTAGATGGCAGCGCGCCCGCCGGCGCAAGCGGAAGTTCGCGGGCAATGCGGCAAGTCGCTGAATTAAATGCTATTTTTACCCGTATTCACAACGGCTTGGCGGCTTTCGTGCTCCGCCCGCGGCGCTTTAGCTGAATTCGGCCTGGCTGTGGTAGTCGCGGCGCAAGGCTGAAGCGATCAGGCCGGGGGCGCCGTTGCCGACCGGGCGGCCGTCAATCGAAACCACGGGCATTACCAGTTGGCTCGCCGAGGTGACGAAAGCCTCGCGCGCGGCATAGGCCTCTTGAACCGTGAACGGCCGCTCCTCGAAGCCGAGGCCCTCGCGGGCGATCAGATCGACCACGACCGAGCGGGTGATGCCGGGCAGGATATCGCCCGACAGCGGGCGGGTAACGAGCTTGCCGTCGCGGGTGACGATCCATGCATTGGACGAGGCGCCTTCGGTGACGCGGCCCTGGTCGTCGACCAGCCAGGCCTCCCTGGCGCCCTGCTCGCGCGCCGCCTGCTTGGCCAGCACGTTCGGCAATAGCGCCACCGATTTGATGTCGACGCGCTGCCAGCGGATATCCGGCACGGTAACGACGGCGATGCCCTCGGCCGCTTGCTTCTCCAGCTTCACGGTGTCGTGGCTGCGCGCGGTGACGACGACCGACGGCGGCGTGCCGTCCGGAGGAAACGGAAAATCGCGCCGCATCTCGCCGCGCGTCACCTGGACATAGACGATGCCGTCGCGCACGCGGTTGCGCCGTACGGTCTCGCGCATGACGATGCCGAGTGCTTTCGGCGTCATCGGATGCGCCATGCGCAGTTCGCGCAACGAGCGGTCGAGCCGCGCCATGTGGCGGCGTTCGTCGACCAGACGAAAGCCCCTCACCTCGCAGACTTCATAGACGCCGTCGGCGAATTGATAGCCGCGATCCTCGATGCCGACTTGGGCCTGGCCGTGCGGGACGTATTGGCCGTTGACGTAAGCGATGCGGGACATTTCCGTTGCTCTCTAGCGCTTGCCACACACTCCGTTCGTTCCCGCGCAAGCGGGAATCCAGAGCCACAAATTCAAAGTCATGATTGTGTCCCTGGATTCCCGCTTGCGCGGGGACGAACGGAGAATAACATTAGCCGATACCTAAAGCCTTGAGTTTGCGATGCAGCGCCGAGCGCTCCATGCCGACGAATTCGGCGGTGCGCGAGATGTTGCCGCCGAAGCGGGAGATCTGCGCCACCAGATATTCGCGTTCAAACACTTCGCGGGCGTCGCGCAATGGCAGGCCCATCAGCTGTTCGCCGCCATTGCCGTTCGGCATCGCCGGCACCATCGAGCCGACATCGGGCGGCAGCATGGTGGCGTCGAGCACCGCGTCCGGATCGCCGCCGGCCAGAATCATCAGCCGCTCGATATTGTTGCGCAACTGGCGCACGTTGCCGGGCCAGCTATGCGACTGCAGCACAGCCATGGCGTCGTCGCCGATGCGGCGTCTCGGCAGACCGGACCCTTGCGAAATCTGATCCATGAAATACTCGATCAGCTCGGGGATATCGTCGCGCCGCTCGGCCAGCGGCGGCACGCGGATCGGCACCACCGACAGGCGATGATAGAGATCCTCGCGGAACGTGCCTTCGGCGATCGCCACTTCGAGATTGCGCGAAGTCGAGGCGACGATGCGCACGTCGACGGCGACTTTTGATGAGCCGCCGACGCGCTGGAAGGTCTGATCGACCAGCACGCGCAAAATCTTGTTCTGCGTTTCGCGCGGCAGATCGGCGACGTCGTCGATAAACAGAGTGCCGTCATGGGCGTCTTCGAGCGCGCCCATTTTTCGGCCGCCGCCGCCATTGGCCTCGACGCCGAACAGTTCGGTTTCCATGCGTTCCGGCGTGATCGCGGCGGCGTTGATGACGATGAACGGCCCGCTGGCGCGCGCCGACAACTGGTGCAGCGTGCGCGCCGCCAGTTCCTTGCCGGCGCCGGAGGGGCCGACGATCAGCACGCGGCTGTTGGTCGGCGCGACGCGCTCGATCGCCTGACGCAAGACCGACATCACCGCCGACTTGCCGACCAGGGTCGAGGGCTGCGGCGCGAGTTGCTTGAGCTGCTTGACCTCGCGCTTGAGCCGCGAGGTTTCCAGGGCGCGATCGGCGACCAGAACCAGCCGGTCGGCCTTGAACGGCTTCTCGATGAAGTCATAGGCGCCGTGCTTGATTGCGGCGACGGCGGTTTCGATATTGCCGTGGCCTGAGATCATGACGATCGGGATTTCCGGATGTTCGGCTTTGAGGATATCGAGCAATTGCAGCCCGTCGAGCTTGGAGCCCTGCAGCCAGATATCGAGGAAAATCAGGTGCGGGCGGCGCGTCACGATCGACGCCAGCGCATCGTCGCTGCTGCGCGCGGTGCGGGCGACATAGCCCTCGTCGTCGAGAATACCGGCGACCAGGTCGCGGATATCGGCTTCGTCGTCGACGATGAGAATTTCTGCGGCCATGCTTTGCTACTCGTTCAACGTCAGTTGCGGTGACGGCTGCGGCGTCGCGGTATGCATATCCGGTGCGGTCGGCGCCGGCGCTTCGGGTTTACCGGCGGCGGCAAATCGCATGCGAACCCAGGCGCCGCGCAAATTAGGGTCTTTGCCCGGAACCTTGTCGGCGGCGTCGCGCAATTCGATGGTGCCGCCGTGCTCCTCGACGATACGGCCGACAATGGCGAGGCCAAGCCCCGTGCCCTTCTCGCGCGTCGTGACGTAGGGCTCAAGCAGGCGGCTACGATTTTCCTTCGGCAGGCCGATACCGTTGTCGACGACGTCGATGACGATGCTGTCGCCTTCACGCGTGGCGGTCAGGTGAATCGTGCCTTTGCCGAGTTCTTGCGGCGGCACAGCGGCGATCGCCTCGGTGGCGTTCTTGATCAGATTGGTCAGCGCCTGCGACATCAGGCGGCGGTCGAACTGCGCCGGCATCGGGCTCTCGGCGATATCGGCGTCGATATCGATCTCGGCATTGCCGACGCGCATCAGGAACACCGCCTGCCGCACGGTGTCGGCGACATCCTCGGCGAGAATGACCGGCTTTGGCATGCGCGCGAATTTGGAGAATTCGTCGACCATGCGCCTTATATCGTCGACCTGACGCACGATGGTGTCGGTGCATTGCGCGAACACGCCGTCGGCGCCCTCGCCGATGACCTTGCCGTATTTGCGGCGCAGCCGTTCGGCCGACAACTGGATCGGCGTCAGCGGATTTTTGATCTCGTGCGCGATGCGACGCGCAATATCGGCCCAGGCCGAGGTGCGTTGCGCGGCGACCAGTTCGGTGATGTCGTCCAGCGTAATGACATAGCCGTGGTCGGCCTCGGCCGATTGCTCGCCGGTGACGCGCACGGACAGATTTCGTTCGCGGCCATTGCGCGAGATGGTGACCTGATCCTGGGTGCGCGCGCCAGTGGTCGCGGCGAACATGATGTCGGCCAGTTCCGGGAACACGTCGTTGAGCGGCTTGCCGAGCGCCTCGTCCTCGGTGCGGCCGATCAGCTTTTCCGCCGAACGGTTGAGAATGCGCACGAGGCCGTGGCTGTCGACGCCGACGACGCCGGCCGACGCGCCGGCCAGCACGGCTTCGGTGAAACGCCGCCTTGTGTCGATGACGTCGCGGGCGCGCACCAGATCATCGCGCTGCGTGCGCAATTCCTGGGTCATGCGATTGAAGGTTTCGCCAAGATGGGCGAGATCGCCCTCCGCCGGCCGCACCGGCACACGCACGAACAGATTGCCTTCCGACACCGCGTTAGCGGCGCCGATGAGGCGGCGGATCGGCGCGACAAGTTTGTTGGCGAAATTAAAGCCGATCCAAACCGCCGACAACAGCACGATCAATGCGATCACGGTGTACATCAGCGCGAAGGCGACCTGGACGCCGACGCGGCGCGCCTCGATCGCCGTGTATTCGTTGACGCTCTTTTGCGTTTCGCGCAATTGCGGCACGACGCGCGGATCGAGCAGCCGCGTCACGTACAGATAGCGGTTCTCGAAATTCGGCAGCTTGACGATGGCCGCGACGTAATTGGTGTCTGGCAGCAGAACCAGTTGAGGTTCCTTGTCGCTGATATTCGCCAGCGCCTCGCGTGGCGGCAGCGCGAATGTCAGGTTTTTCTTGACGTCGGCGCGCGCGACCACGTCAAGATCGGAGTCGAGTACGATAACGGCGCCGAGCCCGCGCACGGCCGCCTGGAAGGTCAAGAACTCGCCGAGCTTTTCCGGGTCTTGATCGAACACGGCCTTGGAGCGCGACAGTTCGATGGCCACCACCAGAATATCGGACCGCACGATCTGGGCGTGTTCGTTGAGATAGGCTTGCGCCACGATCAGCGAATTTTCGATCGCCGCGCGCGTGCGGGTCGAAAACAGGCGGTCGAGGCCGCGATCCAGCGTGACGCTGGCGACGATGGCGACCAGGATGGCCGGCGCCGCGGCGATCAGCGAGAACAGGCCGACGATGCGGACATGGAGCTTGGCGGCGGCCCGTCCTGAGCGGCGCGCCTGCACCACCTGCCAGACCTCGCGCACGATGATCGCCAGCAGCAGCACGACGCTGGCGGCGTTGACCAGCAGCAAACTGACGACGACGTAATGGGTCGGCGACACCGGCGTCAGGTCGGCCAGCACGACGAAAGTGACGAAGGCCGAGAACAGCGCCAGCGCGACCGCCAGCGGCCCCATGATCCGGCGCTCCTCGCGGCGCACAAGCGAGGCCGAAAGCCCGGTATCCGCGGTCGTGGGCTGATCGACGCTCATGAGGCTTTGAGGTCCTTGGGCAACACAATGACGGGCACGGCGAACCACGGATCGCCAACGATGGCAGAACCTTCATCGACGTTGATGCTTTTATACAACAATGTTGCCAAAATACGACAAGACTGCGGCGCCAAACCACAGTCTCGGTTAATGCACCGGGAAAGCGGCCTTAGCCGGCTGCCACGCCGACCATCTCCCGCACCAGCGGCGCGACCTCGCGGCCGTACAGGTCGATACAGCGCATCATTTTGGCGTGGCCCAGCGGGCCGGCGGAATATTTCATGTCGAAGCGGGATGCGCCGAGCGTCCTGACCGTGGCGGCGATCTTGCGCGCGACGGTCTCGGACGAGCCGACATAGAGCGAGCCGTGCGCAATCTCGCGCTCGAACTCCGCCTTGCCGAACGGCGCCCAGCCGCGCTCCGCGCCGATCTTGTCGCGCATGCGCTTGTAGTCGGAAAACAGTTCCTCGCGCGCCAGCGCGTCGGTCTCGGCGACGTAGCCATGCGAATGCACGCCGACCGGCAGCATCGGCTTGCCCTCTTGCGCGAGCGCGCGCTTGTAGAGATCGACGAAAGGCGCAAAGCGCGCCGGGTCGCCGCCGATGATCGCCAGCATCATCGGGAAACCGTAATGCGCGGCGCGCACCACCGACTCCGGCGTGCCGCCGACGCCGATCCAGGTGGTGAGCGTGCCGGATTCCGTTTTCGGGAAGATCGGCTGGTTTTTGAGCGGCGCGCGGGTGCGGCCCTGCCAGGTGACCGGCTGCTGCTTGATGACCTGTGCGTAGAGATCGAGCTTCTCGTTGAACAGTTCCTCGTATTGATTGAGATCGAAGCCGAACAGCGGAAACGACTCGATGAACGAGCCGCGGCCAAGGATCACCTCGGCGCGGCCGTTCGACACGGCATCCAAAGTGGCGAAGCGCTGATAGACGCGGATCGGATCGTCGGACGACAATACGGTGACGGCCGAACCGAGGCGGATGCGCGTGGTGCGAGCGGCGATCGCAGAGAGCACCATTTCGGGCGAGGCAACGGCAAAGTCGGCACGGTGATGTTCGCCGACGCCGAGGAAATCGACGCCGGCCTCATCGGCCAGAATGCCCTCCTCGACCAGATCGCGCATCACTTGCGCGGCGTGCTGAGGCTTGCCATCGGGACCGTCGGTGACGTCGCCGAAAGTGTCGAGGCCGAGTTCGATGGGTGGGCACATGCATTATACCTCGCGCGTCCCGCACCGCGCGGGCCGAGCGTTGATACGCCATGCCATTTGAATTGCAACGGGTGTAGCCCGGGTGGAGCAGCGTAACCCGGGACAGTCGTTAAGGTCGCCCCCGGGTTTCGCTTCGCTCCACCCGGGCTACGAAACGAGCTTAATTCCCCCCGCGATAGACTTGAATGTCGAGGTCGCGGATTTTCTTGCGCAAGGTGTTGCGGTTGACGCCGAGGAGGTCGGCGGCGCGGATCTGGTTGCCGCGGGTGGCGGCGAGCGCCGCCGTCAGCAGCGGATATTCTATCTCGCGCAGGATTCGGTGATAGAGCCCGGCCGGCGGCAGGCCGTCCTCGAAACCGCTGAAATAAGTCGACAGATGGCGCTCGACCGCGGCCGAAAGATTTTCGTCGGCGCGCGGCTCGTCGCCGCCGACCGGCAGCGCCGGCTGCGACAGTTCGGCGTCCATGACGGCGGCTGTGATGGTCTCCTGCGGATAGAGCGCGGCGAGACGCCGCGCCAGATTTTCCAGCTCGCGCACATTGCCGGGCCAGCGATGGCGCTTGAGACGCTCCTGCGCCGCCTGATCGATCTGCTTGGGCGGCAGGCCCTCGCGCGCGGCCTGCGCGAAGAAATGACGAATGAGATCGGGAATATCCTCGGTGCGTTCCCTTAAGGGGGGAAGCCGCAGCGGCACGACATTGAGGCGGAAGAACAAATCTTCGCGGAACAGCCCCTGCTGGATCAACTGACGCAGATCCTTGTTGGTGGCGGCGATGATGCGCACGTCGCTCTTGATCGGCGTGCGGCCGCCGACCGTGGTGTATTCGCCCTGCTGCAAGACGCGCAGCAGACGGGTCTGCGCTTCCATCGGCATGTCGCCGATTTCGTCGAGGAACAACGTGCCGCCCTCGGCCTGCTCGAAGCGGCCAGCCGAGCGCGTGTTGGCGCCGGTGAAAGCGCCCTTCTCGTGGCCGAACAGTTCGGATTCAATGAGGTCGCGCGGGATCGCCGCCATGTTGATGGCGACGAAGGTGCCGGCGCGGCGCTTGCCGTAATCGTGCAGCGCCTTGGCGACCAGTTCCTTGCCGGTGCCGGATTCACCCGAGATCATGACCGTGAGATCGGTCTGCATCAGGCGGGCGAGAACGCGGTAGATTTCCTGCATCGCCGGCGAGCGGCCGACCAGCGGAATGGAATCGAATTCCTCCGGCTTGGCGGCGGCGGCGCGCGGCTCCTTCGGCTCCGACAAAGCGCGGCCGACAATGCCGATCAGTTCCTTCAGGTCGAAGGGCTTTGGCAGATATTCGTAGGCGCCGCGCTCGGAGGCCCGAATGGCGGTCATGAACGTGTTCTGCGCGCTCATGACAATGATCGGCAGATCGGGGCGCGCTTTGCGGATGCGCGGAATCAGGTCAAAGGCATTCTCGTCCGGCATCACCACGTCGGTAATGACCAGATCGCCGTCGCCCTGACTGACCCAGCGCCACAGCGTCGCGGCATTGCCAGTCGAGCGCACTTCATAGCCGGCGCGCGATAAAGCCTGATTAAGGACGGTGCGGATCGCTGCATCGTCGTCGGCGACAAGGATACTTCCCGTCGGCATCGGTTACCTCACGGGCTCTGGACGGACGGCGCATCGTCGATGACACCGTCGCCGCTGTAGATGGGCATCAGCACGCGGAAAGTGGTCCGCCGCGGCTGCGATTCACATTCGATAATTCCGCCGTGGTCGCCGACGATCTTGGCGACCAGAGCAAGGCCTAAGCCGCTGCCGGTCCGCTTGGTGGTGACAAAGGGATCGAATAGATGCGGCATGAGATCCTCCGGAACGCCGGGGCCGTTGTCGCGCACGCAGAATTCAAGCGGCAGCGAAACGCGCGCATTGGTGCCGGGCACGGCAAGCCGCACGCCGGGGCGGAACGCCGTGGTCAACTGGATTTCGCCGTCGGCGGCGCTCTCGCCGATCGCCTCCGCGGCGTTCTTGACCAGGTTGAGAAACACCTGGATGAGTTGATCGCGGTTCGCCAAAACCGGCGGCAGCGACGGATCGTATTCTTCGACGAATTTGATGTGGCGGGCAAAGCCGGTCTGCGCCAATCGTTTCACATGATCGAGCACGACGTGGATGTTGACCGGCTCGCGCTCGACCGGACGCTCGTCGGCGAACACTTCCATGCGGTCGACCAGCTTCACGATGCGGTCGGTCTCGTCGCAGATCAAGGTGGTGAGCTGGCGGTCTTCGTCGCCGGCGGATTGTTCGAGCAATTGCGCCGCGCCGCGAATGCCCGACAGAGGGTTCTTGATTTCATGCGCCAGCATGGCGGCGAGCGCGATCACCGAGCGCGCGGCGCCGCGATGCGTCAGCTGGCGGTCCATTTTGTCGGCGATGGTGCGTTCCTGCAGCATGACGATGACGTGGCCCGGATATTCCGGCAGCGGCGCGACGTGCAGATCGACCAGCCGTTCGCCCGGATTGCGCGGCGTGGCGAGATCGACCTTGTATTCGTTCACCGCCGAACCGCCGCGGCGTACCTGTTCGATCAGGGTCAGCAAAGGCGAACCGAACGGCACCAGATCGCGCAGCATGTTCCGGCGCAGCATCGGGATCGACGCCTCGAAGAACTGTTCGGCGGCGACATTGGCGTCGGCAATCTTGCCGTCGGCCGAGATCATCAGCACCGGATGCGGCAGGGCGTTGAGCATCGCGTCGGCCGAAACGGTCTCGCGCGCCGACAAGGTCTTCGACGAGATCTGCGCGCGGCTCATGCGGCGGCCCTCCAGCCAAAGGCGTCATAGGCTTCGGCCAGATACTGCCGCGCCGCGCGCGGCTCTTCGGCGGTGAGGACTCGGCCGCGATGCAGCTTCAGCAAGTCGCCGGATGCGCCGGCGCTCTGCGCCGCCGCGTCGAGCGCCCAGGCAAGATGCTTGCGGGCGTGCTTGCGGCCGATCTTGAGACCATGATGCGCGAGCATGTCGTCATACATCGTGTCGATCAGCGAAAGCTGTTCATGCAAGGGCGGCGCTTCTTCGCGCACGCCGCTTACGAGATAGCGCGCGACCTGGCCGGGAAACCACGGCTTCCCTTGCGCGGCGCGGCCGACCATCACCGCGTCGGCACCGGAAGCATGAAGCGCGCGGTCGGCATCCTCGAACGAGCGGATGTCACCATTGACGATGACCGGGACCGTCACCGCGTTTTTCACCGCGCGCACGGCATGCCAGTCGGCGCTGCCGTCATAGAACTGGCAACGGGTGCGGCCATGAACGGTGATCATCTTGACGCCGGCACTTTCCGCGCGGCGCGCCAGTTCGGGCGCGTTCAGCGAGGTGGTGTCCCAGCCGAGCCGCATCTTCAGCGTCACCGGCACCTTGACGGCGTTGACCGTGGCATCGATGAGCGTCAGCGCGTGATCGAGATCGCGCATCAGTGCCGAACCGGCCGCGCCGTTGGTCACCTGCTTGGACGGGCAACCCATATTGATATCGATGACCTGCGCGCCCTGGCCTTCGACGATGCGTGCGCCTTCGGCCATCCAGTGCGTCTCGCAGCCGGCGAGTTGCACGACGTTGATGGCGACGCCCTCGCCACGGCTGCGCACATTGGCCTCGCGCTGGCCTTGCGCCAGGCCGGCGCAGGCGGTCATCTCCGATACAACTAGGCCCGCGCCGAGGCGCTCGGCTACGCGGCGGAACGGCGCGTCGGTAATGCCGGACATCGGCGCCAGGATGACGCGATTCGGCACCGCGACGGGGCCGACCGTCAATGCCGGTACCTGAAAACCGCTGATTTCGCCCCCTCGGGGGACAGTGCCCATCATTTAGGCGTAGCCTTTCGTTGCTTAGAGTTTAGCCAAGATACCGGGCGGCGCAAGTGCTGCACTGCAATATTCTGTACATGTTTAAAGGTGCGCCGCGCATAGCTCGGCCTTTTCCGGTGACGCCGGAACGCGGTAAAGCGGAAGGCATTCACGGAGCGGCATGCAGCATGGCGTCGGGACCTCAGGAAAAAGTCGCCGCGATTATCGTCGCGGCCGGTCGCGGCACGCGCGCCGGGGCCTCCGGCGTGCCGAAGCAGTTCCGCCCGGTTGGTGGCGAAATCATGTTGCGGCGGACGCTGGCTTTGTTTGCCGGCGCGCCGGAGCTGGCGCTGGTGCAAACCGTCATTCATGCCGACGACGAGGCGCGCTATCGCGCGGCGGCGAACGGCTTTGACGTGTTGCCGCCGGTGCATGGCGGCGCGACGCGGCAGGCCTCGGTGCGCGCCGGGCTGGAAGCCTTGGTGGCGCATGCGCCCGATATCGTTCTTGTCCATGACGCCGCCCGGCCCTTCGCCAGCGCGGCGCTGATCACGCGCGCCGTGCAAGCCGCGCGGCAGACCGGCGCGGCGATCCCGGCCCTTGCCGTCACCGATACGATCAAGCGCGTCGATACAAACGGCCATGTCGACGAAACGCTCGATCGCGCCACGTTGCGCGCGGTGCAGACGCCGCAGGCCTTCGCGTTCCAGCCGCTGCTGGCGGCGCATCGCAACGCCGCCGCGCAAGGACGCGCCGATTTCACCGATGACGCCGCGCTCGCGGAATGGGCCGGGATGACAGTCGCAACCTTTGCCGGCGAGCCGGCCAACATCAAGATCACCAATCCCGAGGACTTCATGCGCGCCGAAGCGATGTCGATGGCCCAACTGGGCGATGTGCGCACCGGCAGCGGCATCGACGTGCATGCCTTCGGGCCAGGTGACAACGTCATGATCGGCGGCATACGCATCGCGCACCCACAGGCGCTGACCGGACATTCCGACGCCGATGTCGGCTTGCATGCGCTGACCGACGCTTTGCTCGGCGCGCTCGCCGATGGCGACATCGGTTCGCATTTTCCGCCGAGCGACCCGCGATGGCGCGGCGCCTCCTCGGACCGGTTTCTCGCCTTCGCGGTCGAGCGTGTCGCCGCGCGCGGCGGCGTCATCGCGCATCTCGATCTGACAATTGTCTGCGAAGCGCCGAAGATCGGCCCGCATCGCGACGCGATGCGCGAGTCAATTGCGCGCATCGCCGGCATCGATATCGGCCGCGTCGCGGTGAAGGCGACCACCAGCGAGCGGCTCGGCTTCACGGGCCGCGGCGAAGGCATCGCCGCTTACGCCACTGCGACCGTCCGGCTGCCGTGGGGTGAGACATGAACGACGACGTCATCGCTACGGCCGGCGCACTGATCAAGCTTTGCACCGAAAGGAAATTGACGATCGCCACCGCAGAATCCTGCACCGGCGGGCTGGTGGCCGGCGCGTTGACCGATATTGCCGGCTCGTCGGCGGTGGTCGATCGCGGCTTTGTCACTTATTCCAACAACGCCAAGCAGCAGATGCTCGGCGTGCCTGTCGCGACGCTCAAGAAATATGGCGCGGTCAGCCGGCAGACCGCCGAGGCTATGGCGCGCGGCGCACTGACGAAGGCCAAGGTCGATCTGGCGGTGGCGATCACCGGCATTGCCGGTCCGGGCGGCGGCTCGCCGGACAAGCCGGTGGGGCTGGTGCATTTCGCCGCCGCGTCGCGCGACGGCACATCGATGCACGCGGCCATGCGCTATGGCGACATCGGCCGCACCGAAGTGCGGCACAAATCGGTGCTACAAGCGTTACGGATGCTGATGGAACTGGCCGAAGCCAAAACAACCGCGAAGCCGCGCAAGCCCGCGAAACCGGCATCGGCCAAAGGACGAAAAAAGCCATGAGCGAACCGACCGGCTGGCGCCGCAACGCCCGCATTGCCTCCATGCCGCTGGTCGCGGTTGTGGCGGCGTCTCTACTGGGACAATTGGCGACATTCCCCAATCTGGCGCCGTGGTATGCCGGCCTGGTCAAGCCATCGTTCAATCCGCCGAACTGGATTTTCGGACCGGTGTGGACGGCGCTCTACGGGCTGATGGCCTATGCCGCGTACCGCATTTTGAAACTGACACCATCGCCGGCGCAGCGCGTGGCGATCGTCCTGTTTTACGCGCAGCTCACGCTCAACGCGGCGTGGCCGTGGATGTTCTTTGCCGCGCACTCGCCGGCGCTCGGCATGGCCAATGTCGTGCCGCAACTTTTTCTCGTTGTCACAACCGCCATTGCGTTCATTCGGCTCGACCGCATCGCCGGGATTTGCCTGCTGCCATTGATCGCCTGGGTCACGTTCGCCGCGTCGCTCAATGCCGCGATCTGGCGGCTGAATGGCTGACCCCTACACTGCGTTCTTGCCATAGACCGCATCGGCGCGCTGCTCGAAGGCAACTGCGAATTTGCGAAATGCCGTGTCGAACATCGCGCCCATCAGCATGGCAAGCGTGCGGCTCTTGAATTCGTAGTCGATGAAAAACTCGACTTCGCATGTGTTGTCGCCGGTCGGCTTGAAGGTCCAGCGGTTCTGCAATCGGCTGAACGGACCGTCGAGATATTCGACCAGAATTTTCAAATTTTGTTTGTCGAGCGTGACGCGGCTGGTGAAGGTCTGGCTGATGACCTTGTAGGCGACCGTCATCGCCGCGACGACGACAGTCGTGTCGCCCTTCGGCGTGCGGCTGCGCACTTTCAGCGACGTGCATAGCGGCACGAATTGCGGATATTTGTCGACGTCGGCGACGAGATCGAACATGTCGGCGGCCGTGTGGCGAACGCGGCGTCTGGTGGAGAATTGCGGCATCTCTTATCCCTCCCCGTCTTCGGGGAGGGTGGACGCGCGCGCATGCGCGCGGACGGGCGGGGTTGATCTGAGGAGAAGCCCCCACCCGGCTCGCCTCGCTCGCCACCCTCCCCCTTCGGGGGAGGGATAAGAAAAGAAACGCCGATTCATTTCGCTTGTGCTTGCCGCGCCGCCTTCAGCCGCGCGAAGTTGTCGCCGGCGTGATGCGACGAGCGCGTCAAAGGCGATGCCGACACCATCAGGAAGCCCTTGGAATAGGCGACGGTCTCGAGTTGCTTGAACTCGTCCGGCGGTACGAAGCGCTTGACCTCGGCATGCTTGCGCGTCGGCTGGAGATACTGGCCGATGGTGAGGAAATCGACATTGGCCGAGCGAAGATCGTCCATCGCCTGGAGGATTTCATTTCGCTCTTCGCCTAAGCCCACCATGATACCGGACTTGGTGAACATCGTCGGGTCCAGTTCCTTGACCTGCTGCAACAGCCGCAGCGAATGGAAATAGCGCGCGCCGGGGCGGATGGTCAGATACAGCGACGGCACAGTTTCCAGATTGTGGTTGAACACGTCGGGCTTTGCGTCGACGACAACCTCAAGTGCGCCGTCCTTGCGCAGGAAATCCGGCGTGAGAATTTCTATCGTCGTGCCGGGCGCGTGCGTGCGGATGGCGCGGATGGTGTCGGCGAAATGCCGCGCGCCGCCATCGGCAAGATCGTCGCGGTCGACCGAGGTGACGACGATATGCGCCAGTCCCAGCTTCGCGGTCGCCTGCCCGACATGCTCGGGCTCAAGCGCATCGAGCGCGCCCGGCAGGCCGGTCTTGACGTTGCAGAACGAACAGGCGCGAGTGCAGGTGTCGCCCATGATCATGAAGGTGGCGTGCTTCTTCTCCCAGCACTCGCCGATATTCGGGCAACCGGCCTCCTCGCAGACCGTCACGAGCTTGTTCTCGCGCATGATCTGGTGCGTGGCGTTGAAGCCGGCCGACACCGGCGCCTTGACGCGGATCCAGTCCGGCTTTTTCAGCACGGCTGTATCCGGGCGGCCCGCTTTTTCCGGGTGGCGTGGGCGCGGATTATTGATGAGGTCGAGGACGACGGCCATGACTTTACTTACGGCTGCGGCGGGGCGGCTGCAAGGTCACGCCCGCCGGATCGCACGCCAGATCAGCAGAAACAGCACGGCGCCGATGGTGGCGGTAATCAGATTGCCCCAGAAATCCGGCATCACGTGCAGGTTTAGCTTCTCGAACAGGAAGCCGCCGAAGATCGCGCCGATGAGGCCGACGGCGATATTGCCGAAAATGCCGCCACGACCGCCGAGGATGGTATTCGCCAGCCAGCCGGCGATCAGGCCAATGACGATCCAGGCGATGATGCCCATCCGATGTTCTCGCTCTATTGTCGTCACCGGGCTTGTCTCGGTGACCCCGATCAGGAAAGCACAATGGCAGCCTAAGCGGGATGGCCGGGTCAAGCCCGGCTATGACAAGAAATAGACTACGCCGCCTTCGGCGCCAGGCGATGGTTCGGCGTCGAGGCCGAGATCGCGACCTCGTCGTCATTCATGTCGGCGGCGATATGGGCGAACAATGGCGTCGACAGATAGCGCTCGCCGGTGTCCGGCAGCATGCACAGAATGGTCGAACCGGGCGCGGCCGATTTCGCCACTTCCAGCGCACCGGCGAATGTCGCGCCGGCGGTGATGCCGACGAAAATTCCTTCCCGCAGCGCCAGGTCGCGGCTGCATTTCATCGCGTCCGGACCGGCAATGGTGACGACCCGCGAAATGACGCCCGCGTCGATCGCCTCGGCGGTGATCTTCGGAATGAAGTTCGGGCTCCAGCCCTGCATCGGGTGCGGCTTGAACGATGTGTTCGGTTTGGCTGGCGAGCCATCCGGGTTGCGCTCCTGCGGCGACTTGTTGGTCAGCATCGGCGCGTCGGCCGGCTCGCAGACGACGATCTTGGTGTTCGGCATTTCCTTCGACAAGACGCGCGACACGCCGGTCAGCGTGCCGCCGGTGCCGAAGCCGGTGACCCAATAGTCCAAGGTCTCGCCCTTGAAGTCGTCGACGATCTCGCGCGCGGTGGTGCGCGCATGCATGTCGGGATTGGCTTCGTTCTCGAACTGGCGCGTCAAAAACCAGCCATTGGCCTTGGCGAGTTCGGCGGCCTTGTTAACCATGCCGAGGCCGCCTTCGGAGGCCGGCGTCAGCACCACCTTGGCGCCGAGGAAACGCATCAGCTTGCGCCGCTCGACCGAGAAGCTTTCCGCCATGGTCAGCACCAGCGGATAGCCCTTCGCGGCGCAAACCATGGCCAGGCCGATGCCGGTATTGCCCGAGGTGCCTTCGACAACGGTCTGGCCGGCTTTAAGCGCGCCGGATTTTTCCGCCGCCTCGATGATGCCGAGCGCCAGACGGTCCTTGACCGAGCCGAGCGGATTGAAGGCTTCGATCTTGACGTAAAGATTGATGCCTTTTGGTCCGAGCTTGTTGATGCGCACGACCGGCGTGTTTCCGATCGTGCCGAGGATCGAGTCGAATTTGGCCATGGGATAAATTCTCCACCTGCTGTCATGTCCGGAGCATGGACGTTTCGAGGAAAGAATATTCTCGAAACAAACCTACCGGTGACAGAACTACATGTTCAACACGCGCCCGTAAGCATCGAGCACGGCTTCCTTCATTGTCTCCGAAAGCGTCGGGTGCGGGAAGATGGTGTGCATCAATTCTTCCTCGGTCGTCTCCAGATTCATGGCGACGACAAAACCCTGAATGAGTTCGGTGACCTCGGCGCCGACGAGATGCGCGCCCAGCAACTGGCCGGTCTTCTTGTCGAAGATGACCTTGACCAGGCCCTGATCCTCGCCGAGCGCGATCGCCTTGCCGTTGCCGATGAACGGAAACTTGCCGACGCGGATATCGAGGCCCTTGGCCTTGGCGGTGGCTTCGGTGAGGCCGACGGAGGCGATCTGTGGCGTGCAATAGGTGCAGCCGGGGATTTTCAATTTGTCCATCGGATGCGGATGCATCCCCTTGATCGCCTCGATGCAGATGACGCCTTCGTGCTCGGCCTTGTGCGCCAGCATCGGCGGGCCGCAGACGTCGCCGATGGCGTAGATGCCGGGGATGTTGGTCTTGTTGAAGTCGTCGACCTTGACGACGCCGCGTTCGATTTTGACGCCGAGTTTTTCCAGCCCGATATTTTCGATATTGCCGACGACGCCGACGGCGGCGATGACGCGGTCGACGGTGATCTGCTGGCTCTTGCCGCCCTCTTCGATGGTCGCGGTGACGCTGTCGGATTTTTTGTCGAGCTTGGTCACCTTGGCGTTGGCGATGATCTTGAAGCCCTGCTTCTCGAACTGCTTGCGGGCAAACGCTGCGATCTCGGCGTCCTCGACGGGCAGAATTTGCGGCAGCACTTCGACCACGGTCACTTCCGCGCCCATGGTGCGGTAGAACGAGGCGAATTCGATGCCGATGGCGCCGGAGCCGACGACAAGAAGCGACTTCGGCATCTTGTCCGGGTTCATCGCCTCGAAGTAAGTCCAGACCAGTTTCTTGTCCGGCTCGAGGCCCGGCAGCACGCGCGGCCGCGCGCCGGTGGCGACGATGATATGCTTGGCGGTGTAAGCGCCCGGACCCGACGCGCCCTTCGGCGCTTCGGTCTTCGACGCCTTGACTGTGACCTTGCCGGGCGCGTCGATGGTCGCTTCGCCCCAAATCAAGGTGACCTTGTTCTTTTTCAGAAGAAATCCGACGCCGGTGTTCATCCGGCCGGCGACGCCACGCGAGCGCTTGATGACGGCGGCGGGATCGAACGAGATGTTGTCGGCCGACAGGCCGTAATCCTTGGCGTGCTGCATGTAGTGGAAAATCTCGGCCGAGCGCAGCAGCGCCTTGGTCGGGATGCAGCCCCAGTTCGAGCAGATGCCGCCGAGGAAATCGCGCTCCACCACGGCCACCTTGAAGCCGAGCTGCGCGGCGCGGATGGCGGTGACATAGCCGCCGGGGCCGGAGCCGATGATGAGGACGTCGAAATTGTTATCGGCCACTTAGCGTCTCCACTAGGTCGAATATTGCGCCTCCGGTTTCCCATATAGGGCTGCGCCAATCAAGCTGCACTGGAGCTATATCCCATTGAACGCAGGCCCAATCTGCAATCTAATCGACCCAACAATAATGCAAGGGGGCGGATTGCAATGGGACTATCGGTAAACCGCATTGCGGCCGGTTTTGTCGCCGTCATGCTCATGACCCAGTTCGCCTCCGCTGCCGAGATCAAGGTTTTCAGCACTATCGGTGTGAAGGCCGCTCTGGGAGAATTGATACCGAAATTCGAGAGCGCCAGCGGTCACAAGCTCACAGTAACCTGGAGCACCGGCAGTCTGCTGGCCAAGCGAATGCAAAATGGAGAATTGGCCGATGTACTGATCGCGGCTCCCGCGGAGGTCGCTGGCCTGGTGGCCAGTGGCAAGATCGCCGAGGGTTCGCCTGCGACTTTGTCGCGCGTGATGTTTGCCGTGGGTATCAAACGAGGCACGCCGATGCCAGATATTTCCACGGTCGACGCGTTCAAGCAGGCGCTCCTGGCGGCCAAGGCGATTACCTACACCAATCCGGCGGCCGGCGGGCAAAGCGGCGTCTATTTCGCCAAACAACTCGATCGGATGGGCATTGCCGAGCAGATAAAGGACAAAACGAAATTTCCACCGGCAGGTGGGTTTGCCGGGGCTTTGCTCATAAGCGGTGAAGCCGATCTAGCTATACAGTCAAAGCCGGAACTACTGGCGGTAAACGGCGTCGAAGTCGTCGGTCCGCTTCCCGGCGACATGGCGTTCACCTCCACGCACACGACGGCTCTCGGAACTGCGGCCAATGACCCGGCGGCAGCCAAAACATTTATCGACTTCCTAAGAACTCCCGACGCACAAGCCGTGTTTCGCGCGAGGGGCTACGATCCGGTGTGACTACCTAAACAATCATCATCACCGGGTTTTCGATCAACTTCTTGAAAGCGCCGATCAGTTCGGCACCCAGCGCGCCATCGACAGAGCGGTGATCGCACGACAGAGTCACGCTCATGATGTGCGCCGGCACGATCTGGCCGTTCTTGACGATGGCGCGTTCCTCGCCGGCGCCGACCGCGAGAATGGTCGATTGCGGCGGGTTGATCACCGCGGTGAAGTCCTTGATGCCGTACATGCCGAGGTTCGACACCGACGAGGTGCCGCCCTGGTATTCATGCGGCTTGAGTTTCTTGCCGCGCGCGCGCGCGATCAGGTCCTTGCCCTCGTTGGCAATGACCGAGAGCGATTTCAATTCGGCCTGGCGGATGATAGGCGTGATCAGGCCGCCGGGCAGCGCCACGGCAACGCCGATGTCGGAATGCTTGTGCTTGAGCATGCCGGCCTCAGACCATGACACGTTGGCTTCGGGAATGCGCTGCAGCGCCAGCGCCAATGCCTTGATGACGAAGTCGTTGACCGAGAGCTTGTAAGCCGGCTTGCCGTCTTTATCCTTGGGCGCGGCGCTATTGATCTCTTCGCGCGCGCTCAAGAGCTTACCGATGTCGCAGTCCATCGTCAGATAGAAATGCGGCACGGTCTGCGTCGAGGCGGTGAGCCGTTGCGCGATGGTGCGGCGCATTCCGTCATGCGGCACCAGTTCGTAGGAGCCTTCCTCGTAGAGCCCGAGGATCTGCTTGTCGCTCATGCTGGCGGCGACAGGCGCCACGGCTGCGGCCTGTGCGCCGGCAGCGGCCGGTTTCATTGCTCCCTTGCCGGATTTCGCGTCGTCGATATCGCGGGCAATGACGCGGCCATGCGGACCGGAGCCGGTCACACGCGACAGATCGACGCCGGCTTCCTTGGCGAGGCGCTTGGCCAAAGGTGACGCGAAGACGCGGGCGCCGTGATCGGCAGGTTTGGCGGCAGGCACGGCAGCAGGTGCTGACGTAGCGGGCGTCGCAGCTTGAGACGCAGCAGCAGACTTTGCCGGCGCGGCCTGCGGCTCGGCTTTCTTCTCCGGCGCTTTCGCGGCCGGCGCGGCAGCGGCGCTCGCCGCCTTGGCGTCTTCGCCTTCGGCGACCATCACCGCGATCACCGCATTGACGGCGACGTCCTGCGTGCCTTCCGGCACGACGATTTTGGCCAGCGTGCCCTCGTCGACCGCCTCGTATTCCATCGTCGCCTTGTCGGTCTCGATCTCGGCAATGACGTCGCCCGACTTGATCTTGTCGCCCTCTTTCTTGAGCCACTTGGCAAGGTTGCCCTTTTCCATCGTGGGCGACAGCGCAGGCATGAGGATGTTGGTGGGCATGATGCGTTTCGCCTACCGGTAACTGACGGACTTCGCCGCCTCGACGACTTCGGCGACCGAGGGCAAAGCGAGCTTCTCGAGATTGGCGGCGTAGGGCATCGGCACTTCCTTGCCCGAGACGCGCGCGACCGGCGCGTCGAGATAATCGAAGGCCTGCTCCATGATGCGCGCGGCGATTTCGGCGCCGACGCCGGACTGCGCCCAGCCCTCTTCCACGGTCACGGCGCGGCCGGTCTTCTTGACCGAAGCGATGATGGTCTCGGTGTCCATCGGCTTCAAGGTGCGTAGATCGATGACCTCGGCTTCGATGCCGTCCTTGGCCAGTTCGTCGGCGGCCTTGAGCGCATAGGTCATGCCGTTCGACCAGGCAATGATGGTGACATCCTTGCCGGCGCGGGCGATTTTCGCCTTGCCGATCGGCAAGACAAAATCATCGAGCTTGGGCACGGGACCGGAGTGACCGTAGAGCATTTCGTTTTCGAGAAAAATCACCGGATTGGGATCGCGGATAGCAGCCTTCAAGAGGCCCTTGGCGTCGGCGGCGTTCGACGGCGTCACGACGCGCAGGCCGGGAATGTTTGAGTACCAGGCCGAATAATCCTGGCTGTGCTGGGCGGCGACGCGCGAGGCCGCGCCATTCGGGCCGCGGAACACGATCGAGCAACCCATCTGGCCGCCCGACATGTACAAGGTCTTGGCGGCGGAGTTGATGATCTGGTCGATCGCCTGCATGGCGAAGTTGAAGGTCATGAACTCGACGATCGGTTTCAAGCCGGCGAGCGCCGCGCCGACGCCCAATCCGGCGAAACCATGCTCGGTGATCGGCGTGTCGATGACGCGCTTGTCGCCGAATTCCTGCAACA
>CANKBJ010000025.1 GCA_947479905.1 Bradyrhizobiaceae bacterium
GCCTCATTGATGCGGGCCGCGAGATACGTCGAGCCCCCTTGGTCGGGATGGAATTTCTTCATCAGCGTGCGGTGCGCGCGGCCGATGGCGTCGGCGCTCGCGCCGGCTTCCAGGCCAAGGATCTGATAGGCCTCCTGTTCCGACATTTTGCCGCTGCTCGCCGACGGCCGCCCCGTTGCCGCGTCACTTTGCGCGTGTTCACGCCAGCCGGGATCCCGGCGGTCAAGATACGGAACTAGCAGCGCGCGGCTTTCGGCGTCGACTTCGGTCAGCAATTCGAGCAGCGTCGGCGTATCGAGGCTCTCAAGCGTTCGACCCTGAAACCGCCCGGCCAGCACCAGCCCGCCCATCGCGCCGCTGTCGTGATCGAGCGCCATTTCGATAAAGGCGGTGCGTACGCGCGAGGTCTGGCCGCCGCTCTTTTGCGTGCGGTCGGAAAAACCGGCCGGGCCGAACGGCATCCAGCCGAGCATGCCGAGGCCGAACAGGCCGATCGGAATGGCGATGCCGATCTCGCCGCGCAGGCCGAGGAAGACGGCCATGCCGAGCGACAAAAGGCCGCCGCCGGCCTTGAGCACGCGCGCGCCCAAATGCGGATCGACCTTGGACACCACATTGAGCGCCCACAGCGCGAGGACCAAGGCCAGCAAACCGAGAACGAGCATCGGCATCAGCGATCTACTTCTTTGCGGCTCATGCGCTATGCCTTCATCTGCGCGAGCAGCGCGCGGGCGCCGCCGGCATTGCGCGCCGACAAAGCGGCCAGCGCCTTCATGCCGCCGGCGGCATAGGCCGCGACCGCTCGCAACAGTTCGGCCAGTTGCGCCGCCGAGCCGGTGTCGAAACGGCCATAGGCGCCGCGCGACAGCCGGGCGATCTCGCGATAGGCGGTCTCGGCCACCGGGTCGGCACCTTCCTGAAACATGAAAACCGGCACGCCGAGCAGGCCGAGTTCGCCGGCTTTATGCGCAAGATCGTCGATGCCCTCCTCCATGGCGTCGCCGACAAAGACCAAAGCCTGCACCGGCTTTTGCGCCTGCTCCTTGCGTGCGTGGCTGAACACCTTGCCGATCTGGGTGTGGCCGCCCCGGCAATCGATGCGCTGCATCAGCGCGGCAAGCTTGTCACTGCCGGCGACCCAGCCGGAGGCGCGGCATTCGCTCAGGCCCCGGAAATAAACCAGCTGGATATCGAGCCCGCCGGTCGCGGCCGCCTCGCGGAACATGTCGGCCTGCAAGGCGCAGGCGGTGTCCCAGGTCGGCTGCCGGCTCATCGTGGCGTCGAGCGCGAAGATCAGCCGGCCACGGTTGCCGGCGGCGGTGGTGGCGGGGCCGAGGTCTTTGACCTTTTGCAGGAAGGCGTCGATGTCGGAGAGCGTCGAGGCCTCGGCCGGGGCTTTTGTATCTTTGCGGGTCGGGGTCGTCATCGCGCCAGTCTACACCGATTTGCGGTTCCTCAATGGCAAGACATAATCATCCGTTCGCCCCCGCGAAAGCGGGGGCCCAGTGCGACATAATGAGGACTAATTTCGTGGCCCCTGGGTCCCCGCTTGCGCGGGGACGAACGGGAAGAACTCAGGCCAGCAGGTCGTGGACCTGCAGCGGCTGGTCCATGACCGAGTACCATTCGGCGCGGGCGGCGGCGCGGCGGCGGCCGTTTTCCGACATCGGCAGATGCAGCGCGTTCAACAGCGCGATGACTTCCTCGCGCGCGGTCAGATGCGACATGTTCGGCCGCGTGCCGAGCGTCGCCTCGTCGAGATCGTCGAAGGCGGTCAGGCCGCGCGGGAAAAATTCGCGATAGACGACGCGCTCGGCGAAACCGTCGACCATGCGGAAGCCCATGCGCTTGCCCAGCTCAGCGATGCCCTCGCCGACCAGCTTCTTGTTGCGCGAGCCGAGCGTCGACAGACGGTTGCGCACGACGATCCAGTCGGTCAGCCGGCCATCGACCAGGCGGCGCTGGCGGCGCGCTTCGCGCACCATCGAAGCGTAATGGCTTTCGCCGGTGACGGTGAAGTCGGTCGGGTCGAGCGTCGCCAGAACGTCGAAATCGACGAATGAGTCGTTGAGCGGCGTGACCAGAGTATCGGCCATCGAATGCGCGAGGCGCATCAAATAAGTATCGTTGCCCGGCGTATCGATGATGACGACGTCATGCGTGTGTTCGATCGCGGCGATCGCCTTGGAGAAACTGTTGAACTCATTCGACTCGTTGGCCTCGAGCGAATTGGTGTCGGAGCGCGGCACGCAGAAATGCGTCGGCAGCTCGAGCTTGATGCGCGCACGCTCGGCCCAGGCGCGGCGGTTCTCGATGTAATGGGTGAAGCTCTGCTGGCGCGAGTCGAGATCGATTGTTGCGACACGCTGGCCGGCCTTGAGCAGCGCGACCGCGATGTGCAGCGCCGTGGTCGATTTGCCCGAACCGCCCTTTTCATTGCCCAGCACGACGACGTGGGCTGACTCGGGGCTTTTCTTGATCGGCTGGAACAACATTTACGCTTCCTCTTACCCCGCAATTGTCGATTAATTACGGTGGTTTAGTCAAGTTAAACCAGCGTTAACCATTAATCCGCGTGGCCGTAGTTGAGACCGAGTGATAAATCTACGCCGGTTCCGTGACAGTCCGCCGACAAGGACTGCCCCCGGTACAGGCGGCGGACACGACAAGCGAGCAAAGTTCAAAGACCATGGCGAAACGTCCGACTATTGTGCATACGATACCGGCACTGCGGCGCGAAATTGCGCGCTATCGTAAATCCCGGCAAACCGTCGCACTGGTTCCAACAATGGGAGCCTTGCATCGCGGCCATCTGGCGCTGGTGCGCGCCGGACAACAGCGCGCCGACCGGGTCGTGGTGTCGATTTTCGTCAATCCGACGCAGTTCGCGCCGACCGAGGACTTCGGCAGCTATCCGCGCACGATGAAAAAAGACATAGACGCGCTCGCCGACGCCAAGGCCGATCTGGTCTGGGCGCCCTCGCCATCCGTCATGTACCCGACAGACTTCGCCACGCGCGTCGCGCCCGAAGGCGCGGCTTTAGCCGGGCTGGAGGACAAGTTCCGTCCGCATTTTTTCGGCGGCGTCGCCACCGTTGTCGCCAAGCTGTTCACGCAGGTGACCCCCGATTTCGCGATGTTCGGCCAGAAGGACTACCAGCAATTGCGCGTGGTCACGCAGATGGCGAAGGATCTCGATCTGCCGCTCAAAGTGGTTGGCCTCCCCACCGTGCGCGAGAAGGACGGCCTCGCGCTGTCGTCGCGCAATGTCTATTTGTCCGAACTCGAGCGCCGGCATGCGCCGGTGTTGTACCGCACGCTCAAGGCCTGCGCGGCGCGCATCAAGGCGGGAGAGCCGATCGCCATGGTGCTGGAAGAAGGCCGCATGCATATTCGCCAGGCG
This sequence comes from Bradyrhizobiaceae bacterium, assembly GCA_947479905.1. Taxonomy (GTDB): domain Bacteria; phylum Pseudomonadota; class Alphaproteobacteria; order Rhizobiales; family Xanthobacteraceae; genus Pseudolabrys. The sequence continues at coordinate 3,404 of CANKBJ010000025.1, forward strand.
GAATTCTCGGTCGATTATCTGGAGGCGCGTCATGCGCTGACTTTGGCCCCGGTTGCGACGCTGAAGGATGGCCCGATACGGCTTCTGGTGGCGGCGAAGATCGGCAAGACAAGGCTGATTGATAATCTGGGAGTGTAGGTTTCTCCGCTCATGCCCGCGAATGCGGGCATCCAGTTCTTGCCAGCCCATTTAAAGTTCTGGGTCCCCCGCTTTCGCGGGGACGAGCGGAATATTAGGCTCCAGCTTGACGGTAAGCATACGGGAGGACGCAATGGCGGCCCAGGGTCAAATGACGGGTATGCAAGGAGTCTATCTAGTAGCTGCGGAACTAACCCGCCTAGGGCTTATAGTGTCGGTTACATCACGGAATGCGAGGGGAGCCGATCTGTTCGCAACCGATCAGTCGTACAAAAAGACTTGGTCGATTCAGGTCAAAACAAGTCGGAAGCCAGTCACTTACTGGCCGCTCGGTCAGCACTACAAAAGCGAAATTTCCAAAACCCACATCTACATCTTTGTAAACCTTAGGGGCAAAGAAAAACCGGACTACTACATCGTTTCTAGCCAAACAGTTGCCAAAAAAGGGCGTACCTTTGAACGCCCAAAGGGACCTTGGCATATCTTCAAACGTGAAGGCTTGAAACTCCATGATTGGTCCGTTTTCGGCGTGACACAATCAAACTGAGACACTACCCGGCGGCTGCCTACAACAACCCCAATTCCCGCAACTCCCGCCGCATCTCCTCGGGCATCAAGGCGGCGCCGGGCGCGGCCTTCGACAGGTCGCGCGGCGCTTCCTTGTCGTCGAGATAGCGCCAGCCCTGGAACGCCTGGCGCGGGCGCGGCTCGACCGGAACGCATTTCGGATCGAGCACCAGCTTGCAGCGATGAACGCCATCCTTGTCGGTGAACGGTGTGATGGCGAGAATGCGCTCGCGGCACATGATCTGGCCCTTGATCACCCAATAGATCGAGCCGCCGGTGAGCAATTCGTCGGCGCGCTTGGGCACCATGCGCGTGGTGTGGACGCGCTCGGGCTTCTGGCCTTTGCGCTTGCGCTCCTTGAGCTTGAGTTTGATCCAGTCCTCAAGATCGGCGACAGAGTCGGTGCCGACGGAGAGCTTGATGAGATGGAGAGGCATTCTATCGTCTTACCTTAAACTCAAATGGGCGTAGCCCGCATGGAGCAAAGCGGAATGCGGGTTACGGATCGGCGACGATCACAATCACCTTTGCGCCTTCGGCGACTTGATCGTCCTTGGCCACCGCGATCTCGCTCACCGTGCCGTCGAGCGGCGCAACAAGCGTGTGCTCCATCTTCATCGCCTCGATGATGGCCAGACGCTGGCCGCGCGTGACCGAAGCGCCCTCCTCGACCAGAACCGACAGCACCTTGCCGTGCATCGGCGCGCGCACCGTGCCGCCGCCGGCGCCGTCGCCGCCTTCGTCGAGCGAGAGATCGCGCAAGGCGACGCGGGTCTGGCGGCCGTGGCGCAGCACATAGACGGCATCATCGGTGGCGACCGCGACCGCGTCGCCGGCCGCGGTGATGCCGTCGATCGTGACCACGGGGCCACTGCGCTCCTGCATGACATGCGCGACCGCCTTCTCGCCGTCGGCGAGGATCGGCACGATCTGGCGGCGCGGGCCGGACAACTGGAAGCCGTCATCGGCATCCCACGGCGAGCGGATGGCGTCGGCGTCGCGTTCGGCGGCGGCGGCGATGCGGGCGCGCTCATGCGCCAGGATTTCGCGCGCGCCAAGCGCGGCCGCGGCTTTGTCGAGGCCCTGCGGCACGGCGCCGAGATCGGCGAGATGGCCGTCGATGAAGCCGGTGTCGAACTCACCGGCGCGGAAATGCGGCGCGCGGCACAAAGCGGCCAGGAAGCCGGCATTGCTGCGCGGACCGGCGACGATCGTGTTGTCCAACGCATTGGCCAGCACGCTCAATGCCTGCTCGCGGGTTTTGCCGTGCGCGATCAGTTTGGCGATCATCGGATCGTAGAACGGCGTCACCTCGTCGCCGGCTGTGACACCCGTATCGACGCGAAGGTCCTCACCCGACGGAAATTTCAGCGCGATCAATTTGCCGGTCGACGGCAGAAAGCCGCGCTCGGGGTCCTCGGCATAAAGCCGCGCCTCGACGGCGTGGCCGTCCAGCGTCACCTGATCCTGTTTCAGCGGCAGCTTTTCGCCGGCGGCGATCTGGAATTGCCATTCGACCAGATCGAGGCCGGTGATGGCTTCGGTCACCGGATGTTCGACCTGCAGCCGCGTGTTCATTTCCATGAACCAGAAGCCGCCGCTTTTCAGTCCGCCGGCGCCGTCGGCGATGAATTCGATGGTGCCGGCGCCGACATAGCCGCAGGCCTTCGCCGCCGCGACGGCGGCCTCGCCCATCTCGGCGCGCAAAACGGCGCTCATGCCGGGGGCCGGCGCTTCCTCGATTACTTTTTGATGGCGGCGTTGCAGCGAACAGTCGCGCTCGTTCAGGTGAATGGCGTTGCCGTGCGTGTCGGCGAAGACCTGCATCTCGATGTGGCGCGGCGCGGTGATGTATTTTTCGATCAGCACGCGCGCGTCGCCAAAGGCCGATTGCGCCTCGCGCTGCGCGCCTTCCAGCGCGGTGTCGAAATCGGCGTGGCGATCGACACGGCGCATGCCCTTGCCACCGCCGCCGGCGACCGCCTTGATGAGCACCGGATAGCCAGTCTCGTAGGCTTTTTCTTTCAGGAATTTCGGCTCCTGCCGCTCGCCGTGATAGCCCGGCACCACCGGCACGTTCGCTTTTTCCATCAGCGCCTTGGCGCGGTCCTTCAGGCCCATGGCCAGCATCGCCGACGGCGGCGGGCCGATGAAGGCGATGCCGGCATCGGCGCAGCTTTGCGCAAACGCAGCGTTCTCGGACAGGAAACCGTAGCCGGGATGAATGCAGTCGGCGCGCGCGGCCTTAGCGGCGGCGATGATCTTGTCGGCGGCAAGATAGCTTTGCGCGGCGGCCGCGGGACCGATCAAGTGCGCCTCGTCGGCGAGCGTGACGTGCAGCGCCTTCGCATCGGCCTGCGAATAAACCGCGACCGTGCGCAGGCCCAGCCGTTTGGCGGTGCGGATGACGCGGCAGGCGATTTCGCCACGATTGGCGATGAGGACGGTTTTGAACATGAAGGGTCCCGGGCGGTGCGCCGGGATATTAGCGTACTGAAGCGGGCGGCGCTGCAAGAGCCCCTTGGGCCTGTGGACGCTTTGGCGGCATCGGCACGTCGTCGTCCGGCCGCGCATCGGCTTTGCTCTGCGCCGCCTGCGCCTCGGCGGCCGCCTTCGGCAGCGCCGGCTCGGCATTCATGATGCTGACCGCGGGAATCGAGGCCGCCGACGGCAGCGTGTATTTGCTCGACATAGGATGCGCGACCGACGGGCCGCCGGCCGGCTCGGCCGCCGCCGACTTGACGTCAGGCGTGACCACCGGCGGCGCGGCGGAGACAGCCGCCGGCGGCGGCTCGGCCATTGGTGCTGGCGCGTTCCAGGCGGATGCGTGACGCGACACATATTGATCGAACACCTGCGCCTTCATGTTCGATCTGATCGCGCCGGTATCGGCGAACAGGCTGAACGTCGCGCAGCGCTCGGCCGTGCAGCCGTCACGCGACGCCAGCACATAAGCGACGATGCCGTAACGGTCGAGTTCGAGCGCGCGGCGGGCGCCGGCGAAATCAGCCGACGCCGGATCGAGCGCCTTGGCGTCAGTCAGCAGCGTCAGCCGCGCGCCGACATAGGCGACCGCGGCGGCGGTGCTGGCGGCGCTTGCGAAGACCTGCGCCTCGCAGACGGTCTCAGTGGCATCACCCGCGCCGCTGTCGAGACAGGACAGCGCCGAACCCGGCATCAGGGCGCTGGCCGTGAGTTGGTCGGCGCGCGCAACAAGCGAGCGCCGCTCGGCCGCCTTGCCGTCGAGCGCCATGCGGTCGAGCAGCGCGACGACGGCGAAGCCGGCAGCGACGAGCGCCACGGCCGGCACCGCCAGCCGCAGCATTCTGTCCAGTGTGCTGTCGAGTTTCGCCATTGTCGCCTTATCGATGTACTTACTGAACCTTCGCGCCCGAGACCTTCACCACCTCGGACCATTTGGCGATGTCCTTGCGCAGATAGGCATCGAATTCCGGCGGCGTCATGACCAGCGGAATGGCGCCCTGCTTGAGCCAGGCTTCCTTCACCTCGGGCAGATTGATGACCTTGTTGATGGCGCCGTTGAGATAGGCAATCACGTCCTTCGGCGTATCCTTCGGCGCCATGACGCCGAGCCAGATGGTCGCTTCATAACCGGGCACGGTTTCCGCCACCGTCGGCAGATCCGGCGTCAGCGGACTGCGCTTCAGGCCGGTGGTGGCGAGCGCCTGGACTTTGCCCGCCTTGGCCAGTTCCGACATCGTCGTCACCGCGTCGAACATCATCTGCACGGTGCCGGCCAGCACGCTGTTGCGCGCGTCGCCCGAGGCCTTGTGCGGGATGTGGACGATGTCGGTCTTGCTCATGGCTTTGAACAGTTCGCCCGCCATGTGATACGGCGTGCCGGGACCCGACGAGGCATAGTTCATTTTGCCGGGGTCCTTCTTGGCCAGCGCGATGAATTCGGCGACGTTTTTCGCCGGCACCGACGGGTGCACGACCATCAAGAGGTCGGAATAATTGATCGGCGCCACCGGCACGAAATCGCGCATCAGTTCGTAGGGCTTGTTGGACAGAAGCGACTCGTTGGTGGTGTGCGTATTCGACATGACCAGCAGCGTGTAGCCGTCCGGCGTGGATTTCGCGACCGCGTCGGTGCCGATCAAGGCGCCGGCGCCGGGGCGGTTTTCGATGACGAAAGCCTGCTTGGTTTCGTCCGAGAGATATTTCGCCAGGATGCGGGCATAGACGTCGGCGGGGCCGCCGGCGCCGAACGGCACGATCATCTTGACGGTGCGGTTCGGATAACCTTGCGCCTGCGCCGGCGCGGCGAGCGCGATTGTCGCAGCCACAACGGCCGGCAACAGTCGGACGATCGAACGAAGATAAAGATGCATGAATCCTCCCTTGGGTATCGTTTTGCTCTGTGTTGTTAATGCTACGCCGGCCGCTTTATTCCGCTTTTTTTTACGAACCGCCGGCCGAGCGGAAACTCGGCGCCAGATCGCTGGCCGCTGCGAAGGCGCCCTTGGCCTCGACCGAACTCATCGCCACCGTGGTGCGCAGATCGGTGACGCCGCCGCCGGAGCCCGCCGCCAGCAGCACCGCCGCCATCTGCGTGTTGTCCGGCACTTCGGCGATCGACAGAAAATCGTAGTCGCCGAAGGTGAGATAATAGCCGATCAGCCGGCCGCCGACCTTGCCGAGAAGACGCGAGACTTCGTGGGCGCGGTCCTCGGGCTTGACCAGCATGCCGAGGATGGCGTCGCGGGTGTAGCGGCCTTGCGTGATATAAATCGGCATGCGCTCCTTCCTCGCGTCGGAACCCCGGGAGACCGTCTGGCGATACAAGACCTTACACGGGCCGGGCGGGCTAGAGAAGAGAAGCAATCTGCCTGGCAAGACCCGCTTCGTCGCCGCCGAAACTCTCGATGGTCGCCTCAAGAATCCCCTGCGGATCGAGCCGCTCCATGTCGAGGGGATGACCCGCCTGCTCCGCCAGAAGCGCCAGGAAGCTGAGTTGGGTGCGGCCGTTGCCCTCCCGAAACGGATGAATGGCGTTCAATTCGGAAAGGAAGTGAGCGGCTTTACTTGCGAAAGTCGCCTTGTCGAGGCCGCGCAAATTATCGTCCGGGGCTAGCCCAGCGAATAGCGCATCCATCTGGTCATCGATGAACTCGGGAAAGCAGAACGGATTGCCGCCTTTTGAAATTCGGACGCTGCGGGGCTGACCGGCCCACTCATAGACATCCTGAAAAAGATGGCGATGCAAGGCTTTATAGTGCGTGTAATCCAGTGCGCCGTCGGGAAGCGGCTCGGAAGCCCGCTGGCTGGTTATCTCGGTCTCGAATTCGCCGAGCGGACTGGGTCCGTCAGATCGAACTTGTTCTTGAGAATGGTGGTCCCGGGGTAGCAGTACGTATCGTCATGGACTTCGTACATGCCGCCCTGCGCTAAATTTGCATTCAGCTCTTATAGGCCTTCGTGATCGCGGCTCGGCGCTCCGCCGCGCTGGCGCCCGCGCGATCCAACGCCGATTTGCGGGCCCGCATGGCCGGCGTGAAGGTCAGTCCCTCGACGGCGCTGATCTTTTCAAAACGGTCGTGACCAATCACCCAGCCGGATTTCCCGGTCGCTGCCTTTACCGGCTTTGGCGATGAAATCTTCTTTTTCATGACTCGATCATAGCACCAAGCAGGCGCGCTTAGCTTTCGTTGCGCATGATCCTTGTCCGAAAACCGGTAGCCACTTTTCGGGGATCATGCGTTAGACGCGGTCGAGCTGGCTTTCCTTGGCGACGCGCTCGAAGGCCTCGCCGGAACTCTTGATGCGGTACTGATAGTCGTCGCTTTCCGACGGCAGCAGCTTGATCACCGTATAGGTGCCGGAGGCGGAGGCGCGGCCGAAATTCGGCGAGGTGAAATAGACGGTCTCGCCGACCTGATATTTGTGCCGCACGACGGGCAATTCCGGCGCCATTGGCTGCACCGGCGGACTGTAGGTGCGGATTATCTTCGGCGCCGGCGCTTCCTTGGCCGCGGTCGCAACGGGCGCCTTCGCGGACGCCATCCGCGCGGCGATCTGCGCGGCGATTTTCGAGACGGTGCTGGAAACGGTCTTGGATGCGGCAGGCTTGGATGCCGTGCTGACGGCGACCTTGGCGGCGCTCTTCGCGGCCGGCTTCGACATCAATTTGGCGTCGGACGAGGACATTGCCCGGGATGAGGCCCTCGATGTGGATTTGGTCTGGGGCTTCGCGGCCTTGGCGGCTGCCGGCTTGGTCGCGGATTTCGCCACAGGTGCTTTACCACGGGCATTATTCGCCACGAACGCAGCCGTCGCCGGCCGCGCTCCGCGCGTTGTCGCGGCGGCAACACGGCGCGCCGATTTCGAAGCCGGCTTTTTAGCCTGCGTTCGAGCGCTCTTGTGCGCGCTGGCGCTCTTGGTGGCTTTTTTGGCACTCCGCCGGGATGCCTTGGCAGCCCGCCGGGCGGTCTTGCTCGAATGTGTACCCATGCCTGTAATATAGCAGTTAATTTCAAAAAGGCGCGAACTTTTTTCCGCAAATACGTTAATCTTATCAATAGGTTGATATAGCAGATTTGGTTAACGCGGCAGGCCGCCGGCCCGCGCTCAAAAGGCTACCGCCAAAACGGGGGACCGATGCATAAATGCCGCACCTTGGGTCCCCATACGACCAAAGAACCGCCAAACCGAACCATTGGATGCCGTTACGCGCGGAACTCTTGCCCGACCGGCGCGTTTTTGCAGCGGGATCACGGGAGATCAAACACATGCGACTTCTGCTTGGCATTATTCTCGGCGCGCTTTTGACGATCGGCGGCGCCTATCTCTACGACCAGCACAACGCCGCGGTGGCGGCGGAAGCGCCGGCAGCGGTGACGCGCCCGATGGTCAACTGGGACGTCGTCGGCGTGAAATGGCAGCACCTGACCGAGCGCGCGCGCTCGGAATGGACGCGCGTCGCCGGTTAGGAACGGGAACGCGTCACATTTCCTCCGCTGCCGCGCGTGCTAACGTGACGGCCCGCGGAGGAGATTTCATGAGAGCGGCCTATTATTCAGCCAACGGCGCGGCGCGCGAGGTTCTGCGCGTCGCCGACATTGCCACGCCCAATGCCGGTGCCGGCGAGGTGCGCGTCAAGCTCTCGACCTCCGGCGTCAATCCCTCCGACGTCAAATCGCGGCAGGGCAGCCGCAAGATCACCGTGCCTCGGTTGATCCCGCAAAGCGACGGCGCCGGCGTGATCGATCAGGTCGGCGACGGCGTGGCGCCGTCACGTATCGGCGAGCGGGTGTGGATCTGGAACGGGCAATGGCAGCGCCCTTTCGGCACCGCCGCGCAATTTATCGCACTCCCCGCCGCGCAGGCAGTGACATTGCCGGACAAAACCAGTTTCGAGGAAGGCGCCTGCCTCGGCATTCCGGCGATGACGGCGTTTCACGCGGTCGAGCTGGCCGAGCCGGTGAAGGGCGCGACATTGCTGGTCTCCGGCGGCGCCGGCGCGGTCAGCCAATACGTCATCCAGTTCGCCAAGATACGCGGGGCGACCGTCATTACCACGGTGTCGTCGGCCGACAAGGCCAAGGCCGCGCGCGAGGCCGGCGCCGACCATTGCATCGACTACAAACACGAAGATGTTGGCGCCCGCGTCATGGAGCTGACGGCCAAGCGCGGCGTCGATGCCGTGATCGAGATGGACATCGTGGCCAATGCCAAATTGCTTCCCGGCGTGCTGCGGCCGAAGGGCAGCGTCATCATTTACGGCACCGGCGGCGCCGAAGCGGCGATCCCGGCGGCGTTCTGCCTGGTCAATTCGATCCGGCTACAGTTCTTCCTGGTCTATGAACTTGACGCGACCCAACGCGCCCGAGCCATTGCCGGCATCACCGGCGCGCTGGAGCAAGGCAGGCTCGTCAACCGCGTGGCGCAGCCGACCTATCGGCTCGACGACATCGTCGCCGCGCATGAGGTGGTGGAAAAAGGCACCATCGGCAATGTGGTGGTGACGATCTGAACCGGGTGCGATCCGCCAGACCCAACAACTACCCGGCAAGCGGCGCGACGGCAGCGTCCGTGAAACCGGCCGCATCGAGCGCGCGGCGCACCAGACCGGACGCCTTGGCCTCTTCCAGAAGCTGACTGGCGAGCCGCAACGCGCCGGGGCGCCCCTTCGGCACTGCAACGGAAATGCCGGTCTGTTGAAACTGGCCCGGCAGGACGCGCGCGCCCGGCACTTGCGGCAACATGCCGACAAAGGAATCGTGCGACAGCGCGAAGGCGTCGCCCTCGCCTTTTTGCGCCTTCGCCGTCATCAGATCGACGCCGGCGACTTCCTCGACGAAGGCCAACGGCGCGGTGCGCGCCGCGCTGCGCGCGGTGGTGGTGTTGGCGATGGCGACGATGCGCAAGCCGGCGCGGTTGACCTCGTCGATCGACTGGATGCTTGACCCGGCCGGCACCAGATAGGTCGAGGCGATGAAGTAATAGGCCGGGCCGAAATCGACCTTGCCCTCGCGCGTCGCGTCGCGCGGCATGACGGCGAGATCGCAGGCGCCGGAGGCTACCGCGTCGGTCACCTGCCCGGAATTGGCATAAAGCTGCATATCGAGCGGCAGGTTGAGCCGGTCGGCAAAGGCGTTGAACAAATCGACGGTGACGCCGCGCGGCGCGCCTTTGTCGTCGGTCACGGCAAAAAACGCCGACGCCGCCGGCGCCAGCACGACGCCGCAGCGCAGTCTGCCCGTGGGCGCGAGGTCCTTGAGGTCGGCGGCATTTATCGGCTGTGTCATGCGCGGCCTTTAACATGCGACCGCCGCGCCTGTCACCGTCCGAATCCGAAAGCCGATGGCCGCGCTACTTCTTGCGCGGTGCGTAGTCCTGGTTGGTAAAGGCCGGCGTGGTCGGCCGCTTGATGACGATGAAGGCGTTCTCGGTGCCGGCATGGCAGGCATTGCAGGCCTTGTTGAGCGCGTCGTAACCGGCGACGAATTTTTTGAAATCCTTCGCCTCGATCGCCTTTTCGAGATCGGCGATTTCCTTGACGATCACAGCGTCGAGCATCTGCGCCAAAGGCAGGTTCTTGAACACCGGCACATGGTCCTGCACGTCGCCCATCACTTCCTTGATCTCGCCGAGTTCATATTCCGCCAGCGGCCAGTTGCGCGCCGCGCCGGCGAACCACAATTTGTTGTGTTCGGTGAGGATGACATTCATGAACTGCTCTAGACCGGGAATGTAAAGCTTCGGCGCGGCCGGCGCTGGCGCGGCGGCCGGTGCGGGCGCGGACGGCGTTTGCGCGAGGCCGACAAGCGGCACCAGCATCGCGGCGAAAACGGCGGCGGCGATTGTGCGGAAATTCATCGGAGGACCTCGCAAAAATAATAACGCGCACGACGTTTGCAAAAAGCGCGCATGCAAATGAGTGTCACTGCGCGCGCGTTAAAGCAAGACGCTGAGTGAACATTGGAATTGGTCTAATTCAAAAGCGCGATGGCAATGGTAACGCTGGCTTGCGCGCGACCTAGAACTTTTCGACCCAGGGCCGCAACTCGATTTCCTGCGACCACGCGCTACGCGGCTGTTGCAGCACTTGCAGATAAGATTGCGCGATGGCGTCCGGGTCGAGCAATGCGTCCGGCTTGTCGGCCTCGACGGGGCGGCGGGCGCTGCGAATGCCACCGTCAATAATAAAATGCGCGACGTGAATGCCTTGCGGGCCAAGCTCGCGCGCCAGACTCTGCGCCAGGCCGCGCAGCGCGAACTTGCCCATGGCGAAGGCCGCCGACTGCGCATAACCCTTCACGCTGGCCGAGGCGCCGGTGAACAGAAGCGCGCCCTGCTTACGCGGCAGCATACGTTTCACCGCCGCCTGGGCGACCAGAAAGCCGCCGAAGGCCGAGATCGCAATCGTCTTCTCCACTTCGGCCGGATCGAGCTCGATCAGCGGACCGCGCACGCGGTAGCTTGGATTATAGACAACGACGTCGGGCGCGTTGCCCTCAGTGTCGAGCGTGGCGAACAGAGCCTCGACCTCGTCGCGTTTGGCGGCGTCGCAGTTATAAGTACGCGCGCCGGTAGCAGTGGCGAACTCGGCGAGTTTTGCCGGCGAGCGCGCGGCCAGCGCGACCGTCATGCCGGCTTTGGCGAAGCTGTGCGCCAGCGAGGCCGACAGGCCGGAGCCGGCGCCGACGATGAGCGCGGATTTATAGTTCATGACGTGCGGTCCGGTTATGCGCACACCAAAGCGTAGCGCTTATGAATTGCTCTCTTATCTGAATTATTTTTTGTTTTCTTTTTTGCAGGCGCCGACCCAGACCGAATTCACCTGTTTGTTGGCGGTGGTCTTCTTGCCGGCGAGAAAGACGGTCGATGTCAGCACACCAGTATAGTGCTTGGCGTCGATGAATGTATAGGTCGCCTGCATGTCCATCGCCATCTGCTTCGGATCGCCGCATTGCATGATGAAGGTGACGACGTTGCCGCTTTGCTTGATCTCCAGTTTGCCGCACTCGCCGGCCTGATCCTTCATCGCGGTGAGAATCTTGATGGGGTCCCTGGCCTCTTCCGGCGTCATGCAATCGACGGTGACCTGCGGCGGCACCGGCTGGCCGTTTTCCTCACCGGTTTCGGTGTCCTGCCAGGCGCCGGGGGTGAGTTCGATAGCCGCGCTGGCAGGCTGGGCGGCGAGCAAGGCGGCGGAAAAGGAAGCAATTGCGAGCAAATGAATGCGCATGGGCGCGGCAAGCCTTTCTCGATCCCGCCGCGCGGCAAATCGCGGCAGACATTATCCCGGCACCGCTTTGCTTAGCCGTCTCGCCACGGGCGGACTGTGATAAATGTCACAGGCCGGGTGCGACTAAGGTCGCAGGCAGGGCCACGAATGCTTAAATGTCCTGTCCCGTAGGGTGGGCTAAGCGAAGCGAGCCCACCATCAAAGGCACCAACAATTGCCACGCATCGCGGTGGGCTCGGCGCGTTCCGCGCCTTAGCCCACCCTACAAGCGACACCGCACGCAAGGTCCTAAATCGCCGCATCCGAGCGGACGACCGCGACGATCTCGAATTGATCTTTCTCGTCTTCGCTTTTGGCATAAGCGTTCAGCGCGTCGCGCGCCTTGGCGATCGCCTCCTCCGGCGTCCAGCAGCCTTCGACCTGCATGCTGTCGTCGTCGCCATCTTCGAGATAGACGAAGAAGACTTCCCAATCGTGGCCGGGCGGTTTTTTGGGGGCGGAGGGCATGGATCAGTATCGCATCTGGCTTGTAGCCCGCGTGGAGCGAAGCGGAACGCGGGGTGTGCCTGACCGCGCATGCAGACCCCGGGTTTCGCTGCGCTTCACCCGGGCTACACTCGCTATATTGACGCCATAATGAAACGAACCCTCACATCCTGAACACCCCAAACCGCGTCTCCTCCACCGGCGCATTGAGCGCGGCGGAGAAAGCCAAAGCCAGCACGCGCCTTGTCTCGTTCGGCGCGATAATGCCGTCGTCCCACAGCCGCGCCGTGGCGTAATAGGGATTGCCCTCTTCCTCGTATTGCTCGCGGATCGGGTTCTTGAATTCCTCTTCCTCCACCTCCGACCAGACGCCGCCGCCCGCCTCGATATTGTCGCGTTTGACGGTGGCGAGCACGGACGCCGCCTGCTCGCCGCCCATCACCGAGATGCGCGCATTCGGCCAGGTGAACAGGAAACGCGGCGAATAGGCGCGGCCGCACATGCCGTAATTGCCGGCGCCGTAGGAGCCACCGAGCACCAACGTGATCTTCGGCACTTGCGCATTCGCCACCGCCGTCACCATCTTGGCGCCGTCCTTGGCGATGCCGCCGACCTCGTATTCGCGGCCGACCATGAAGCCGACGATGTTCTGCAAGAACAGCAGCGGAATGCGGCGCTGGCTGCACAGTTCGACGAAGTGCGCGGCCTTGAGCGCGCTTTGCGAAAACAGGATGCCGTTATTGCCGAGAATGCCGACCGGGATGCCGTGGATGCGGGCAAAGCCGGTGACGAGCGTCGTGCCGTACAATTTCTTGAACTCGTCGAACTCGGAACCGTCGACCAGCCGCGCGATGACCTCGCGGACGTCGTACTGCTTCTTCAGGTCGACCGGCACGATGCCGTCCAGTTCATTAATGTCGAACAGCGGATCGCGCGGCGCCGAGAGCGCAATGTCGGGCTGCTTCTTGCTGTTCAGGTTGGCAACGATACGGCGCGCGAGGCTGAGCGCGTGGTGATCGTCCTGCGCCAGATGATCGACGACGCCGGACTGGCGCGCATGCAAATCGCCGCCGCCGAGATCCTCGGCGCTGACCACCTCGCCGGTCGCCGCTTTCACCAGAGGCGGGCCGCCGAGAAAGATGGTGCCCTGGTTCTTGACGATGATGCTCTCGTCCGACATCGCCGGCACGTAGGCGCCGCCGGCGGTGCAGGAGCCCATCACCACGGCGATCTGCGGAATGCGCAAAGCCGACATGGTCGCCTGATTATAAAAAATGCGGCCGAAATGCTCGCGATCGGGAAACACGTCGGTCTGGTGCGGCAGATTGGCGCCGCCACTGTCCACTAAATAAATGCACGGCAGCCGGTTTTCGCGGGCGATCTCCTGCGCGCGCAGATGCTTCTTCACGGTCATCGGGTAATAGGTGCCGCCCTTGATGGTCGAGTCGTTGCAGACGATCATGCATTCGCGGCCCTCGACGCGGCCGATGCCGGTGATCAGCCCGGCGCCGTGAATGGCGTCGTCATACATATTGTTGGCGGCGAGCGGCGACAGTTCGAGGAACGGCGAGCCGGGATCGATCAAATTCATCACGCGGTCACGCGGCAGAAGCTTGCCACGCCCGACATGGCGCTTGCGCGTCTTGGCGTTGCCGCCGAAGGCGGCCTCGGCGCGGCGCGCCTGCAATTCCGCTGTCAGTTGCCGCATGCGGGCGGCATTGGCGCGGTATTCCGGCGAATTGCCGTCGATTGGACTGCCGATCTGCGCCACGCCTGCCCTCCGCCGATTCCTCTTCCGGAACCCACTATGGCGCGGCGGCGGCGGGAAGGAAACGGCGGCCGGACTGCGCTAGGCTGAAGACCCATTGCTAGGCTGAAGGCCGATGGCCGCGCCCGGCGGCCCAAAAAAAGGAGCGTCCAATGATTACCCGCTTTCCCGGCCTCACGGCGACCCGCAGCCGCGCCGTCGTCCATGACGGGCTGGTGCTGACGGTGGCGGTAACGCCCGATCCAGCGCCTCCGGGCCTCTATGAGCAGACGGTCAATGCGCTCAAACGCATCGACGAGAGTCTCAAATTGTCCGGCAGCGACAAGAGCCGCATCCTGTCGGCCATCGTCTACATCACCGACATCAAACGAAAAGACGAGATGAACCGCGCCTGGGACGAATGGGTCGACCGCGCCAACCCGCCGATGCGCGCCTGCCTCGGCGTCGATCTGGAACCGCCGCATCTGGTCGAGATCGTCGTGACAGCGGCCGTGCGCTGAGAATTTTTCGTCACGCCGGCAACCGATGAATGCCTGTTCAAGACATAAAGCCGCGGCGCGGGAACGGACGCGCGGAAACAACGTTCTTGTTCACTATGCATTCGCGTCGGGGCGGTATGGCATATGGAGACGACCATGAAACGGACCACACTTCTTACCACCGCCGCCGCGGTCCTGATGCTCGGCGCCGGTGCTGCTCTTGCCCAGGCCCCCGCGCCGTCCAGGGATCAGGCGCCGGCGCAGCCCGCTCCCGCGGCGCAACAGAACGCGCCGGCGGAAAAGGTAGCGCCGAACGCGCCGGTGCGCCCGGCGCAGACGTCGCCGAACGCCGCGTCCACCCAAAGCGCCGCCGACTCCAAGACCGATATGAACAAGACCGATATGAACAAGGCCGACATGAAGATACCGCCGGCCGCGGCGCAAGCCGAGACGAAAACCGAGACCAAAACCGAGACCAAGAGTTCGGCCGACGCGGCCAAGCCGGATGCCACCAAGCCAGATGCAACGAAGGCGTCCGACGCCAACAAGGCGGGCGCACCCGCCGCCGCTGCGACGACCGGCCAGGGCGCCGGCGCGGCGGCGCGCCTGACGACCGAACAGCGCAGCAAGATCACCACCGTGATCAAGCAGCAAAAGGTACAGCCGGTCACGCTGAATGTGTCGATCCGCGTCGGCACGCGCGTACCATCGAGCGTGCGTTACTATCCGCTGCCGGTCGAAGTCGTGACCATTTATCCGGAATGGCGCGGCTACGATTACATCCTGGTCGGCGACCAAATCGTGATCATCGATCCGCGCTCGCATGAGATCGTCGCGATCATCGAGGCGTAACCTTGTCGCGGGCGCGGCACGCTGTTCCGCGCCCGCGAAGCCAATCGGCTAATGCGATGAGTTCCCGGAACCGGGATTGAACCTCTGCGTTGCCGGTCTCAGGTCGGTAGTCCGGCCGCCCCGCACTGGCACGATCGCGCATGCTTGGTATTTCCGCTGGCGCTGGGAACGACGGGGCTTTCCAAACGTTGTCCTGGCGAGTTCCGCGCCACGCAAAAAACCGCAAGAGGACACACATGAACAAAGATCGCATCGAAGGCAGCGCCACCCAGGCCAAAGGCAAGATCAAGGAAGTCGCCGGCAAAGTGACGGGCGACGCCAAGCTCGAGACCGAAGGAAAGGCCGATCAGGTCAAGGGCAAGGTGCAGAACGCCGTCGGCGGCATGAAGGACACGATCAAGGAAGCTCTCGACAACTGATCGTTCGTTCCCCTTCACCAAAGCCAAACTGTACAAAAGCAAAACCCGGCCTTCGCGCCGGGTTTTCGCTTTTGCTTTGGTGCGCTAGTCTCCGGCCAAAGAAGGAGGACGCCAAAGTGACAACCAGCCCGGCCATCAAGGTCAGCGACTACAAGGATCTCAAGCTCCAGCTCGATGGCTTCGTGCCGCCCGGCCAGGGATTTCACCGCAATCTGCTGTTGGAAACACTGTACGCCTCGCTGCCGCGCGACAGCCAGGTGAAGGTGCAGATCTACAACGCCGAGATCGTCGCCGGCGGCTTCACTAACTGGCATTGCCATAACGGCGCGGCGTTCTTTGTCGCCTTGCAGGGGCAATTCGAGGCGCACTTCCAGGAAGGCGTTCTGGTCAAGGCCAAGGCCGGCGAATGCTATTCCGAGCCGATCGCCAAATTCCACCGCGGCCATAACCCGCATCCGGAATTGTCCTATTTGTGCGTCGGCCTGTGCTTCACCTCGCCCGACCGCGAGCATGTGACCAATTCGATCGAACGGCCGTGGTGAGGCCTACAGCCTAAACGCCGCGCACCAGCGGCCAGTCCGGCTCGTTGCCCTGCATCACCCAGGTTTCTTTCATCGCGGCGGCGTACCACTCACGCCACGCCGCCGTCGCCATCACCGCCTCCATATAAGCGCGGGTGTCAGCGCTCACCGGCAGTCCATAATTGTGGAAGCGCGCCACCACCGGCGCATACATGGCGTCGACATTGCCAAACGCGCCGAACAAGAATGGCCCACCCTCTTTCGCATTCTTGCCGAAGCGCGCGCGGCAGTCGGCCCACAAGGTCTCGATGCGTCTCATGTTGGCGAGCACTTCCGGCGGCATCGGACGCGCCTTGACCGGCAGCCACAGATTCATCGTGCAGTGCTGGCGCAGCGGCTGGAAGCCGCCATGCATTTCCGTCGCCGCCGAACGGGCAAACCCGCGGGCACGTGGCTCCGATGGCCACAGCTTCGCATCCGGAAAGCGTTCGGCGAGATGTTCGAGAATGGCGAGCGATTCCCAGATCGTGTCGTCGCCATCGATCAGGATCGGCACCTTGCCGGCCGGCGAATACTTCAAAATCTGTTCGGCGCTGCCGGGCGCATAAAGCGGGATGACGACTTCCGCGAACGGAATGCCGGCGGCCTTCATGGCGATCCAGGGCCGCAACGACCAGGAGGAATAGTTCTTGTTGCCGATAATCAGGGTCAGGGACATGGAGGTTCGATCCGTAACGGTGTGTTGTTATAAATTGTCGGTCTTCGGCCAGTCGATTTCGTCGTCGGCAAACAGCCACGGCTCCTTGATGCCGGCGGCCACCCATTCCTGCCAGGCCGGTAGCGCCATCATCGCCGTCATGTAATCGCGCGACTGCGGACCGACATCGACGGCGTAAGTATGAAAGCGTGAGACGACCGGCGCATACATGGCGTCGGCATTGCCGAACGCGCCGAACAGGAACGGCCCGGCTTTGCCGAAGCGGGCGCGGCAATCGGCCCACAGCGTCTCGATGCGCCGCACATTGGCGACGACCGGCGGCGGCAGTTCGCGCCTGTTGATGCGGCGCGCGACATTCATCGGCAGATGATTGCGCAAGGCCTGGAAGCCGGCGTGCATTTCGTTGGCGACGACACGGGCATGCGCCCGCGCCGCGACATCCTTCGGCCACAGGCCGACGGCGGGGAATTTCTCCGCCAGATATTCGAGGATGGCGAGCGACTCCCAGATCGCAATGTCGCCGTCGATCAGCACCGGCACCTTGCCGGTGCCGGAGACGCCGCCGACGTCGCGCCTGAATGCGTCGCTCTCAAACGGGATCACCTGTTCCTCGAACGCAATTCCGGCCACGCGCATGGCGAACCATGGCCGGAACGACCAGCTGGAGTACTTCTTGTTGCCGATCAACAATTTCAGGGTCATCTCTCCACCTGCCCGCGCGCAACAAAATGCGGGGCGCGGCGCGCAATCGCAAATGAATTTTGCGAATGCGCGCCAGCAGCCGATATCATCGATCGGACTTTCGCCTGCTTATTCAGGATTTTTTCGGCTCGCCCGGCATTGGCTCCGGCGCCTCTACCGGGCCGCCGGCCGTCTTCCAGGCGCCGAAGCCGCCGCGAATATGGGCGACGGGCTTGAGCCCCATGCGCTGCGCCGTCTGCGCCGCCAAAGCCGAGCGCATGCCGCCGGCGCAGAAGAACACGAATTTCTTGTCCTGGCCGAACACCGGCTTGAAATAGGAGCCGTTCGGATCGATCCAGAATTCGAGCATGCCGCGCGGGCAATGGAACGCGCCGGGCACCCTGCCCTCGCGCTGCAATTCGCGGATATCGCGGATATCGACCAGCACCGTGTCGTCGCGGCCGGCCAGTTTGACCGCCTCCGCTACCGGCAGCGTCTCGATCTCGCGCTCGGCGGCCGCGCACAGTTCTTTGTAGCCTGTCGTGATGGTCTGGGGCATGGGGCGTTTCCTTTTCATTCTCCCTGTCATTCCGGGGCGCGAGCCTCTTGCGAGCGAACCCGGAATCCAGAAACAAGTACGAAGTTTGATCTGGATTCCGGGTCCGGCGCAATTGCGCCGTCCCGGAATGACGAAGAATTCAAATGTGGCAGAGCGGCGCTCGCCACTCAAGGCGCCGGTTGTCGGCGCGCCGCGAAGCGGGCATCCTGCGTGGCGATTCATGAGGCACACCGCGATGCTGTCCTTCACCTTGCCCGACACGCTGACGCTGTTGTGGTTCTGCGCCTGCTGGATCGTCTATTCGCTGGTGATCGAAAAGTCGGCCAAGGGCAAGACCAGCCTGAACGCGCTGATGAACGCCTATCGCGACCGCTGGATGGAAGAACTGCTGAGCCGGGACGTGCGCATCGTCGACTCGCAGGTGACGGCGGCGTTGCAGAACGGTACCGCCTTCTTCGCCTCGACCAGCCTGATCGCCATCGGCGGCACGCTCACGTTGATCCGCGCCACCGACCAGATCCTGGTGGTGATCGGCGCGCTGCCATTCAGCGTGCCGGTAACGCCGGAAATGTGGGAATTGAAGGTGCTCGGGCTTGCCGTCATCTTCGTCTATGCGTTTTTCAAATTCGCCTGGTCGTACCGGCTGTTCAATTATCTGGCCATCATGGTGGGCGCTGCGCCGCCGCCGTCGGAAAAAGATACGCCGGCGGCGCGGGCTTTCGCCCACCGCGCGTCGCGGCTGTGCGCCGATGCCGGCCTGCATTTCAATCGCGGCCAGCGCGCCTTCTTTTTCGCGCTCGGCTATCTCGGCTGGTTTCTCGGCCCGCTGGAATTGTTCCTCACCACCACCGGCGTCGTGATCGTGATGTGGCGCAGACAATTCGCCTCGGAATCGCGCAAGGCGTTCACCGACTCTTAAAGCGCGTCAGTTCATTCCCATCAGCACGGCGACCGTGGTGACGAACAGAACCGCCAGAGTCACCGCGACAATGGTCACGAGCCGATCGCCCAGACGCACTTCCAGCGCGGATTTACGAAAGCCTTCGCCGGTGTCGACGTTCGGCGGGCTATCGCTCGGCACAAAATTAAAGGTCATGGCAGGCAATTCCCTTCGATCAGGCATCCACTGGATCGTCAAATCCATGGATGGTGCGGCGAGAACGCGGACGCGAACTCGGGCGCACGAATCGCCCTTCTGTTGTCGAGGATAACCTTGGCGCGATTAATCCACAATCAGGCCGGGTGATTACGGCCCGCCTGCGCCGGCGCTCAGGGCGCCGGGAAAAGCGCGGAGGTTTTTCCGGTCAGCCAATAGGCGAGAAGCCCGGTCCATTCCGCGGCGGCTGAATCCAGACGCGCCAGATTTCCGGCGATGTTAAGATTGGGCCAGTAGCTGAATTCCGACCCGGTATGCCAGGCCGCCGGATAGGCTTCGACTTGAAACCCTGCCTGCCGGAAAATACCGATCGCCCGCGGCATATGTTGCGCCGAGGTCACCAGCAGCCAACGTTCGCCCGGTTTCGGCTTGACCAATTCTTTCGTGAACAAGGCGTTCTCGATGGTATTGCG
The DNA here is from genome assembly GCA_947479905.1 of Bradyrhizobiaceae bacterium. Taxonomy (GTDB): domain Bacteria; phylum Pseudomonadota; class Alphaproteobacteria; order Rhizobiales; family Xanthobacteraceae; genus Pseudolabrys. Next base: position 22,875 of record CANKBJ010000025.1, read on the forward strand.
CGAGCGCGACTCAAGGATGACCCGGTCGCGGGCAATGCCGAACAGATCGAGCAAGGGCGGCACATAGTCCGCCTCAAACCCATCCTTGCCCCGCAGCGTACCGTCGCCGCCGGTATAGACGATGCGCGCCCGCGGATAGGCCCGCGCCAGCCGCGCCATGGCAAGAATTCGCCCGGCATCGCCGCCCACCACGGTCTCGTCGCGCAGCCGCGACATGCGCGGCGAAATGCTGCCGCCAAGCACGACGACGCCATCCGGTGCGCCGCCGCGCGACGGCTGCCATTGTGGAAAGCGGCTTTCCAGCGCGTGGGTGAGGACGAGCCCGAGTGGCGAGACGCCAAGCACGATGACGGCGATCAGGCTGCCGATCGCCAGCGTCCGGCCACTGCGCCGCCAGCGGATAGCCATCAACAGCAATCCGACCACGCCGATGACGCAGATCAGGACGGAAGGCCGCAAGAGAATGGCGACGGTTTTCGACAGGATGAAGAACATGGCGATCCAAACCCGGTCCGCGTCAGCGGTGTGAGGTCAGCGCGACTTCTTCCAGTCCTCGTAACGCTTCTTGTTCTCGTCATTGGGCGGATAAAGGCCCGGCAGCTTGGCGCCCTTTTCCACTTCCTGCACCAGCCAGCTTTCCAGCAATTCGTGCTCGCCGCCCTCGTCGGCGACGAAGTCGATGAGATCCTTCGGTATGACCACCGCGCCGTCGTCATCAGCGACGATCATGTCGCCGGGGAAAATGGCGCAGCCGCCGCAACCGATCGGCTGTTCCCAGCCGACAAAGGTCAACTGATTGACCGAAGCCGGCGCCGCCATGCCCTGGCACCAGACCGGCAAACCGGTGGCGACGACGCCGTGCTTGTCGCGCATCACGCCGTCGGTGATCAAAGCCGTGACGCCGCGCTTGACCATGCGCATGCACAGAATGTCGCCGAAAATGCCGGCGCCGGTGACGCCCATGGCGTCCGCCACGACGACGCAGTTTTCCGGCATCGCTTCGATGGCCGAGCGGGTCGAAATCGGCGCCGACCAGGAGGCCGGCGTCGCCAGATCCTCGCGCACCGGCACGAAGCGCAAGGTGAAGGCAGGCCCAACCACGCGCTTGCCGGAGAAGCCGAGCGGCATGGCGCCGGCCATCCAGGAGCGGCGGATGCCCTTCTTGAGCAGCATCGTGGTGATGGTGCCGGTGGTGATGTTCTGCAGTTTTTCGATGGCGGTGGGCATAATGATGAACCTTAAGCGGGATTGAAACCGAGCTTCATGTCGCGGCGGCGAAGATAGGCGACCAGCGGCACCGACAGAAGCACCATCCAGGCCTTGCCGACAATCTGGCCGGCGAGAAAGTCGAGCGAGCCGAAGGCCAGCCACAGGAAAATGAGCGAATCGAGGACCAGCCCGACCAGGCCGGAGGCGACCACCGCCAGCACCAGCCGGCGGCGCGCCAGCGGCGTATAGACCGCGAAATCGGCCGCTTCGGACAGCAGGAAGGCCGTCGCCGAGGCGATGACCAGCGACGCCGGCGCCAGTCCCGCCGACAGCGCGGTGCCGGCGACGATGGCGGCGATGCCGAATTCGATGCCGAGACGGCGCTGCACCAGGTCGCGCAGCACCAAGGCCGCGCCGATCATCAGGACGCCGGACGGCGCCATCAGGCCGGGCGCCACCGGCAGCAAACAGGGGCCGTTGGGAACGCACACCGTGCCGACATGGCCGATCATCCAGTTCGCCGCCGGAATGGTCAGGCAGTAAAGGACCAGGAAAATCCCGCCTTCGATATTGGCACGCATCTCTTGAGTCATCTTTTGGCTCATCGTTCAGGTTCTCGAACTTCGCGGGATGTTATTGGGCGATAAACCGGGCATAGCCTTGCGCGCGGAGCTGACAGGCCGGGCACGTCCCGCAGCCATATCCCCAAGCATGGCGGTGCGCGCGGTCGCCGAGGTAACAGGTATGGGTGTCCTCGACAACGACATCGAGGAAGCCCTGCCCTGCGATTTCGCGGGCGAGCGCGAAGGTCGCCGCCTTGTCGATCCACATCAGCGGCGTATGGATGGTGACGCGCTTGTCCAGCCCGAGGCTGAGCGCCACCTGCATCGCCTTGATGGTGTCGTCGCGGCAATCGGGATAGCCGGAATAGTCGGTCTCGCACATGCCGGCGACGATATGACGGGCGCCGCGCCGGTAGGCCAGCGCGCCGGCGAAGGTGAAGAAAATCAGGTTGCGCGCCGGCACGAAGGTGTTCGGCAGGCCTGAATCGGCAAAGGCAATCGCGGTTTCGCTGGTGAGCGCGCTGTCGGAAATGGCGGCGAGCGCGTCGATCGATATGCGGTGATCGTCGCCGAGGCGCGCCTTCCATTCCGGCTTTAGCCCGGCCATCCGCTCGCGCAGGCGCGGCCGCACGTCCAGCTCGATGACATGGCGCTGGCCATAGTCGAAGCCGACAGTTTCGACGCGGGCGAAACGCTCCAGCGCCCAGGCGAGCGCGACGGTGGAGTCCTGGCCGCCGGAGAACAGGACAAGGGCGGAGTCATTGGAAGTGGTCATTGAGCTGTCATGGCCGGGCTTGCACTTCTTCTCCCCTCCCCCTTGTGGGGAGGGGTCGGGGGTGGGGGTGCATGGCATTGCCGTCGCCTTCTCGCAATTACCCCCTCCCTAACCCTCCCCCACCGCAAGTCGGGCCTGCCCGACTTGCGCATTACATATGCCAAACTCGGGCAAGCCCGAGTTTGGTGGGGAGGGAAAAGGAAGGTTCAATCCCATTTCGGCGACCACGACCAGTCGACGATGCGGCCCTGGCGCTGCGACAGCGCGCGGATTTCCGCCATCTCGGCCTCACTCAGCGCGAAGTCGAACAGCGCCAGATTTTCCTCGAGTCGTTCGATCCTGCTGGTGCGCGGGATGACGACGATGTCCTGCTGCGTGAGATAGCGCAGGCTGATCTGCGCCGCGCTCTTGCCATGCGCCTTGGCGATTTTCTCCAGCACCGCATCGCCGGCGGCGCCTCCCCGCGCGATCGGACTATAGGCGACCACCGCCATGCCGTGTTTGCGCGTGGCGGCGATCACCTTGGACTGGTCGAGGAACGAATGACACTCGATCTGATTGCAGACCAAAGGCTCGCTCGACACCTTGCTGGCTTCCTCGAGCAGCGCCACGGTGAAGTTGGAGACGCCGAGCTGTTTGACGTAGCCCTCGCTTTTCATATGCGCCATCGCGCCGAGCGTCTCGGACAAAGGCACGCGCGGGTTCGGCCAGTGGATCAACAAGAGATCGATGGCGTCTAACCGCAGCTTGTGCAGGCTCTCCTTCACCGAGCGTTCGAGATCGTGCGGCGCGAGCCGCTCCGGCTGCACCTTGGTGGTGACCACCACCTCGGCGCGTTTACCGGAAGCGCGCACGCCGTCGCCGACCGCCGCCTCGTTGCCGTACATCTGCGCGGTGTCGATATGGCGATAGCCGAGGCGGATCGCCTGCTCGACCAGACGCGCGCAGTCGCGCCCGGTCAGTTGCCAGGTACCGAGGCCGACGATCGGCAGCTTGAAGCCCTTGGCGTCAACCGTCTGCATCGCGTTCCCGTTACGGCATGTCCCACACCGGCGCGTGCGGCGGATTGACGACGCGCATGTTGGTGGCGTTGAGCGCCTTGAGTTCGGTCATCTCGGCGTCGCTGAGCTTGAAATCGAAAATCTCGATATTGGCTTTCAGATGCGACGGCGTCGCGGTGCGCGGAATGGCGCAGACGCCCATCTGCACAAGGTAACGCAGCGACACCTGCGCCGCGCTCTTGCCATGCGCCTTGCCGATGCGTTCGAGCGCGTCGGCGCCGGGAACCTTGCCGCGCGCGATCGGGCAATAGGCGACCACCGCCATGCCGTGCTTCTTGCTCGCCGCCACCACCTTGTCCTGATTGATGAAGGGATGCATCTCGATCTGGTTGCAGACGAGCGGTTCGCTGGTCACCGCCCAGGCCTCGTCCAGCATCTTGGTGGTGAAATTGGCGACGCCGACATGTTTGGCGCGGCCGTCTTTTTTCGCCGCGCACAGCGCCGGAATGCTGACGCTGAACGGGATGTCCTTGTTGTTCCAGTGGATCAGCAGCAGGTCCACATAAGGCAGTTGCAGGTTCTTCAGGCTCTGGTCGAGCGACTTGTTGAAGTTTTCCGGCAGCAGGTTATTCTCGCGCACCTTGGTGCAGATGAACACGTCGTCGCGCTTCTTGCCCGAAGCCCGCAAGCCGGCGCCGACTTCCACCTCGTTGCCGTAGAAGGCGGCGGTGTCGAGATGCGTGTAGCCGCATTCCAGCGCGGCCTTGACCGCCTGCACGCAGACGTCCTCCTTCAGGGTCATGGTGCCAAGCCCGATCTGGGGAATATGGGCGCCATGGATGTCGACGTATTGCATCGGGGGACTCCTGAAAGGTCTGGAAGGAAGGTGCGGGTCAGCCGCCGTTCTCGGGGGCGCAGAATGCCCGCTTGTGGCAGCCCTGCCAACCCGGGCACCGCGGCCAGCCCGTATGACGGCCGCCGGACCGCGCGCTTACACCGCGGGACAATTGTGCGCACGCAAAATGGCGCATCCGCTGATGCCGCAAGCGATTAGCCGGCACCCTCAGTTTGGAATAATTCAAGAGTAAAAATAAGGACTTGCATCGGCTCGCGATAGTGGTTTTGTGAGCCTCGTCGAACCAATGGGAACAGCCATGCGCCGGACGATCGCCCTTTTCGTGCCTTTTGCCATTGCCGCCCTGGTGGCCCTGTCGCCGGCGACGGCTCAAGCGCAGGATTTCAAGCTGACCATCAAGGACCACAAGTTCACCCCGGAAGAGCTGAAGGTGCCGGCCAATACGCGGGTCATCATCACCGTGGTCAATGAAGACGCCACCGCCGAGGAATTCGAAAGCAACATTCTCAAGGTCGAGAAGGTCATTCCCGGCAAGTCCAGCGGCACCGTGCGCATCGGGCCGCTCAAGCCCGGCCGCTATCCCTTCGTCGGCGAGTTTCATGAAGCCACCGCCAAGGGCGTGGTCATTGCTGAATAAAACAGGGTTGGCGGAATAACATCATGCTTGGCGCACTGATTATCGTCTTTCGTGAAGTTCTCGAAGCCGGCCTGATCGTCGGCATCGTCATGGCGGCGACGCGCGGCGTCGAGGGCCGCGGCCGCTGGATCTCGATCGGCATCGGCGCCGGCGTTCTCGGCGCGGCCATTGTCGCGGCTTTCGCCGGCGCCATTTCGCAGGCGTTCGAGGGCTCCGGTCAGGAACTGTTCAACGCCGGCATCCTCGCCATCGCCGTGGTGATGCTGATGTGGCACAACGCCTGGATGGCGCGGCACGGCCGCGAGATCGCCGCCGAAATGCGCAATGTCGGCACCGCCGTCAGCGAAGGCGCCAAGCCGCTGACCGCGCTGGCCGTCGTCATCGGCGTCGCGGTACTGCGCGAAGGCTCCGAGGTCGTGCTGTTCCTCTACGGCATTCTGGCGTCGGGCACGTCCGGCGTGTCGATCGCGCTCGGCGGCCTGCTCGGCATTGTCGCCGGCGCGGCCTTCACCGCGCTGACCTATTTCGGGCTGCTGGCCATCCCGCAGCGCTACATCTTTTCGGTGACGAGCTGGCTGATCGCGCTGCTCGCCGCCGGGATGGCCGCGAGTTCTGTGCAGTTTCTCAACAATGCCGGCTTTGCCGAAGTCCTCGGCAATACGGTCTGGGACACGTCGTGGATTTTGTCGGAAGGCAGCATCCTCGGCAAGCTGATGCATACCTTGATCGGCTATACCGAGCGGCCGACCGAATTGCAGCTCACCGTCTATATCGGCACGTTGTTCGCGATGGGCCTGCTGATGCGCATCGCGCGCTACCGGCCGCGGCAACGGCTGGCGGTCTAGCGCTTTCTGCCACCTAGCGCGGCGAAGGCCGCTTCCGGCGCGCTGTCGATCAGCTTGAGCAGCGCTCTCGCCGGCCCGCGCGGATTGCGCTTGCCCTGCTCCCAGTTGCGCACGGTCTCGATCGGCACTTCGATGCGTTCGGCGAATGCCGCCTGGGTCAGGCCGCAGCGCGCGCGCACATGGCGCACGAAGGCGGCCGGGTCCCGGTGCTCGACGGTCTTTTCCTGGCCGTCGGGCATGATCTCGACGATCCGTCCGTCGGCTTTCAAGCGCACGCGCATTGCGACCCCTCCGCTTCGAGTAGGCCAATGCACTAGCTGATTCGGCAAACCGAAAAGTTAACGCCTCAGTGCGCAGGCCAGCGGCTTACTGGCCGCCGGCTTTTTCAGCCCCCGGGACGTTTGACCGCCAGCAGCAGGTTCGACTCGCCCGGCCGCCAGCGATAGCCGAGGCCGAAATTGAGCTTGCCGGCGCTGCTTTTCTCGAACAGCTCGCGGATCTTCGGCTGGCGACCCTCGGGGAATATATCGAGCGGCTCGAGGTAGCGGCCGAACGGCCGCAACTGCCACGCCTTGGCGTCGAAGTAACGGATCGGGATGCCGCTGTCGTCCTGCACCACGGTGGCGCTCTTGGCGACGATGAAGTCGCGGATACGCGAGAACTCGTTCTTGAACATCAGGTAGGACGCGCTTTTGTGAAAGCTGTCGGCCGGCCCGAGATTGTCGAGAAACTTGAGGAAACCGCCGGTCCTGGCGCCGGTATTGTCAAGATTGGTGGTGAAATAATAGAGCGTGCGCTCGACGCCGTCGGCGCCGGCAAAGACAATTTTGACGCCGTGCGCGCCGGATTTGGCGTTCTTTACTTCCGGATGAACGTCGCCCTGCGCATCGATGTAAACCAGGCTGGTCGAGCGGACCTGCTTGCCGCTGCGCGCCAGAAAAACATAGAGGACCGGTATCGTGCCGCGCAGCGAGGATTCGCTGATGTCCTCGCGCATCTCCTTGGTGATGAAGAAACTGATCGACAGCAGCGTGCGCATCGCGGTCTGCAGTTGGCCGAGGCCGACCGTTTCGCCGTGGCGCTGCTGTTTCAGAACATCGGGAATGTCGCCGACAGGCTCGAGTGCCGCGAGGACATAGGTCGACGCTTTCGGAAAGAAGGCATCGGCGAACAGGAAGTCCGGACCGCTGAACATGTAAAACATCGCCTTCTGCGGCGAGGTGAGATGGGCGGCCGACCATTCGCGTATCGGCGCCAAGGTCGTCTTCTCGACCTGGGCAAAGGCCCGGTCCATCGTCTTGGCGTGCTGCTGCCAGTGAGCGCTTTTGGTCAACGGCGCCAGCGGCGAATTGGCCGACGGCGGCATGCCGGCGAGATAGCGCGCGGTGTCGTCGACGCTCGCGGCGCCGGCGCAAAGCGCGGGGGAAACAGCCAAAGCAAGATAGCCGGCGACCGCGACCGCAACAGGAGTAAAGCGCATCATTTGACGACCGTCACTTTTTCATTGGCCGCATCGGCGGGATAATTTTGTGCAATCGCATAGAGAACCAGGCCGGCAAGCATCAGCAGGACGCCGGCGAGCGATTCCATCGGGCGGCTGACCAGGAGGTAATACAGCATGAAGCCGGTCACCGACAGGAAGATCAGCGGCGTTACCGGATAACCCCAGGTGCGATACGGGCGCGGATGCGAAGGCTTGGTGATACGCAGCACGATCACGCCGAGCACGGTGAAGAACGAGCACAAAGTCAGGCTGAACTGGATGAATTCGAGTACCGCCTCGAAGCTCTGCGTCAGCAGCAGCAGGCTGGCGGCCAGAAGCTGAAAGACGATGGCGAAGGACGGCACGCCGTGTTTCGATGTCCGCGCGAATACGCGCAACAGCGGAAAATCCTGGCCCATCACCATGGTGACGCGCGGCCCGATCCACATCATCGCGCTGACCGACGAAATCAGCCCGAGACAGATCAATGCGCCGAGAAGACCGCCGCCGATCGGTCCGAAAATATGGTCGCCGACGATGGTCGCTACCTGGATCTGCCCGGCGAATTTCGCAACCGGCGTCGTGTAGAGGAACACCATGTTCAGCGCGATATAAAGCAGCGAGACGACGGCGACGCCGGTGAACAAGGCGCGCGGCAAGGTGCGGTGCGGCTCGTGCAGTTCGTCGATGATGTAGACCGAGGCGTTCCAGCCGGAATAGGCATACATCACGAAGGCCAGATTGATGGCGAAAGCGGCACTTAGGATCTGGCTCACATCGCTGGACGACGGCGCGAACGAAACCGGTTGCGGCGACGCGAAGGCGACGCCGGCGACGATGAAAGCGACAATCAGCACGAGTTTGACGATGGTCGATATGTTCTGGAACGCCGAACCGTAGCGGATGCCGGACAGATGAAACGCCGTCACCAGCCAGATGACGCCGAGCCCGAGCGCCAGCGGCGGCACGCCGGGCAGCAAGGGCCTGGCGTATTCGCCGAAGGCCATCGCGGCGAGTGCGACCGGCGCGGCAAAGCCGACGGTCGCCGACAGCCAGCCGGCGAGAAAGCCGAAGATTGGTTGATAGGTTCGCGCCAGAAAATTATATTCGCCGCTCGAA
>CANKBJ010000026.1 GCA_947479905.1 Bradyrhizobiaceae bacterium
ATGAGGCACAGTCCGCCCACAGCGCTCGAAAGGGCCTGCCGGGTGGACAAAACGAAGCCGCTGCGGCGGAAAATCACTCTCGAAATCGGCTAACGGTGCGCGCCGGATGGTAGAAAATGCGCTGAACGAGCATAGTTCGAGGTGCCCTAAAGAATATGCGAAAAGCAGGTGGACGCACCTCAGCGACCGAAAACCGCAAATCCCTATAGAAACCCAAAGAATCAATTGCAGGGAGGGCTGGCCACGGCCTATGCAGTCTGTGGTGTCGCCCGCCGATGCCGCCGATGCCGCCGATGCCGCGGATGCCTATGGCGCAACTTATTGGGTTATCTGCTATATCGGTCAGGAAGCTACGAAAAGGTGTCCAGTGAACTCTCCGTCAAAAAGCCCTGAAATGGTGGCCAAAGGCAGCAGCCCGATAGCGGATATCACCGTTGTTGGCGGAGCCGGCCATGTAGGAATTCCACTCGTGCTGGCTTTCGCCGAAGCGGGCATGACCGTCAACGTCAACGACCTCAATGAGGCGACGTTGGCCACGCTTCGTTCGGGCAAGCTGCCATTCATCGAACACGGCGCGGCGCCGCTGCTGGCAAAGGCGCTGGCGGAGAATCGGCTGATCTTCACCTCATCGCCAACCCAAATTCGCGGTTCCGGCCCGGTCGTCGTCACCATCGGTACCCCGGTCGATGAATTTCTCAATCCGGTGACCGCCGCGGTGCAGCGCTGCATGGACGACCTGCTGCCGTACATCGCGGACGACCAGTTGATTGTGCTGCGCTCGACCGTATTTCCGGGAACGACCGACTGGCTGCATACTTATCTGGCCCGTCTCGGCCGCAAGAACAAAATCGCCTTCTGCCCGGAACGGGTCGTGCAAGGTTACGGCATCAAGGAACTGCGCGAGATGCCGCAAATCGTCAGCGGCACTTCGCCCGAAGCAATCGAAGAAGCGGTGGCGTTGTTCAACCGGATAGCGCCGGAAGTCGTGGTCGTTGCTCCGCTCGAGGCCGAACTCGCCAAGCTATTCAACAATGCCTATCGCTATATCGAATTCGCCGCCACCAATCAGTTTTATATGATCGCGAAATCGGCCGGCGCCGATTACACGGCGATCATGAAGGCGATGAAGCATAATTATCCGCGCGCGCGCACCTTGCCGGGCCCGGGCTTCGCCGCGGGCCCCTGCCTGTTCAAGGATACGATGCAGCTCGCGGCTTTCGCGCGCAATCAGTTCAATTTAGGCCACGCGGCGATGCAGGTGAATGAAGGCCTGGCGCTGCAGCTAATCGCCGACCTCAAGCGCAGCTACGATTTGGCCAACATGACGGTTGGACTGCTGGGTATGGCGTTCAAGGCCGAGATCGACGATACGCGCGCCTCCTTGAGCTACAAGCTCAAGCGCACGCTGCAGACCTGCGCGAAAGACGTGTTGACCGCCGATCCTTTCGTCACGACCGATCCGACGATCCAGCCGCTCGATCGCGTAGTCGAGCAAAGCGATCTTTTGATTCTGTGTACGCCGCATTCGGCCTATCGCGATGCCGACTTCGCCGGCAAGCCGGTGGTCGATATCTGGGGCTTCCTCAAGAATGCCAACGTCGTTTACTAGCGCATGACGACGATCAAGGCCAATCCGGCGCGCGTCGAAGGGCTCGATATTGAATTAGTGCGCAATCCGGGACGCGGCGCGCATGGTGCGATCATGGCCGGCTTCGCCGCCAGCCGCGCTCCTTTCGTCATGGTTTATCCGGCCGACGACGATTTCAACGGTGCCATCGTCGACGCCATGGTCGGCAAGGCCGAAGCCGGCGCCGATATCGTCTGCGCCAGCCGCTTTCACGTGATCAGCTGATTGCCGGCCTATCTGCGCTGGTTCGGTTACGCCTTCGCGACGACTTTTCTGCGTCGTCCTGCGGTCAGCGTGAAGCTGCGTCTGCCGCGATTCCCTAGGTAAAGCTTTTCTCGCGCAAATATGACGGATCAGCCCGCGAGGCCCTAAGCCAGCGGGCCTTTTTGTCCAAATTTCACAATATGAAATCAACGTACGGCATGCTGAAATGATCTTGACTCTTATGCCGCATAAGTTTTCCCTTGGCGCAGGGAGAAAACAAACAATGGATGCAACGATCCTGCCAGGGCCCGGCTTAAAGGCCCGTCCGCCGCGCGCGCGCACCGAAGGCGAGCGCCACAGCATTCAGTCCGTCGACCGAGCGCTGTTTCTACTGGAAACCATCGCCGAGGCCGGGGGCGAGGCCACGCTGACCGACCTTTCGGTCCGCACCGGCCTCAACATCTCCACCTGCCATCATTTGCTGGCGACCCTGATCCAGCGCGGCTTCGCCGCCAAAGTTCCCGGCCGCCGCCTCTATGCTCTCGGCGCGCGTATTCTTTATCTTGGTCATGCCTGCCTGCAGGTCGATCTTCCCCGCCGCGCCCAGCCCTATCTCGAGACGGTGAACGCCGCCACCGGCGAAACCGTCCACCTCGCCTCGCTGCAGGGCGACAATGTCGTCACTGTGGCGCGGCGCGAAGCCCGCCACGCCGTACGGGTCGATTCCGGCCGGATCGGCAAGGTCGACGCGCCACACGCCACCTCGCTCGGCAAGGCGATCATGGCCTGGCTGCCGGAAGACGAGATGAAGCGCCTGGTCGCACACGGCATGAAGCGCTACACGCCGAACACGATCACCGAATTTCCGGCGCTGATCGAGGATCTGCGGCACGTTCGCCGCAATGGCTACTCGATGGACCGCGAGGAAATCCTGCCCGGCGTCATTTGCATCGGTGCCGCCATCCGTGATCAGGCCGGCACGGTGATCGGCGCCATCAGCGCCTCGACGCCGACCATGCGGGCGACCGACGAACATCTCGCGCTGATGCGCAACGAAATCGTCGCGGCGAGCCGCGCACTCTCGGCGCAATTCGGCGCCCCGGCGACCCAAACCACAACCGATCAGGCACAGGCCGCCGCCAGCTGATCGGGACGTCAAAAAAAGCTCATCAAAATATTTCTGGAGGAACGATGTACGCACCCGCCGGCGTTAAGACGAACCATAACGAATTTCCGATTCCCGACACCATGCGCGCCTGGGTGCTCGGCGATCCCGGTCAGCTCAGCATGACGGAAAAAACGACGCCGGTGCCGAAGAAGGCCGAGGTGCTGGTGCGCATCGACGCGGTGGCGATCTGCGCCACCGATCTGGAGATCATCTATCACGGCCCGCCGGCCTCGATTCAGGGCGGCCTGCCGTTCAACAAGGGCTTTACGCCTGGCCACGAATATATGGGCACTGTTGTCGCTCTTGGGCTCGGCGTCGACGAATACAAGCTCGGCCAGCGCGTCGCGGTGGAAATTCACGCCGGCTGCGGCCAGTGCAAGCGCTGCCGCGAAGGCATGTACACGTCGTGCCACAACTACGGCCTGAACTACGGCGACGTCGACAAGAACCACCGCGCCAACGGCTTCACCACCGACGGCGGCTTCTGCGAATATCAGGTCAACCACATCAACACACTCGTCGCCATTCCGGACGAGATGACGGATGAGGAAGGTACTTTGGTCGTCACCGCCGGCACCGCGATGTACGCGCTGACCGAACTCGGCGGCCTCGTTGCCGGCGAAAGCGTCGTCGTCACCGGACCCGGCCCGATCGGCCTGATGGCGGTCGCGGTCGCCAAGGCGCTCGGCGCGCAGCCCGTCATTCTCACCGGCACGCGCGACAACCGGCTGGAGATAGGCCGTCAGCTTGGGGCCGACGCGGTCATCAACATCCGCAAAACGCCCGATGTCGTCGCCGAAGTGAAGAAACTCAACGGCGGCAAGGGCGTCGACTATGTGGTCGAATGTTCCGCCGCCACCACGGCGGTCAACGATGCTGTGCGCATGGTCAATCGCGGCGGCCGCGTCTGCCTTGCCGCTTTCGCGCATGAGGAAGTGCCGGTCGACGTCGCGCATATCGTGCGCAACAACATCTACATGTACGGCATCCGCGGCGAGGGAAAGAGCGCGACGCATCGCGCCGAGGCCTTCATGAAGCAGAAGCGCTTCGACGCCACCTTGATCCACACGCACACATTCCCGCTCGACGATCTGCCGACCGCGATCCGCTACGCCAAGGACCGTGTCGAAGACGCGATCAAGGTGGTGGTCAAGGCGAAGTACGATGCCGTGAACAAGGTCGCGGCGGAGTAATCTTATCCCTCCCCCGGAGGGGGAGGGTGGCTCGCGTATGCGAGCCGGGTGGGGTTGCGTCGAATTTGGCCCCACCCGGCCGCTCGCAATTGCTCGCGTCCACCCTCCCCGAAGACGGGGAGGGATAAAGAGGTGTCATGCTCATCTGCGACGAATATCTCACGCCTGCTTCGCTCGACGAAGCCTTCGCCGCGATGGAGCGTCATCGCGGACGCTATCGCGTCGTCGCGGGTTGCACGGACACTTTGCCGTGGGCGCGCGAGGGCAGGGCCGGCGACGTCGAGATTCCGGTGCTGATCGACGTCACCAAAATTCCCGAACTGAACGAACGCCAGATCGGCGACAAGCGCGTGCGCCTCGGCGCGGCGACGCCGATCCAGCGATTCCTTGACGACGCGGCGCTGGGACGCGCCATGCCGGCGATGCCGCGCTGCGCCGTGTGGTTCGCGGACGATCAGATTCGCGCTCAGGCGACGCTCGGCGGGAATGTCGTCAACGCCTCGCCGGCAGCCGATGCCACGCCCTGCCTCGAGGCGCATGACGCCATCGTCGAACTGGCGTCAGCGAAAGGCAGCCGCAGCATGCCGTTGCGCGAATTCATCACCGGCCCGGGCAAGACGCAGCTCGCCGAAGACGAATTGGTCACCGGCTTTGAATGCGACGCGCTTGCCGGTTTCGGCGGCAGCTTCGAGAAGGTCGGTCATCGCCGCTCGCTGGTCATTTCCGTCGTCTGCCTCGCCGTCATGGTCAAGCTCGACCGCGACGGCCGCACGATCGAAGACACAAGGTTGGCAATCGCCGGCATTCGACCGGTGCCGCGCCGCTTGCGCGAAATCGAAGATCATCTGCGCGGCAAGAGGCTCACTGGCGAATTGTTGGAAGAGGCGGCCGACATGCCGCTTGATCTGGTGCAGTCGCGCTCACGACAGGAATATCGCCGCGACGTCGTGCGCGGCTTTCTGGTGCGCGGCCTGATCGCCGCCGCCAAGCGCGCCGGCGCCTCGCCCGACGCGCTGACGCAAGAGCTGGAAGCCGCTTATGGTTGATGTCCGCCTCAACGCCACGATCAACGGCCGCAAGGTGTCGCGCGATGCCAAGCCGCATCTGCGGCTGCTCGATTTCCTGCGCGACGATCTCAATCTCACCGGCAACAAGGAAGGCTGCGGCGCCGGCGAATGCGGCACCTGTTCGGTGTTCGTCGATGGCGTTCTGATGAAGTCCTGCCTGATGCCGGTGGCGAAGGCGCAAGGCGCGCAGATCGACACCATTGAGTCGCTGGCCAAGTCCGGCGAACTTTCCGTTCTGCAGAAGGCCTTTCACAAGGCCGGGGCCAGCCAGTGCGGCTACTGCATTCCCGGCATGGTGATGGCGGCGACGGCGGCGTTGCGCGCAAATCCTTTCGCCGACCGCGAGGAAATCAAGGAACGGCTTGGCGGCAATATCTGCCGTTGCACTGGCTATCAGAAAATCTTCGACGCCGTCGAGCTGGCGCGCGACGTGCAGAACGGTCGCGTGCCGGCAACGGCGCTGCTGGAGACCGACACCGCCGACGGCGAGGTGATCGGCAAGAATGTGCGGCGCATCGATGCGCCGAGCAAAGTATCCGGCCGCCTGAAATATGCTGGCGACATGACCATGCCGGGCATGCTGCATGTGCAGGTTCTGCGCTCGCCGCATGCCCATGCGCGCATCGTGTCGATCGATACGTCGGCGGCGCTGGCGATTGCTGGCGTCGAGAGCGTCATCACATCGGCCGATGTGCCGGGCAAGGACGGCTTCGGCGTGTTCGTACACGACCAGCCGATCATGGCGCGCGGCAAGGTGCGTTATGTCGGCGAAGCCATCGCCGCGGTGGCGGCCGAGGATGCGCTCACTGCCAAGCGCGCGGTGGCGGCCATCAAGGTGGTTTACGAACAACTGGCGCCGGTGTTCGATCCGGACGAGGCGATGCTGCAAGGTGCGCCGGTGGTTCACGACTATGCGCCGGATAATATCACCAAGCACATTCCCATTCGCGTAGGCGACGTCGAGGCGGGTTTTGCCGAATCCGACCTGGTCATCGAAGAGAGCTATTCGACGCAGGCCATCGAGCACGCCTATCTCGAGCCGGAAGCGGGCCTGGCCTATGTCGATCACGACGACGTGGTGACCGTGGTGTCGCCGAGCCAGAACATCACCCATCACCGGCATATGCTGGCGCGCATCATCGACAAGCCGATCAGCAAGGTGCGCTTCATCATGAGCCCCGTGGGCGGCGGCTTCGGCGGCAAGGAAGACATGATCTATCAGGGCATGCTCGCGCTTCTGGCGATGAAGGCCATGCGGCCGGTGCGCCTCGTTTATACCCGCGAGGAGTCGATCATCTCGACCGCCAAGCGGCATCCGTCGCGCACGACCTTGCGCATGGGCGTGATGCGTGACGGACGAATCAAGGCATTGGCGATGCGCATGGTGTGCGACGGCGGCGCTTACGGCCTGTCGACCGAGGGAGTCATGCGCAAGGCGGCCATTCTCGCCGCCGGGCCCTACAACATTCCCAACGTCCGAATTGACACCTATGGCATCTATACCAACAACACGCCCTCCGGCGCTTTCCGCTCCTTCGGCGCCTTGCAGACGCAATTCGCCACCGAAAGCCAGCTCGACATTATAGCCGAGCGGCTCGGCCTCGATCCGTTTGAAATTCGCCGCATCAACGCGATGCGCGATGGCGCGACGACGCATACCAAGCAGACGCTCGGCTCGGTCAGTCTGATGCGCGCGCTGGACGCGGCCGAACAGGCCTCCGGCTGGGAAGCGGGCGCGCCAACAGTGCGCGGCGGAACGCGCGGCGATCTCGGCCACGATGACGTGCGGCCCTCGGTGACGCTCGGCACGCGGTTCGCCGCGACCGGCACACAAGAAGCGGCGGAGTAGGCGCATGGCACGCAAACGCGGACGCGGCATGGCGGCCTGCTGGTATGGCATCGCGCGCACGGCGACGGTGGACCGCGCCGCCGCCTGGGCCGAAATCGATGACGGCGGCTCCGCCAAGATCGTCACTGGCGTTACTGAAATCGGCGAGGGCATCCTCACCGTGCTGGCGCAGATCGCGGCGCACGAGATCGGCGTCAAGCCGGAGCATGTCGTCATCGGCGACAACGACACCGCGCGCGCGCCGGAAGCGGCGCATGCCGGCGCCAGCCGCCAGACTTACATGATCGGCAATGTCGTGGCGCTGGCGTCGCGCGAAGCGCGCAAGCGCCTGGTCGATGTCATGGCCGGCATGTGGGACGTTGCCGCGGAGACGATCCGCACCGGCAATGGCGAAATCTGGGCCGAAAACACCAATCATCGCATCAGCATGGGCGAGGCGGTGGCCTGCGCCAAAAATCGCGGCGTGGTGCCGATCGGCTCCGCCACGTTCGGCACCGACACTACCGCCATTGCAGACGGCAAAGATGGCGACGGCTCCGGCCGCCCTTGGCAGGCTTATGTGTTCGGCTGTCAGGTGGCGGAAGTCGAAGTCGATACGGTGACAGGCGAAGTTCAAGTGCTGGCGGTGTGGGCGGCGCATGATGTCGGCCGCGCCGTCAATCCGCAGGGCGTCGAAGGCCAGATCGAAGGCGGCATCGTCCAGGCGATCGGCCAGGGCCTGATGGAAGACTATCAGCTCAAGGACGGCCACGCTTCGACGTCGGGCTTTGCCAAATACATCCTGCCGACTTCGCTCGACGTGCCGCGCGTCAATTCGATCATCATCGAGGATCCTGATCCAATCGGGCCGCTCGGCGTCAAGGGCATTGGTGAGCCGGCGATGGTGCCGACCATTCCCGCCGTGATGAATGCGATCTACGATGCTGTCGGCGTGCGCGTGTTCAACCTGCCGGCGACGCCCGAGAAAATCCTGCTGGCGATGCGCGAGAAGGCCAGGCGCGAAACGATGGCGACGCAAGCCGCCGAATAGAGAGCAAGCATGAGTGTCGCGGGCGTGACGGATATGGCTGAGGTGCGCGAGGTTCCGTTCGCCGCCGATCTGCGTGTGATCCGCCGGCTCGCCGGTGTGCTGCCGGGTGACTGGCCTATTGCCGTCAACGGCGTCCGCGTCGCGGCCTCCATCCGTCCCGCCAAGGTCGTCATCGAAGGCGGCGACGATACGCCGATCACCATGCCGCGCACGGCGTTTCAGGTGGTCTATCGCGATTGCACGGTGATGATCGATTCCGGCATGGACCGCGAAACGCACGATTCATTTTCGACGCCGGACAAGCGCGAGCCGTATTTCCCGGAGGCGTTCGCCCAATTGCAGAAGGCGCTCGCCGACGCGCGCATGATCGTACTGACGCATTTTCATGCCGACCATGCCGCGGGCGTGACGCAGGCGACGAATTTCGATGCGTTGGCCACCAAGACATTCGTGACGGTAGAAACCGCGCGCTGCCTGCTCAATACGCCGCACAAGCCCCATCTGGCGATGAGCGCAGAGCGGATCAATCAGTTCGTCATCTTCGATTATGGCGACTACTATCCGATCGCGCCGGGCATCGTCCTGATCAAGGCGGCCGGACATTCGACCGATCATCAAATGGTTTATATCGCGCTGCAGTCCGGGCGCGAAATCCTGCACAGCGTCGATGTCGGCTGGGTGCTGGAAAATATCGCGCAGGTCAAAGGCAAGGCGGCGCCCTGGGTCAAGGAAGACAAAGGCGCGGTGCTCGGCCAGTTGCGCTGGCTGAACCTCGTTTTGCGACACGAGACCAATGTTACCATGCTGGTTACCCACGACGATGCCCTGTTCACGGCGGCGGCAAAGGCAGGCTTGATAGGCGGCGAACTCAGACTCTAACGAAGATCGGCGCCAACAAAAGACGGGACGAAACAATGCTCAAACACAGGGAGGTAACGATGAAGAAAATACTTCTGCTCGGTGCGGCACTAGTGGCGCCGGTTTTGCTTGGCGGGTTGGCGCCGGCTCACGCGCAGGGTTATCCGACCAAGAACATCGTCATGATCGTGCCGTTTCCGCCGGGCGGGCCGAGCGACATCGTCGCCCGCATTGCGGCGGAATCGATGAGTCGGCATCTCGGCCAGAATATCGTGATCGAAAACGTCGGCGGCGCCGGTGGCACAATCGGCGCGACGCGCGCGGCGGAAGCGGCGCCCGACGGCTACACCGTGTTCGCTGCCAGCATGGGCACCATCATCGCGGCGCCGTCGTTCTATCCGAATCTAAAATACGATTCGAACAAAGACTTCGAGCCGATCGGCATGTCGGCGAACGCGCCGGCGGCCGTTTCGATCAAGAACGACATTCCGGCCAAGACGCTGCCGGAGTTCATCGCCTGGGCCAAGGCGAAGGGTGCCGACGCCAAGCAGGCGCATGGCGGCGTCGGTGGCACCTCGCACATGGCGTGCCTGCTGTTCAACGCCGTCGCCGGCATCAAGCCGACGATGGTGGCCTATCGCGGCATGGGTCCCGGCATGAACGACCTGATGGGCGGCCATATCGACATCGCCTGCGAACAGGCCGTCGTCATGGTGTCGGCGATCCAGGGCGGCAAAGTCAAAGGCATGGTGGTCGCCGGTCCCAATCGTCTCTCGGTCATCCCGGATGTGCCGACGGCTCAGGAAGCCGGCGTGCCGACCTTCCATCTCAATATTTGGAGCGGCGTGTACGCACCGAAAGGCACGCCGAAGGAGATCATCGCCAAGCTCGCTGATGCGCTCGACAAGGCGCTCGACGACCCGGCGACCGCGGAACGGCTCGGCAAGCTCGGCGGCACCGTGCCGCCGAAAGCCGAGCGCGGGCCGGAATTCCTGCGCAAGGCCGTCGCAGCCGATATCCCGCGCTGGGCGCCGATCCTGAAGGAGGCCGCCGAGACGACCAAGGCGAACTAAAGAGTGTCGTTCGCGCCGCCGCGATGGGACCTGCATCGCGGCGGCGTTAATTTTCCAAGAGACAAAGAAGATAATTCATGACTGTAAAGCCGTTGCGTGTTGCCGTGCTGGGTATCGGCTGGTGGTCGGACGTTCTGGCCGATGCCTGCAAGCGTTCCGACCTGTTCGATATCGCCACCTGCTTCACCCGGTCGCCGGACAAGCGCGCCGATTTCGCCAAAAAATACAATTGCGCGCAGGCCGAAAGCTACGAGTCGATCCTCGACGATCCCTCGATCGAGGCGATCATCAACACGACGCCGAACAGCATTCATCTGGAAACCACCGCGCAGGCGGCCAAGGCGGGCAAGCACGTCTTCCTCGACAAGCCGATCGCCAACTCGGTCGCCGAGGGCCTGGCGATCGACGAGGTCTGCAAGAAGGCCGGCGTGGTGCTGGCGCTCGGCTACCAGCGCCGCCGCGAATCCCATTTCCGCTGGATAAAGTCCGAGATCGATGCCGGCCGTTTCGGCAGGCTGGTCCAGGCCGAGGCTAATATCAGCCGCGACCGGCTGGGCAAGATCGACCTGTCGTCCTGGCGTTATCAGGCCGCCGGCATGCCGGGCGGCGTCATGCTGCAGATCGGCATCCATTATGTCGACGTCCTGGAATTCCTGATGGGTCCGGTCAAGCGCGTGTCCGGCATGTCGAACCGGCTGGTGCTGCCGGGCGACAACCCGGACATCGCCAATCTCATTCTCGAACACGAGAGCGGCGCGATTTCCAACCTGACGGCGTCCTACGCGTCCGCGTCCGAATATTACATGATGAACATCTACGGCAAGGAAGCCTCCGCCTACTATGATCTGTTCAACGGCCTGCGGCATCTCAAGCGCGGCGAGACCAAGGCGACGCCGGTGCCGACGCAAGCCAACGACGCCATCCGCGAGGAGCTCGACGAGTTCGTGCACTGCGTCCGCGACGGCACGGAGCCAGAGACCGGTGGCTTCTGGGCATCGCGCAATCTGGCGGTGATCGCCGCCGGCGTGCGCAGCGCCAGGGAAGGCCGCGCTATCGACGTCGCCGATGTTCTCAAAAACGGAGAATAAATGTGCCGCGCATAGATGTCGGTCACATCACGCTGAATTACGAGGAGCGCGGCGCGGGGGCCGCCTTCCTGTTCATTCCGGGACTGGTCGGGCTGCTCAATGCCTGGGAATTCCAGATGGCGCATTTCTCCAAGCGCTACCGCTGCATTGCCTTCGATCATCGCGGCGCTGGCGACAGCGATAAGCCGAGCGATGGGTATTCGACGCAGGCATTGGCGCGCGACGCCGTGGCCCTGCTCGATGCGCTCGGCGTCGCCAGGGCCCACGTAGCCGGTACCTCGACCGGCGGCTGCGTGCTGCAGAACCTCGCCATCGACTATCCCGATCGCCTGAACTGCTGCGTGTTTTCCAATACCTGGGTGAAAGCCGACGAATACATCACCCGCGTGCAGATGACGCGCAAACGCATCGCGCTGTCCTACGGGCCGGAGGAATACGTCAAAGTGTCGTCGCTGTTCACCAACGGCGCGATGCAGTTCCGCTACGACCTCGACAAGGTGATGGAGCTGGAGCGCCGCGCGCTGGCAACGGTGGCGCCGGTCGATGTGCTGGCGGCGCGTCTGGACATGACGATGACGCACGACCGCACCGCCGAGCTGCGCAAGATAAGGAACCCGTCGCTGATCATCGGCACGCGCGATGACGCCACCGTGCCGTCCTACCAGTCGGAGGACCTACACAAAGCGGTCGCCGGCTCGAAGCTTGTTATCGTTGAAGAGGGTGGCCATTATTCATACCGCCGCCATTGGCAGGAGTGGAATCCGATCGTCGATGCCTTCCTGCAAGAACAGAAAGGTGCCGCGTGATGCTCAATCAGAGCGACCCAACAGCCGATGTCCGCGCCCGCGCCCGCGCGGTCGTCGCGGCCGGTGGCATCGAACAGGCGCTGGCCAACGGCACCTTGCCTAAGATGATCGAAACGACCTTGTCGGAAGCGTTGGTGCTCGGTCTTCTCAAGCAGGGCGTACGCAAATACTTCGCCATTTTCGGCCACGGCTCGACCGACCTGGGAAATGTGCTGCGTATTTACGAGGAAGAAGGCGCGACGCGCACGATCAACTGCCGCAACGAAGTCGAGATGGCGCATGCGGCCACCGCGCTGCGTTGGCAATATGGCGAACTGGCGGCGGTCGTCACCTCGATCGGGCCGGGCGCGATGCAGGCGTTCGCCGGCTCGCTCGCCGCGGCGTCGAACGGCGTCGGCGTCTATCATATCTATGGCGACGAGACGACCTTCGGCGAAGGCTACAATATGCAGCAGGTGCCGAAGGAGGAGCAGGGCGCCTTCGGCCGCATGACGGCGATTCTCGGTGGCTCATACGTGCTGCACACGCCGGAAGCGATCCGCGATGCGCTGCGGCGCGGCGCGCTTGCCGTGAATCATCCTTACAAGGCCGGGCCATTCTATTTGTTGCTGCCGCTCAACACGCAGCCGGCGCGGCTGAAGGTCAATCTCGCCGGCCTGCCGGCGCGTCCCGCGCTGTCAAAGATGGCGCCGGCGGACGACGCAGCGCTTGACGAAGCCGCGGCAATGATCGCAAAGGCCGGCAGTATCGTGATCAAGGCCGGCGGCGGCACGCGCGGCTATGACGCGGCATTGCGGCATCTTGCGGAAGCGTCAGGCGGCGCCGTTGCGCTGTCGCCCGGTTCGACCGGCGTGCTGCCGGATGCGCATGCGCAGAACATGCATGTCGGCGGTTCGAAGGGCTCGATCAGCGGCAATTACGTGATGGCCGAGGCCGACCTGTTGATTGCCATCGGCTCGCGCGCCGTCTGCCAGGCCGACTGCTCCGGCATCGGCTACAAAAAGGCGAAGGCCGTCATCAACATCAACGGCGATCTCAACGACGCGCTGCATTACAACAACACGGTCGCATTGACCGGCGATATCGGCGTGATCGCCGGGCGCCTCGCCGCGAAGTGTGAGGCGTTGAACGCCAAAGAGAACAAGGGCGCATGGCTCACCGCCTGCGCGGCGAAGAAGGCCGAATGGGCCGCCTTCAAGCGCCAGCGCTTTGACTGTCCGCCCTTGCTGGACGACGTCTGGGGACGGCCGGTGCTGGCGCAACCCGCGGCCATCAAGATCGTCGCCGATTTTGCCAAGTCGATGGACGCCGCCAAGTTCTTCGATGCCGGCGACGTGCAGGCCAATGGCTTTCAGATCGTCGAGGACGACCGCAGCGGCGACACCTTCACCGAGACCGGCGCGTCCTATATGGGCTTTGCGACCAGCGCACTGCTCGCTTCGGCTATGGCGGAGACGCCGCGCTATTCGATCGCCTTCACCGGCGATGGCTCCTTCATGATGAACCCGCAGGTGTTGATCGACGCGGTCGAGCACAAAGTGCGCGGCATGATCGTCATCTTCGACAACCGGCGCATGGCGGCGATCAGCGGGCTGCAACTCGCGCAGTACGGGATCGAGTTCAAGACCAATGACCGCGTCGCCGTCGATTATGTCCAGATGGCGTCGGCGGTGTCGGGCGTGCTGGCCGTGTCGGGCGGCGACGGCGCCGCCACGTTGCGCGCGGCGCTGAAAGCCGCGCATGTCTATGACGGCCTCTCGGTCGTGCATGTGCCGGTTTATTCAGGCGCG
The DNA here is from genome assembly GCA_947479905.1 of Bradyrhizobiaceae bacterium. Classification (GTDB taxonomy): domain Bacteria; phylum Pseudomonadota; class Alphaproteobacteria; order Rhizobiales; family Xanthobacteraceae; genus Pseudolabrys. The sequence goes on from CANKBJ010000026.1 coordinate 13,754, forward strand.
GACGAACGCGGCGGCCTTGGCGCTTTCGGCCAGTGGAACGTCGGCAACTGGTGCGAGGACGTGCAGGACGCCTGGATAAAGCAGGATTTGTAAGGGTTCCCAGAGCGGGAACCTATCAGGATGGCGACGGTTATCTTGGGAAGCCAGCCGCCAGCACGGCGGTTGCCACCATTATTTCGGGGTACGCCATGACCGACAAAACAGCTGAAAAGCCGAAAGAGCACGCCGACGAAGAGCGGACGCGCATCAAGAAGGAAGAAGACAAGGTCACCGTCAATTCCGACGAGAGCTTTCCGGCGTCCGATCCGCCGTCCTTCAATCCCGGCATCACCGGCGCCGGCGACGTGAAGAAGAAAAAGCACTAGCCTCTTCGACAACCGAAAAGAAAATGCCCGGCCAATTTGCCGGGCATTTTTTTTATGCGCCTCGTCCTAATTGTCGCTGGCGCGGGCGGCTTTCAAATGCTGCACGACCTTCAACCGCAATGCCGCCTGCTGCTCCGGCGTCCATGCGCGGAAGCCTTCGCCCGTCTTGAAACCGAGTTTACCGTCCTTGACGAGCTTCTCGAGATAAGGCGATGGGCCCGGCCGGCTGTCGATGTCGGCGAGCACGTTCTGATGAATCGCCAAAGTCAGATCGGTACCGACCATATCGGCGTTTTCCAGAGGCCCGAGCACCGCGAGCCTGCGGCCGAACGCCGCCTTGATGACGCTGTCGACGGTTTCGGCATCGCAAATGCCGCGCTCGACCAGTGAAATGGCTTCGCGCCACAGGGCGTGTTGCAGCCGGTTGCCGATGAAGCCGGGAACGTCCTTCTTCACATGCGCGGGCTTCTTGCCGGCGTCGGCATGCAGTCGCATGGTGAAGTCGACGGTCGGCGGCGATGTCCACTGCGTTTCGATCACTTCGACCAAGGGCACCAGAAACGGCGGATTCCACCAATGGGTGCCGAGCGCGCGCTCGCGGCGCTGTAACCCTTGCATGATCGCGGTGATCGGAATGACCGAAGTGTTGCTGGCGAGAATCGCGTCCGGCCGCACCAGCGGCTCGATCTCGCCGAACAATTTCTGCTTGAGCGCCAGATCTTCCAGCACGGCCTCGACGACGTAGTCGGCGCCGGCCACCGCCCTGGCGAGATCGGCTTGCGGCGTGACACGGTCGACCGCGCCTTGATCGTCACCGAGGTCTTTCAGATTGGCGAGGATGCGCGCCTTGACCGTTTCGAGCGAACCCGCGAAGGCGTCATAGATGGTGACGTCATGCCCAGCGAGCGCGAACACCTGCGCGATGCCGTGGCCCATCAGGCCGGCGCCGATGACGGCGATGCGCGCTCTGCTCATGTTTTATCCCGCCGTGTAGCCGCCGTCGGCATAGAGAATGTGGCCGGTGTAGAAATCCGATGCCTTCGAGGCGAGGAACAACAGGGGCCCGGCGAGATCTTCCGGTTCGCCGAGGCGGCCCTTCGGCACACGCGCGAGAAAGCCGGCGCGCACCGTTTGCGCCCGCTCGGTGTCTTCGTACATCCAGGCGGTGAGCGGCGAGCGGAATACCGTCGGGCCCAGCGCATTGACCGTGATGCCCGTCGCTCCCCATTCACAACCCAGCGCCTTGGTGATGCCGTCGACCGCCGATTTCGAAGCGCAATAAGCGGTGTAGCCGGCCGGATGCCCGAGCAGGCCGCGCGCGGAGGAGGTGAGGATGACCTTGCCGCCTTCGCCTTGCTTGAGCATCTGCTTGCCGGCGGCGCGCGCCATCAACCAGGATTGCGTAACGTTCGCGTCCATCACGTCGAGGAAATCTTCCGGCTTCTGGTCGACGATCTTGGCGACCTTGTTGAGGCCCGAGGCGACGACGAGAATGTCGAGCCGGCCGAACGTGTCGACCGCGGCCTTGACGATCTTTTCGCAGTTGTCTTCCGACGATGGCCGCAAGGCGACGATCGTTGCCTTGGCGCCGAGCGCCTCGCATTCGGCGGCGACCTTTTTCAACTCGTCCTGCTTGCTCGCGGCGAGAACGACATGGGCGCCAGCGCCGGCCAGCACCTTGGCCGAGAGCGCGCCAAAAGCGCCGGACGCGCCGGTGATGACGGCGACCTTGCCCTTGACGTCAAACAGGCCGAGCGGATTTTTAAGGAATGCTTCGGACATTTTCGTTTCCTCTTCTTTCTTCACCTCTCCCCGTTCACGGGGAGAGGTCGCGAGCGAAGCGAGCGGGTGAGGGGCATCTTCGTAAGCGGCCCCTCACCCCGACCCTCTCCCCGCAAGCGGGGAGAGGGAGAAGATCACTTCGGCGGCATCGCCACCGCGACGACGATCGAGCAGACCTCGTTGCCGCGATTGATGATCTCGCGCGTCTCATTCGGCTCGATCACGCAGGAGTCGTTGGCCTTCAGCACGGTTTCCTTGCCATCGACGATGATGGTCAGTTCGCCGGACAGGACGAAATAGACCTTCTCGGGCGGCGAGGCGTCGGGGCCGGCGCCGCCACCGGGCAGGAAGTGCGAATAGCCGAACACCAGGCCCTTGGTGCCGCCGGCTTCCGCGCCGAACAAGCGCAGGGACGTGTAGCCGCGGTGATTGGGCGCGTCGTAAGGCTTGGCGTCCTTGAAACGTTTGACGTGCATTAGAACTTGCTCCCCTTCTCGATGCGATACTTGCCGGTCGGGTCGGTGATGGCGACCAGCCGCACGATGCAGCCGTCGCCGCGATCCCAGTTCCACGGGAAATAGGCGAAGGTGACGCGCTTGCCGGTGACCTTGTCGAGATCGCCGCCGACATTCTCGATGCCCATGATGCCGTTCGAGAACAGAATGCGGTGCACCGGCTCCCATTCCGGGAAGTCGTCCTTCCAGTCGCGGCCGCCGGACCATTCCTTGTATTCGGCCTGGAGATGCGGATGTAAGGGTCCATTGCGGTGCGGGCCGATCGCGGTGGCGAGCGGATGATCGTTGGCCTGGGTGTCGTGGCCGACCACCTTGACCTTCTTCTCGACGAACCATTTGCCGGCCGATGGCACGAAGCCCGGGCACTTGCAGAAATAGTCTTCCGAATCTTCGTACTGGTGATGCCAGCCGGTGTTGACGATGACGACGTCGCGCGGGCGCACGATCTTGCCGGCGGCCTTTTCGAGATCATCATAGGTGATCATTTCCCACTTCTTCTTCGGGATCGAGACGACGATGCCTGAGCCGAAGAAGTGCGGCAGCGGCACTTCGTCGATGAAGGGAGTGCCCTGGATGACGTGCGCCGGCGCGTCGATATGCGTGGTGTTGTGCATCGAGGTGGTGATACGCTGCGACAGCACGCCCGACTTCGCCATGTAATGGATGCGCTCGATCTTGACGTCCTCGAAATAGGGCCAGTTCGGCGACTGATAGCCGAAGCGATGAGACAGATTGACGAATTCCAGCCCCATGCTGTTCTTGAGGTTTTCCTCGAACGCGATGCCGCGAATTTTTTTCATAACTTCCTCCCTTTTTAACTTTAGGCGCCGCGGCTATCAGCCGGCGGCGGATTTCATCCGGTGTTCCAGCTCGTACTTGGTGGCCAGCAGTTTTTCGGCGATAAAGGTCTGCCGCGCTTCGAAGCGATGGGTCGGCACCGGCACCGAGATGGCGACCGAATTGCCGAGCGGGTCCTGCAAGGCAACACCGGCGGCGCAGATTCCGAGCGTGTGTTCCTCGCGGTCGAAGGCGACGCCGGTCTTGCGGATAGCCCGGAGGTCGGCAAGCAGCGTGTCGAATTTGGCGTGTGTCTTCGGTGTGCGCGGCGCATAGGTGTCGCCGATCAACGCGGTGATCGCGGTGTCGGACAATTGCGCCAGATAGGATTTGCCGTTGGCGGTGCAATACAGCGGAAAGGTCTCGCCGACGGCGGAGACGGTGCGCAGGCGATGCGAGCCGATCACCTGATCGATGAAGACCAGATGATCTTTTTTCACCGTCGACAGATCGACCGTTTCTTCAAGTTCGGCCGACAGCCGTTCGAGCAGCGGACGCGCCAGCGAGATGAAGTCGCTGCGCACCGAGGCGGCGAGCCGCATGATGGTGGGCCCGAGGCGGACGCGGCCGTTCGGCGTCGCCGCGATCACCAGCTTTTCAGTCTCCAGCGCGGCGACGATGCGCTGCACGGTGGAGCGCGCCAGACTTACCCGCTGCGCAATTTGTCCGAGGCTGAGTCCGGAATTCTCATCTTCGAGCGCGCGCAGGATGGCGGCGGCGCGCGCGATCACCTGCACCTGGCTTTTGTCGTTGGTGGCGTGGCGATCCATTTTTACGCAAACCCTTGACGCTTCTACCCGCGACGCCGCGGCGCTCTAAGTCGCCTTGCATCGTGGGTTACGTTAGCCCAATATACGATACAGAGAAAAGGGAAAAATTCGGGAGAAACGCCATGGTCAAGAAGATCGCGCTCGAAGAGCACGTCCTGACGCCGGGCATGATCGATTACTGGCGGCCGACCATGACCACGGTGCCGCCGGCGCTGACCGCCGACCTGTTCAAACGGCTCAATGACTTTGGCGACGTGCGCCTTGAAACAATGGACAAATCCGGCATTGCCCGCGCCGTGCTGTCGGTCGCGGGACCGGGCGTGCAGGCCGAGCGCGACGCCGCCATGGCGACCAAGAAGGCGAAGGAGGCGAACGATCACCTCGCTGTGGAAATCCAGAAGCGGCCGGACCGCTATGCGGGTTTTGCCCATATCGCGGTACAGGATCCGAAGGCCGCCGCCGACGAATTGGAGCGCTGCGTGCGGGATCTGAAATTTTGTGGCGCCATGATCAACGGTCACACGCACGGCATATATCTAGACCATCCGTCGCTGGCACCGTTCTGGGAACGCGCCGAAGCGCTCGGCGCGCTGATCTATCTGCATCCGGCCGATCCGGTGGTGCCTTTGTCGGTGCTTGACGGCTACCCGGCGCTGGGGCGGCCGATGTGGGGCTGGGGCGTGGAGACCGGATCGCACGCGCTGCGCATGGTGGTCGGCGGATTGTTCGACCGGTTTCCGAAAGCCCGGCTCGCGCTGGGCCACCTCGGCGAGACGCTGCCGTTCCTGCTGTGGCGCTTCGACAGCCGCGCCAAGTTTCAGGGCCTGTCGCTGAGGAAGCCGCCGTCGCAATACATCCGCGAAAATATCTGGGTGACGATCTCCGGCATGCTGTCGGCCGAACCGCTGAAATGCTCGCTCGATGCGCTCGGCCGCGACCGCGTGATGTTCGGCGCCGACTATCCGTTCGAGGACATGGCCGAGGCCGGCCACTTCCTCGACACGGTGGAAATAGAGGAAAGCCTGCGCGCAGATGTTGGCTACAACAACGCGGCGAAGTTGTTGGGGTTTTAATATTTCTCGTCGTCCCCGCGCAGGCGGGGACCCATACGCCGTGCGCTCTCGATGGGCCGCGGAGTATGGGTCCCGGGCCTCGCGCAATAGCGCTCACCCGGGACGACGAAACGTTACGGCGCGATCACCCGCACCGGCTTGCCGTCGAGATACGCGCGGATATCCTCGACGATGTCAGGGAAATATTTGCGGTAGTTCTGCTCGCTGACATAGCCGAGATGCGGCGTCAGCACGACATTGTCGAGCATGCGATAAGGATGGTCGAGCGGCAGCGGCTCGACCTCAAACACGTCAAGCCCGGCGCCGGCGATCGCCTTGCTTTGAAGCGCCTTCAACAAAGCCGCCTGATCGACGATCGGGGCGCGCGCGGTGTTGATGAGGTAGGCGCTTTTCTTCATGCGGCCAAGGTCGGCGGCGGTGATCAGCCCGCGCGAACGGTCGCTCAGCTGATAATGGATCGAGACGAAATCGGACTGGGCGAACAGGTTCTCGCGGCTGGCGTAATCGACGCCGGCTTCGGTGGCCTTCTCCGGCGTCAGGTTCTGGCTCCAGGCGATGACCTTCATGCCGAAGGCCTTGCCGACGCCAGCGACGCGCTGGCCGAGCTTGCCGAGGCCGACAATGCCGAGGGTGAGGCCTTCGAGGTCGAGGCCGATGGTGGTTTGCCACGGCTCGCCCGCTTTCATGCGGGCATTCTCGAAGCCGAGATGGCGCGTCAGTTCCAGCATCAGGCCGAAGACGATGCCGGCGGTCGGATTGCCGACCGCGCCGGTGCCGCAGACGGTAATACCGCGCTCGGCAGCGGCCTTGACGTCGAAGGAATTGTTCTTAGCGCCGGTGGTGATCAGCAGCTTCAAGTCGGGCAGCGCCTCGATCACCGCGCGCGGGAACGGCGTGCGCTCGCGCATGCCGGCGATAATGGCGAAGCCCTGTAGTGCCTTGATGGCTTCCGCCTGGCTGGCGAAGGGCTTGTCGAAGACCTTGATCTCGATGTCCTTGGCGACTGCCGACCAGTCGGCCAGGCTCTTAGCGACGCCCTGATAGTCGTCGAGAATGGCGGCCTTGAGCATAGTGTCGAACCCTTGTCGCTGCACCGGCCAAACGCCGGACGGCGCCACCTTAAGGCACGCGCCGGACGGCGCCACCTAAAGGATCGAGCAACGAAAGGGAAGGGGGGTGTCGGCTCAGCCGGCCTCAGCCTTGCTGGGTGGGCAGCTTGCCGTATTTGGCCTGCCAGGCCGGTCCCGGCCCGCGCATATAGTGCTTTTCCGGCCGGTACGGCCGCACGGCGTCGCGGATCAGCTCCTGCCAGAAAGCGGCGAGCGTTTCGCCGATCGTGGCGAAAGGCCGCCCAAACGACCCGCGCTGCGCTGCTTCCGAGGAGCCTAAAATCGCCGCGATCGCTCGACCCATGACCTGTCCCTCAAGTGACGCCCCTGAATGCCGGCGGGTACGTTGACCCGCTTCCCCTTGGTCGCCCTTCTGGGCGGCCTGGTTCATTCACGAGGATGCGCGTTATCCGTTAAGGCGGCGTTGGAGAAAGGCCCCATCGCGATTAATATCAAAAGACAGCCTTTCCAGAGTTTTACCGTCGGCGCCGGTTCCCGGGTCCGCTTGCCCTTTGCGGTTCCGCTCGCTACATCAGCCACGACTTTCCCGACACAGGGTTTTGCGGCGCGCGTGACGCGAGGGGCCCTATTTGGCCCGGACTATCAGGGGTTTTCAGGCAATGAACGGTCGTCAATTCATCTACCATATGCGCGGTCTCTCGAAGACCTATCCGGCCGGCAAGAAGGTGCTGGATAACGTCCACCTGTCGTTCTACCCGGACGCCAAGATCGGTGTCCTGGGCGTCAACGGCTCAGGCAAGTCGACGCTGCTGCGCATTATGGCCGGGCTCGACACCGAATATATTGGCGAAGGCTTTGTCGCCGAGGGCGCCCGCGTCGGCTACCTCGAGCAGGAACCCAAGCTCGACGAGACTAAGTCGGTGCGCGACAACGTGATGGAAGGCGTCGCCGCCAAGAAGGCGATCCTCGACCGCTACAACGAACTCGCCGTCAACTATTCGGACGAGACCGCCGACGAGATGGCCAAGCTGCAGGACGAGATCGACGCCAAGAACTTGTGGGACCTCGACAGCCAGGTTGATCTGGCGATGGATGCGCTACGCTGCCCGCCGGACGACGCCGACATTTCCAAGCTCTCCGGCGGCGAGAAGCGCCGCGTCGCGCTCTGCAAGCTTTTGCTCGACGCGCCCGACCTGTTGCTGCTGGATGAACCGACCAACCATCTCGACGCCGAAAGCGTCAACTGGCTCGAAGGCCATCTGCGCAATTATCCGGGTGCGATCCTGATCGTCACCCATGACCGCTACTTCCTCGACAACGTCACCGGCTGGATTCTCGAACTCGATCACGGCCGCGGCATTCCCTACGAGGGCAACTACACCTCCTGGCTCAAGCAGAAGCAGAAGCGGCTGGAGCAGGAAGCGCGCGAGGACGAAACCCGCCAGCGCACCTTGCAGCGCGAGAGCGAGTGGATTTCGTCGTCGCCCAAGGCGCGTCAGGCCAAGTCCAAGGCGCGCTACGAGCGCTACGACGAACTGCTCAAGATCGCCAACGCCAAGACCAACACCGTTGCACAGATCACCATTCCGGTGGCCGAACGTCTCGGCCAGAACGTCGTCGACTTCGAGAACATGAGCAAAGGTTTCGGCGACAATCTGCTGATCGATAACCTGACGTTCAAGCTGCCGCCCGGTGGCATCGTCGGCGTCATCGGCCCGAACGGCGCCGGCAAGACGACCTTGTTCCGTATGATCACCGGCCAGGACAAGCCCGATAGCGGCACGATCAAGATCGGCGAGTCGGTGCAGATGGGCTATGTCGACCAGTCGCGCGACACGCTCGACCCTAAGAAGAATATCTGGGAAGAGATTTCCAACGGCCAGGACCTGATCATGGTCGGCAAGAAGGAAGTCAACTCGCGCGCTTACGTCTCACTGTTCAACTTCAAGGGCGCCGACCAGCAGAAGAAGGTCGGCACGCTTTCAGGCGGCGAGCGCAACCGCGTTCATCTGGCCAAGATGCTGCGCGCCGGCGCCAATTTACTGCTGCTCGACGAGCCGACCAACGATCTCGACGTCGATACCTTGCGCGCGCTGGAAGAGGCGCTGGAGGATTTTGCCGGCTGCGCCGTGATCATCAGCCATGACCGCTGGTTCCTCGACCGCATCGCCACGCATATTCTGGCGTTCGAGGGCGACAGCCATGTCGAATGGTTCGAGGGCAACTTCCAGGACTACGAGAAGGACAAGATGCGCCGGCTCGGGCAGGACAGCATCATCCCGCACCGGCTGAAGTATAAGAAGTTTAGTCGGTAACTCGCAGGCCGGCCCGGGAGAGTCTGCTATACCCGCAATAACGGACATTCACAGGTGCGGTCGGAATGTCCGGCAAGTTTGGCGACCTCTCACTTCACCACGACGGTCGTGCCGACAGGGACCCGCTCATAAAGGTCGGCTACGTCGGTGTTCCTCATCCGGAAGCAGCCCGACGATTCCGCTTCGCCGACCGAGTCCGCATCGGGCGAGCCGTGAATCCGGTAGAGCGTGCTGCCGAGATACATCGCGTGCGTGCCAAGCGGATTTTCCGGATCGCCGCCCTTCATGTGCCGCGGCACATCCGGTTGCCGCGCAATCATCTCCGGCGGCGGCGTCCAGGACGGGTTCACTTTTTTCGCAGTGATCTTGTGCGTGCCCTTCCATTGGAAACCGGCCCGCCCCACACCGATGCCGTAGCGCAGCGCCGAGCCGTTTCCTTCAATGAGATAGAGCCACCGCGCCGCCGTATCGACGACAATGGTGCCCGGCGCATATTTGCCTGGATAGCTCACGGAGGTGCGGCCGAGGCCGGTGCCGTCGAGGCCGAAAATGTTATAGACGCCTTTCTTGGACGCGCCGCCGCGCAGCATCTCCATCCGCTCATTGTCGGACTGGGCGTTCGCGAGGCTGAATGAACCAAGCAAGGCTGCGATCGCAGCCACGGTCGCAATATGACGTATCGACACGGGTTCAATCCTTCCAGATGGAAATGATACGCGTTTCAGGGATTGAGCCTACGGGGTCTTTCGTGCGTGGGCAATTGCCACCCGCCCCGGCTGAAGTATAAGAAGTTTTCACGCTAGAAAACCCATGCCATAATTCCGCGCATGGTCGAGGCCGACACGCCGCTTCTGGAGCATCTACGCAACATTCGCGGTGCGGTGGATGGGCTGCGCGAGGATTTGCGCGAGGTCAAGAACCGCCTTGGCATTCTGGAAAATCAATATGCCAGCCTATCGAGCCGCGTGGATCGCATCGACGGCCGCATTGAGCGGATCGAGCAACGTCTCGAATCGATCGAAGCCTAATTCGCACCCAGCCCGCGCGGTTCGGACCAGTCGACGCCGGCTACGGTCGGCCGCGCCACGGTGAGCAGGCCGCGTACGCTCAAAGGCAGGACGATTTCGTGGTGCTTCATGCCCTTGCCGCCTTTGACCGGGCCGAGGTCGCGCACCAGATAAAGCGCGCCGTCGCTCATGCGCGCCATCTTCGCCTCTTTGAAATAATTTCTCACCCGCGCAAACATTTTGTCATGAAGTCATCACCCTGTGATTCCGTCAATTGCGGTTTTCCCGTTGTCCCGTCTCGGCTTCGCACTATTTGGCATCGCGAATAACACGCCGAAGTAGCACCTTATCCGCGCCCGTTAATCGCCTCTTCATGGTCCTCTATCCGTTCTCTGATTCGCCGATGTTCTGCGAATGTTCGTGAATTTCGCCGATCTGGTGTGTGAGGGTGGCACTGCGACGACATGGAGCGGGTACTGCCGCTCGTCGGCCCGCCGAATCGCCTATAAGGCTCCATCGAGCCGCTCCGGCGACAAGCGCCGGGCGATTGACAAATAACGACCGAGAGGGTGACGCCATGTCGATGTCCGCCGACGACGCGATTCCGCCGAAGGAACTGGCTACCAAATTGCGGCCGCTGCCGGCGCTCATCTTCTCGTCGCGCTGGCTGCAACTGCCGCTGTATCTCGGCCTCATCGTCGCGCAGGGCGTCTATGTCGTTCTGTTCCTGAAGGAGCTTCTGCACCTCGTGATGGGTGCGATGAAATTCACCGAGCAGGAAATCATGCTCGTGGTCCTCGGCCTCATCGATGTGGTGATGATCTCCAACCTGCTGACCATGGTCATTGTCGGCGGCTACGAGACATTCGTGTCGCGGCTCGAGTTGGAAAAGCATCCCGACCAGCCGGAATGGCTCAGCCATGTGAATGCCAGCGTGCTGAAGATCAAGCTGGCGATGGCGATCATCGGCATTTCGTCGATCCACTTGCTGCGCACGTTTATTTATGCCGGCCAGTTGGGCCAGCAAGGCGGCGGGCCGTACACCGAAACCGGCGTGATGTGGCAGGCGATCATCCATGGCCTGTTCGTCATCTCGGCGATCGGCATCGCCTATGTCGAAAAGCTTGGTCAATCGAATTATGGCAAGTCGCATCATTAGTGCGCGGATGTGAGGAAAGAACACCGGCGTTAATCAGCGGTTTACCGGGCACTATCCGTTCTCTGATTCGCGGATGTTCTTCGAACGTTCGGTATTGTACCCTATGCGGGGGTCGCCTCTTATGGCCCGTCCATATTTAGCGCCTCGGTCTCAGGAGCAATAAATGAAGTCATTACAGTTCATGACTCGGCCATCGCTAATGGCATGTGTGGCGGTTCTTGTTTCCCTGACTGCGGCGCTTGCGCAGCCGGCAAAGGAGTTTGCGCCAACTCTTGGCCAGCCGGGCAAGGATGTCATGTGGCTCCCGACTCCTCAGTTGCTCGTGGATAAAATGATGGACGTGGCCAAGGTGACTCAAGAAGATTTCTTGATCGATCTCGGATCCGGCGACGGCCGCACCGTGATTACCGCGGCTAAACGGGGCGCCAAAGCGCTGGGCATCGAATACGATCCAAATATGGTCGAATTGTCGAAGCGCAACGCCGCCAAGGAAGGCGTTGCCGACAAGGCCACGTTTGTCAAAGCGGACCTGTTCCAGAGCGATTTCTCGCAGGCGACTGTCATCACAATGTTCCTGCTCGATGAAATCAATCTTCAGCTTCGCCCAAAGATTCTGGATCTGAAGCCTGGTACGCGGATTGTTTCCAACACCTTCGACATGGGCGATTGGACGCCGGACGAAGTCGTCCGTCCGGAAGCTGCGTGCGGCACATACTGCAAGGCTCATTTCTGGATTGTTCCTGCGAAGGTGGAAGGAACGTGGAAATTGCCGCAGGGTGAGCTCGTATTGCAGCAGAAATACCAGATGATCTCTGGCACCCTAAAAGCGGGCAATGCCTCGGTCACGATCAGCAATGCCAGGATGAACGGCGATCGGATCAGTTTCGCTGCTGGCGGCACCGAATACACCGGCAAGGTGACGGGTGACACCATCGAAGGTACTTTGCGGGCCACGCGCGTATTGAATTAGAGCGGCGAAAGCCATGCGGTACGTTTTGGTGATACTCCTCGGCCTGACTTTTGCCGACGCGGCGCGGGCAGACCCAACATTCAGCGCCTTTCTCGAAACGTTGTGGCCGCGCGCGCAACAGATGGGTGTGTCGCGCGCCATGTTCGACGCCGGCATTCGCGGGCTGGAACCGGATCTGACTTTGCCCGACCTCGACATTCCGGGCCGGCCGGCAAGCCCGCCGCCGGGCCAGGCCGAGTTCGTGCAGACGCCGGGGCAGTATCTGCGCGAGTCGAGCTTCGACCGGCTGGCATCGCGCGGACGCGATCTTGGTCAGCAGCATCGCGCCACACTGGCGCGGATCGAAAAGGAATTCGGCGTGCCCGGCAATGTCGTGCTGGCGATCTGGGCGCGCGAGACCGATTACGGCTCCTATAAATTGCCGCACGATGCGCTGCGCGTGCTGGCGACGCAGGCTTATGTCGGCAAACGCGCGGCGCTTTTCCAGACCGAATTTCTCTACGCGCTGAAGATGATCCAGGACGGCACGCCGCGCGCCGACATGCGCTCGTCCTGGGGCGGCGCGCTCGGCATGACGCAGTTCCTCCCGTCGGAGTTCTACAAGCTCGGCGTCGATTTCGACGGCGACGGCCGCGCTGATATTTTCCGTTCGGTGCCGGATGCGCTGGCCTCCGCCGCCAAGCAGTTGCAAAGCAAAGGCTGGCAGAGCGGCGAGCGTTGGGCCTACGAAGTACGTGCGCCGCAGAGCGCCGATTGTTCGATCGGTACACCCGACGTGACGATGACGATCGGCGAATGGCTCAAGCGCGGCTTCGTACCTGCCAAGGGGCGCAAGCTTTCGCCGAAGGAACTGACCTTGCGGGCGTCGCTGCTGCAGCCGGAAGGCAGCTATGGTCCGGCGTTTCTGACGCCGAAGAATTATTTCGTCATCAAGGAATACAATTTCTCGGATCTCTACGTGCTGTTCGTCGGTCATCTCGCCGACCGCATCGCCGGCGCGACGACGTTCGAGACGCCTTGGAGCAAGAGCGATCAGCTCAAGACCAAGGATGTCGAGGCGATGCAGCAGCGGCTCATCGAACTTGGAATCTACAAAGACAAGATCGACGGCAAGGCGGGGATGCTGACCCGGGCGGCGCTCGGCAAATATCAGAAGGCGAACGGCTTGAAGGTCGATTGCTGGCCGACCGCGGCGGTACTCAGCCATATGCGGCGGTAGTTACCGTCATGGCCGGGCTTGACCCGGCCATCCACATCTTCTGCTTTGCCGTGTAAGACGTGGATGCCCGGCACAAGGCCGGGCATGACGATGGATTTGTCCGCCTCGTTAGACGCTCAGTCGCAGACTTCGACGCGGCGATGACGCCAGGCGTAACCGTCCCAGAAACGCTGCCGCTCGATATGGCAGACCGGGCCTTCTTCCTCGACATAGACCCGCTGCGGCGGGGCATAGGCGGGGGCCGGTTCGACATAGCGCGGCTGGCTGTTGGCGATCGACGAGCCAATAATGGCGCCGAGCGCCAGGCCGCCGACGACACCGGCGCCGACGGCGCAGCCACGGCAGCGGGCTTCCGCGGTGCCCGGAAGAGCGGCGGCCGACAATGCGGCGGCCGCGACCAGCGCGATGACCTTGAGGTTCATGTCAGTTCCTTTCAGGCCCGGGGGCCAGGGATGGATTGCGTCCGAGTTTGCACCGGAGCGGTTACGCATAACTTAAGGTCAGGATTGGCTTACGGGCATATGAAGCGCGGACGGCTATAACCCCGGACATTGCCCCAGCGGTCATAGACCGGCCGGCGCGCCCAGTAGCCGCCCGGGCAGGATGCCGGATAACGAGCATAGTAGCCGTCATAGGCGACATAGCCGGGTGCCGGCGCGTAGTAGCGCGGCTGGCTGTTGGCGGCGATGGCGCCGCCGATGATGGCGGCCGCGGCGACGCCGCCGATGATGGCCGCGTTGCGGCCGCCGCGCGCTTCGGCGGCGGTCGGGGCGGCGAAAGTTCCGGCCGCGATGGTAGCGGCGGCGGCGATCGCCAGAACGAAGCTCTTGATGGGTTTCATGGGAAACTCCCTGCAAAGTCGCGAGCGTTTGCGAATGTCATTTGACCGGGCGCCAGTGCGACAATTGGCAGCGGCCAGTATCAATTTCAATATGGCGGAACTTCGCCGGATGCTGTGACTTCCATCACAAAAATGCCCGGAAACATGGCTGTTTCCGGGCATGTTTGACGATTTTCAAGTCATTTCTCCGGCCCTGCCGGCGACGCGGTATATTGGCTTAATTGCAAACGCGGACGCGGCGCAACCGCCAGCCATAGCCGTCCCACACCCGTTCACGGTGCCACCAGCAGCGCGGTCCGTAATAGACCGGGCCGGGGCCGTAAGCGTAGGCCGGGCCGTAATAGCCATAGCCGTTCGAGGCCATGCCGCCGAGGATGGCGCCGACGGCGAGACCGCCAATGATGCCGGCGGCGATGCGGCCGCCACGGGCCTCGGCTGGCTGCGGCATGGCCACGGAAGCAACCGTCAGGGTCGCGACGGCGGCGAGAGCGGTAAGGGTTTTGGAAATCCGGTTCATAGCGCACCTCCTAGGTTCGCTTCATGGGGACGTTTCAATAAACGCCCGGGTTCAGCATTTCCTGCGGTTCAGTCCCGCAGGACTAACGTCCATCTTGCGACCGAGGTTCCGATTTTCCCGGTGAACGGCGGCTGAATGGCGCGCCGGAAAACCGCTCTGTCCTGGTCATGACCCATTAATTTTAGGCAATGATCCGGCGGCGATGGCGGCAAAACCGTGGCGGCGCGGCGCGTGCCGGCCTCGCTATGCGAAGGTTGGAATGGACGACTAGGCGCCGAGACGCCCGAGCATGCGCTGCAAGATGCCTTTTCGCTCGGCCGCCGAGACCGGCTTTGCGTGAGGCTTTGCCGCGATGGGATTTGCCGGCGCCGACACCGGCTTTGCAATGCCAAGATGGCGCTGCGGCGTTCTGGGCTTGTGGGCCACGGCTCTGCGCGCGCGCGCGGACGCCTGTTTCTTTCCCTTGTTACCCTTGTGCTTCGTCTTGACGGCTATCGTATTACTGGCGGCTTTGCTCTTGATCTTCCCTTTGCTTTTCTTGGCCGTCCGCTTGCGAGCCTTCGCCGTCGCCTTCTTGCCGGCTTTTTTGGACGCCGACCTGGGCGGCAATTTCCTGCCTCGGCGGTGCTGCGCGGCGCGTGGGCCGACATTTATCAGGAACAATTTCTCCAGCTGGTAGCTCAAGCGACGCACCGCCGCTTTCAGCGGCAGCCATTCGACGGCGACGATGTCGGCCATCAATTCGTGGCTCGGCTCGTCCTCGGCCTGCATCTGCCAGAACTCGACCACCTTCGGCCGGCCGCCGGCACGATAGGTGATGGCGCCGAGAAATTCGTTGACGGTGACGCGATGGCCGGTTTCCTCGACGACCTCGCGGCGCGCAGCGGCGACCGGATTTTCATCGCGCTTGAGCTTGCCTCGCGGCAGCACCCAATGATCGTCCTTGCTGCGCTGGACCACGGCGAACAGAGCGCGCTTCGCTCCGCGCACCACAATGCCGCCCGCTGCCTGAATGGTCTTGCCTGCCACGTTACCGCCGCCGTGTTCGCCGGCCAATTGCCGAGCGAATCGTTTAGCAATTTTGCGTGGCGAGATCAGGGAAATATACACGCCACTGTGGGAAAGCCATTGCATGACGCGCGTGTGTCCGAGAGATGTCAACGCAAGCGCCATCGCCCGTGTTGTTTGTGTGGCCCCGGGCAGGCCGTTCGTCCATTCCGTCCCTTGAAAGAGGGGAGCGGAGCGCCGGCAAACGCGGAGGCTTGCGAGGCCTCCCGGGCGGCTGGCGCAGCCGCCCGACACGCTGGCGAAGCGTGCCGCCTCTCGTTTGCGGCGAGAGGCGCGCTTGCCGGCGCTCCACTGGCGGCGATTTTTGTCCCCGGGGCCGTGCTTCCGGGCGGGCGCGGGGGATCTACCCCCTTCATCCGGCCAGCTTTCGTCGGCCTTCGCGCCCGCCGCGTCCAGCCATTCAAGGCAGTCCCCCGTAGTAGGGACGGACGGCGACCCGGGGCCTCCCGAGTGCGGGTTTACGAATCCCGCGCGCGGGGCGCCGCGTCCCACTCCGTCCTCGTTGCGTCTCCGGAAGACGCCCCTCGATGAGCGGAACGAAGGAATACTATCCCAAGGAATATGGTCAGGTCAAGAGTGGCCTGCAAATTTTTTGTTGTGGCCCATAACGCCGGCACCGCCGTTACAGAACTGTCGTCAAAGCATTCGCTAAATTTTAGCGTCATGATTGAAAGGCGTTTAACACGGTGCAGCTATACCTCGGTGCGCTGTCCATCCACACGCAAAGATCCACGGCCGGCCATTGTTTCCATGACGATGGCCGGCGTCCGTTGGGTCCAGTCAAAGGGGTTTTGGAATGTCCAAGCTTGTTGCGTTTCTCAAGAATGAAGCCGGCGCCACCGCCATCGAATACGGTCTGATCGCCGCCGGGATTTCGGTTGCAATTATCGTTGTCGTGAATGGTCTGGGCACCTCGCTCGACACAAAATTCACCAGCATCTCCACCCAGCTCAAATAGGCTAATGGCCTCGCGTCAGTCGTGCGTCCGGCAAGCGCTGGCGGCCAAAGCGAGGCCCTTCGGCCCGCCTATTCGCCCTGGCGCTTGCCGGGCGACAGCGCCGCCGGGAAGGTCGAAATGAATTTCAGCCTCAGCGCTGACCATTGAGCGGGTCAGGAAGCTGGCCACTTCATCCTATTGACGGCGATCCCCGACACCGGGTTTTTGTCTTCGCCGCTGTAGGCAAAGCCGTACTTCTCGTAGAAGCGGATGGCGCGGGCGTTGTCCTTGTTGACCAGCAGTTCGAGTCCCGACGGCGACAGGCGCTTGGCTGCGTCGAGCAGCGCGCGCGCGACACCGCCGCCCCAATGCTCCGGCGCGACGACGATCTGGTCGAGATACTTAGTTTTTGGATCGACGGTGACGAAGCCGACCATCACGCCATCCTTTTCCGCCACCACCACATGCGCGACCGGCAGCAACTCCTGCCGCCAGCGCTCGCGCCACCAGCCGACCCGCGCATTGAAGTCGATGTGCGGATAGTGCCGCGACCAGGTGCGCCGCCACAATTCGATGGTCGCGTCTTCGTCGGCGGGTACGTAAGGGCGGAGGGTAAGCATCGTGTCCCGGGCGATTGGAGCGAGGGCAATTGCCCGAGCGGAATGAGACCCGGGACCCAGCGCAATGAACCTTCAAAGCTTATCGTGCAGCCTTCGGCTGCGCGCTTCCGCTGGATCCCGGATCGGCGCTCGCTGACGCTCGCTTGTCCGGGACACGTTGACTACCGCTCCGTCAGTTTGAACTCGATGCGGCGGTTACGGCGGTAGGCGTCGTCGGTGGTGCCGGGGTCGAGCGGCTGGAATTCGGCGAAACCGGCGGCAACCAGGCGCTGCGGCGAAATGCCTTTGCTCGCCATATATTGCACCACCGCGATGGCGCGCGCCGA
>CANKBJ010000027.1 GCA_947479905.1 Bradyrhizobiaceae bacterium
GGTACCGATATCATGGCGAGTTTGAGCGCATTCGGCGGCGGCGTGGTCGGCTATGTCGTGCCGTTTCTGTTTGTGCTGACCGTTGTCGTGTTCTTCCATGAACTCGGCCATTTCCTGGTGGCGCGCTGGTGCGGCATCAAGGTTCTGGTGTTCTCGCTGGGCTTCGGTCCCGAGATCGTCGGCTTTAACGACAAACACGGCACGCGCTGGAAGCTCTCGGCCATTCCGCTCGGCGGCTATGTGAAGTTCTTCGGCGACGACAACGCCGCCAGCGTACCCGACCATGCGGCCGCGGCCGTCATGAGCGACGCCGAGCGCAACGACAGTTTCATTCACAAGCCGGTCGGCAAGCGCGCCGCCGTGGTGGCGGCCGGGCCGATCGCCAATTTCATTCTGGCGATTGCGATCTTCGCCGGCGTCTTCATGTTTTCCGGCAAGCAGACCACCACCGCGCGGGTCGATGCGATCCAGGACGGCAGCGCCGCCCAGGCCGCCGGCTTCAAGCCCGGCGATCTGGTCGTGGCGATCAACGGCAGCCGGATCGACAGCTTCTCCGACATGCAGCGCATCGTTAGCATCAGTGCCGGCGAGACCCTGAGCATCGAGGTCGAGCGCGGCGGCGTGGCGGTCACCCTCAAGGCCGTGCCGCAGATGCGCGAACTGAAGGACAATTTCGGCAACGTCCACAAGCTGGGCGTGCTCGGCATCAGCCGCTCGATGGCCGCCGGCGATATCAAAACCGAGAAAATGGGGCCGCTGACCGCGATCGCGGCCGGCGCCCAGGAGACCTGGTTCGTCGTCGACCGGACCCTTTCCTATATCGGCGGCATCTTCGCCGGCCGCGAAGCCGCCGACCAGCTGGGCGGGCCCATCCGGATTGCCCAGGTGTCGGGGCAGGTGGCCACGGCCGGATTTACCGCCCTTGTTCACCTGACTGCGGTCCTTTCGGTCTCGATCGGGCTCTTGAACCTGTTTCCGATCCCGCTACTCGATGGCGGTCACCTTTTGTTCTATGGAATCGAGGCTGCCCGGGGCCGCCCCTTGTCAGAACGAGCCCAGGAGGTGGGGTTCCGGATTGGGCTGGCAATCGTCGTTATGTTGATGCTTTTTGCAACCTTTAATGACATCCTGCACCTGACGACCTCCTAGTCGTTGCCTTTGATCGTTGCCTATAGGCAACTTTATGAGAGGAAAGGGAAACTTGGCCCGGCGGTTTCGTTTGCAGTGCGTCCAAAACGCTGTACAAAGCTAACGAATGTCGGCCCGAGATTCTCGGGTGCGCGGCGGCTTCGGCCGTAAGGAAGCGACGGTTTTACCGCGGGGGTTGCGGTTATTCCGCAAGGATAAAGGGCGCGTAGCGCATGAGACTTAGTGTGCGGGTGGTTCGGGGACTTGCCCTTAGCATTTTGGTCCTCGGTGGTATCCTTGTCGGTGCCGGCGTTGCGACTGTTGCGTCCAGCGGTTCGGCCGTGGCGCAGGCCGTCGGCTCGATCGTGGTCGAGGGCAATCGCCGCGTTGAGGTCGATACCGTTCGCTCGTATTTCCGTCCCGGCCCCGGCGGCCGTCTCGGCCCGCAGGAAGTCGACGAGGGTTTGAAGGCGCTTTACGCCACCGGTCTGTTTGCCGACGTTCGCATCAATCATAGCGGCAATCGTATCGTCGTCACCGTGGTCGAAAACCCGGTGCTGAACCGCGTCGCCTTTGAAGGCAACAAAAAGGCCAAGGACGACCAGCTCAAGCAGGAAGTTCAGTCCAAGCCGCGCGGCACTTTGTCGAGGCCAACCGTGCAGGCGGACGTGCAGCGCATCATCGAAATCTATAACCGCAGCGGCCGCTTCGACGTTTCCGTCGAGCCCAAAATCATCGAATTGCCGAACAACCGCGTCGACCTGGTTTTTGAAATCAAGGAAGGCGACAAGACCGGCGTCAAGGAAATCAAGTTTGTCGGCGCCAAGGCGTTTTCGTTCGGCCGCCTGAAGGAAGTCATCAAGACCTCGGAGAGCGGTTTCCTCAGCTTCCTGCAGTCGACGGACATCTACGATCCGGACCGCGTCGAAGCCGACCGCGATCTGTTGCGCCGGTTCTATCTCAAGAGCGGCTATGCCGACGTACGCATCGTCTCGGCGGTCGGTGAATACGATCCGGCCAAAAAGGGCTTCGTCATCACCTTCAACATCGAAGAAGGTAACCAATACCGCGTCGGCACCGTCGACGTGGTGTCGAACGTGAAGTCGATCGATTCGAACACGTTGCGTGGCGCTCTGAAAGTCAGCCCCGGCAACGTCTACAATGCCGACATGCTCGAAAAGAGCGTCGAGGCGATGACGATCGAAGCGGCCAAGCGCGGCTACGCTTTCGCCAATGTGCGACCGCGCGGCGACCGCAACGCGGAAGCGCGCACGATCAATCTGGTGTTCGTGGTCGACGAAGGCATGCGCGCCTATATCGAGCGCATCAATATTCGCGGCAACGGCCGAACCCGCGACTATGTCGTACGTCGCGAATTCGATCTCAGCGAAGGCGATGCCTATAACCGCGCGCTGGTCGATCGCGCCGAGCGCCGGCTGAAGAACCTCGATTTCTTCAAGACGGTCAAGGTCACCAACGAGCCCGGCTCGGCGCCGGACCGCGTCGTCGTCAACGTCGACCTCGAAGAGAAGCCGACTGGCGAATTCTCGATCTCGGGTGGCTTCTCGACCGCGGACGGCTTCATCGCCGAAGCCAGCGTCGCCGACCGCAACCTGATGGGCCGCGGTCAGCTCGCCAAGGCGACTGTGAGCTACGGTCAGCGTACCCGCGGTTTCGAACTGTCGTTCGTCGAGCCTTATCTGATGGGCTACCGCATGGCCGGCGGTATCGACCTTTTCGCCAAACAGAACCTGGCGTCGTCGACTGTGTCCTATGCGACCAAAACGATCGGCACCAATTTGCGCCTGGGTTTCGCGCTCACCGAGGAGCTGTCGGTGCAGCCGCGCTATTCGCTGTACCGCCAGGAGATCAGCCTGGATCCCTTGTTTAATTGCCCGCCGTCGGCGGCGGCGACGAATGTCTGTCAGCCGGCCGCCTTGCCGATCCGCAAGGAACTGGCCGCGGGCCCGGTCGTCGTCTCGATGCTTGGCTATACGGCGAACTACAACACGCTGGACAACAACAAATCGCCGACCAGCGGTCTGTTCGCGTCATTGACGCAGGATGTCGCCGGCGTCGGCGGCGATGTGAATTTCATCCGCTCGACCGCCGAAGTACGCAACTATTACGAAGTGCTGCCGGACGTGGTCGGCGTGCTTAAGCTGCAAGGCGGCAACGTTGCCGGCTGGGGCAGCAAGGACCTGCGCATGCTGGATCACTTCCAGATGGGCCCGAACCTGGTTCGCGGCTTTGCGCCGGGGGGATTGGGTCCGCGCGATTTGACAGCGGGGACTACGAATGATGCGCTGGGCGGCACCATGTTCTGGGGCACCAGTGTCGAGTTCCAGACGCCGCTTTACTTCCTGCCGAAGGACATCGGCATCAAGGTGGCGACATTCGCCGATGCTGGTTCGATTTGGGGCTACAAAGGCCCGACATCGTGGACACAGCCTGGATTCACGAATGTCCCCGAAACGCTTACTGTCGGTCTCGACAGTGCCAGCAACATCCGAGCCTCGGTCGGTGTCGGCCTGATCTGGGATTCGCCGCTCGGACCGCTGCGCTTCGATCTTGCCTATCCGCTCAAGAAATACTGTGCGACGACCACCGTCGGCGACGTTTGCGATCGGACCCAGATCTTCCGGTTCGGCGGCGGCACGAAGTTTTGATCGTCGTCGCGTCGGGCGGAGCGGCACTTGCGGAATGAGCGAGCCGGTATTCCTACGCGACACGCGCGGTCTGTCGCTTGACGAGATCGTTGCCCTGACCGGCGCTTCGGCGCCGGAAGGGACAGCGCGCGCGCGTCATATCGTCAATGTTGCGCCGCTCGACCGCGCCTCGCCATCGGATATCGCGTTTTACGACGCCAAAAAGTTCAGCGGCGCTGCCGGCCGGACCCATGCCGGAATTTGCCTGACCAGCGCGGCGCTGGCCAAGGAATTGCCGTCGCGGGTCACGGTGCTGGTGGTGCGCGAACCGTTCCGCGCCTTCGTCCAGGTGGCGCGCGCTCTGTTTCCGCAATCGCTGCGGCCGTCGTCGCTGGCGAAGGCAGGGGTCGTGGCGGGCGCATATGTCGACGCCAGCGCGCGGCTGGAAAATGGCGTCACCGTCGAGCCCGGCGCGGTGATCGGGCCGCGCGCCGAAATCGGCAGCGGTTCAATCGTTGGCGCTGCCTGCGTCATCGGCGCCGATGTGCGGATCGGCCGCGACTGTTCGGTCAGCGCCGGCGCCGTCCTTTCCAACACATTGATTGGCGATCGCGTCATCATTCATCCCGGCTGCAAGATCGGGCAGGACGGCTTCGGCTTCGTGATGGGCGCCGGCCATCTCAAGGTGCCGCAGGTCGGCCGGGTCATTATCCAGGACGACGTCGAAATCGGCGCCAACACCACCATCGACCGCGGCGGCCTCCGCGATACGGTCATCGGCGAAGGCACCAAGATCGACAATCTTGTCCAGATCGGTCACAACGTCAGCATCGGGCGGCACTGCATCGTTGTGGCGCATACCGGCATTTCCGGCAGTTCGACGCTGGAGGATTATGTCGTTCTTGGCGCGCGCGTTGGCATCGGTAATGACGTTACCGTTGGCGAAGGCGCGCAGGTCGCGGCAATATGTAATGTGTTTGGCAATGTTCCACCCGGGGCGCGCTGGGGCGGTACGCCTGGCAGGCCGATCAAGCAATGGTTCCGCGAGATCGCGGCGATTGAACGGCTCGCGCGCGCAAAAGATGGCGCCGCTCCCAAGCCCAAAGAATGAGAAATCCGCCCATGGATGAACCCGTCAAAAAACTGGAAGCCGCCGATATCGGCGTCATTATGCAGATGTTGCCGCATCGCTATCCGTTTCTGCTGGTCGATCGGATGATCAACATTCGCGGCGACGAATTCGGTATCGGCGTAAAGAACGTCACGATAAACGAGCCGCAGTTTCAGGGGCATTTCCCGGGCAACCCGATCTTTCCCGGCGTGCTGTTGATCGAAGGCATGGCGCAGACGGCCGGCGTCCTGTGCATCGCCGCGACATCGTCGAACCAGGCGAAGTCGGTGTTTTTTCTGACCATCGACAATGCGAAGTTTCGCAAGCCGGTCGTGCCCGGCGACACGGTCGAATACCACATGACCCGCACCGCGCGCCGCAAGAACATGTGGTGGTATCATGGCGAAGCCAAGGTCGGCGGCGTGACTGTCGCCGAAGCCGATCTCGGCGCGATGCTCGCGGACCGATGAGCGGCGCCATGACGCAAGCCAGTGCCGAGACCAGGATCGATCCGACGGCGCGGATCGAGGCTGGCGCCGTGATCGGCGAGGGCGCGCAGATCGGGCCCTATTGCACAATCGGGCCGCATGTCGCGATCGGCGACGGCTGCCGCCTCGTCGCGCATGTCAACGTCACCGGCCACACGACGATCGGCCCGCGCACCGTCATCCATCCGTTCGCGTCGCTGGGTTCGCCGCCGCAATCGTTCAGCTATCGCGGCGGTCCGACGCGTCTGACGGTCGGCGCCGATTGCGATATCCGCGAAAACGTGACGATGAATACGGGCACCGAGGACGATCACGGCCTCACGCAAGTCGGCAATAATTGTTTCCTGATGGTCGGCACGCATATTGGCCATGACTGCACTGTCGGCAACAACGTGGTTTTCGCCAATAACACGATGCTCGGCGGCCACGTCAGCGTCGGCGACAAGGTCGTGTTCGGCGGCAATGTCGCTGTGCGCCAGTTCGTGCGCATCGGTGAGGGCGCCATGATAGTCGGCTTGAGCGGCGTGCGCGCCGACGTGATCCCGTTCGGCATGGCGCAGGGGCCCTTGGCGTACCTGGTCGGATTGAATGTGGTGGGCATGCGCCGGCGCGGCCTGTCGAAGGCCGATATTCATGGCGTGCGCGACGCCTATCGCGACTTGTTTTTCGGCGAAGGCGAATTCCGCGCGCGGGTCGAACGGGTCGCGGCCGCGCATGCGTCCAATGCACTGGTCAACCGGATGTTTGAATTCATCCGGGCCGGAAAGCGGCCTCTGACCATGGCGGTCCATCGCGGCGAGGCGGACACCGACGCATGACCAGTGCCGTGAGCCAGCTCGGCCCGCTCGCCATGATTTGCGGCGGCGGCAGTCTGCCGCTGGCGGTCGCCGATAAAGTCGCGTCGTCCGGAAGGCGGGTCGTGTTGTTCCCGTTGCGCGGCGCCGCTGAAGGCACGGCGGTCGAACATTATCCGCATCATTGGCTGCACGTCGGTCAGATAGGAAAGTTCATGCGGCTGGCGCGCGCGGAAGGGTGCCGCGACGTCGTGCTGATCGGCGCGATGATCCGGCCTTCTATTTGGCAGATCCGCCCGGACTTCAAGGCGCTGACATTGTTTCCGCGCGTCATGGCGGCGTTTCGCGGCGGCGATAATCACTTGCTGTCGGGCATGGGACGGTTGCTGGAGCAGGACGGCTTTCGCCTGCTCGGCGCGCATGAAGTCTCGCCTGAGATTCTGGCGCCGGAAAATGCGATCGGCCGCGTCCAGCCCTCGGAGCAGGACCGCGCCGACATCGCGCTCGGTCTCGATTATCTCAAGGCCGCCGGTCCCTTCGATATCGGTCAGGCCGTCGTTGTCGCCGGCCGCCATATCGTGGCGGTCGAGGCGATCGAAGGCACCGACGAAATGCTGGCGCGGATCGCCGACATGCGCGCCAGCGGCCGCATGCGCGCGCGGTCCGGCACTGGCGTCCTGGTGAAGGCGCCCAAGCCCAACCAGGATCGCCGCTTCGATCTGCCGTCTATCGGGCCGGTCACGGCCGAGCGCGCAGCGTCGGCCGGTCTTGCCGGTATCGCGTTTATTGCCGGCGCGACCATCATGGCCGAGCCGGAACGGTTGATTGAAATCGCCGACCGCGCCGGAATATTTGTCGTCGGCGTGCCGGCCGGCTCAGACCCATGACCGAGTCGAAGGAACTTCACGTGTTCTTGGTCGCGGGCGAGGAGTCCGGCGACCTCTTGGGCGCGGCTTTGATCGCGGCGTTGCGGCGGGCGCGCGGCGGACTGCGCTTCTCCGCCGTCGGCGGCAGCCATATGGCGGCTGAGGGCGTGCCGAGCCTTTTTCCGCTCGGCGATCTGGCGATTATCGGCTTTGCCGCCATCGCCACGAGCCTGCCGAAAATTCTCAAACGAATTGCCGAGGCGGCCGACGCGGTCATTGCCGCCAATCCCGATGTGCTGGTGATTATCGATAGCCCTGAATTTACCCACCGGGTGGCGCGCCGCGTGCGCGCGCGTGCGCCGCATATCGTCATTGTCGACTATGTGTGTCCGTCGGTCTGGGCCTGGCGGCCCGGCCGGGCGCGCGCGATGCGCTCTTATGTCGATCGGGTGCTGGCGCTGCTGCCATTCGAACCGGCGGCGATGCAGCGGCTCGGCGGACCGCCGACCGATTTCGTCGGCCATCCGCTCGGCGAGCGGGTCGGCGAGCTGCGGCCGGATGCCGGGGAGGCGAGGCGGCGGATGTCCGATCCGCCATTGATCCTGGTACTGCCGGGCAGCCGCGGCGGTGAGATCCGCCGCATGGCGCCGGTGTTCGGCGCGACCCTTGGCGAGGTCGCCAGACGCTTCGGCGACATCGAGGTCGTCGTTGCGGCCGTCCCCCGTCTCGCCGAAGCCGTGAGCGCAGCGACCGCCGCCTGGCCGGTGCCGGTGCGGATCGTCATCGAGGCGGCCGAGAAGCACCTGGCCTTCCGCCAGGCGCGGGCGGCCTTGACCAAATCGGGCACCTCGACCCTGGAACTGGCGCTGGCCGGCATCCCGATGGTCGCGGCTTACAAAGTGTCGCTTCTGGAAGAACTGGTCGCCCGGGCGCTGATAACGACTCCCAGCGTCATCCTGGCCAATCTCGTCCTCGGCGAAAACGCGGTGCCGGAGTTCATGCTACGCGACTGCACGGTCGAAACCATGAGCGCGGCGCTGCTGCCGCTGCTGGCCGACACGCCGGAAAGACGACTACAGATAGACGCTTTCGAGAAGCTTAACCAATTAATGGATATCGGCGGTCGTGCCCCGAGCGACCGCGCCGCCGACCTTGTTTTGCAGAGTTCCGGTAGCATTTAACCAACTTCGCCGGCAGAGAGTGGCGCCGCCGCCGGCGAAGGCGTAATTTGACTCCGCTCGGCCGGCTGGCCGTCATAAACGACAGAACCCTGGATTTGCCCTGTGCCTGTTCTCGCCCGAGCATCAATTACCGCCGTGCATGGTTATGTGCCGCCGGATCTGCTGACCAACGCCGATCTGGCGAAACTGGTCGATACCACCGACGCCTGGATCACCGAGCGCACCGGCATCAAGGAGCGCCACATCCTCAAAGGCGAGGGGCTCGGCACCTCGCATATGGCGGCGCAGGCCGTGCGCGGCCTTCTGGAAAAGACCGGCACCAGCCCGTCCGAGATCGATCTCTTGATCTGCGCCACCACCACGCCGGACATGCAGTTTCCGTCGACCGCCAACCTGATCTGCGACATGGTCGGGATCAAGGACATCGGCTCGTTCGACGTGCAGGCGGCCTGCTCGGGCTTTCTATATTCGCTCAACATCGCCTCGCAGTTCATCGCCAATGGCAGCGCGCGCAAGATCATCGTCGTCGGCGCCGACAAGATGTCGTCGATCATCGATTATACCGACCGCGCCACGTGCGTGCTGTTCGGCGATGGCGCTGGCGCCGTGCTGCTGGAGCCGGACACGACCGGCTACGGCATCATGGATTCGCTGGTGCGCTCGGACGGGTCCGGCTGGGTCCATTTGCATCAGAAGGCCGGCGGCAGCCGCATCCCGGCCTCGGCCGAGAGCGTTGCCTTGCGCCAGCATTATGTGCATCAGGAAGGTGCGGCGGTTTACAAATTCGCCATCGCCAAGATGGCCGAGGTCGCCGGCGAAATTCTCACACGCAACAATCTGCGCGGTGACATGATCGACTGGCTGGTGCCGCACCAGGCCAATAACCGCATCATCGAGTCGACCGCCGAGAGAATGAAGTTGCCGATGGACAAGGTCATGGTGACCATCCACAAATACGGCAACACCACCAACGCCACCATTCCGCTCTGCCTGTGGGACTATGAAGCAAAGCTCAAGCCCGGCAATAAATTATTGTTGGCCGCCTTCGGCGGCGGCTTCACCTGGGCCGGCGCTTATGTGCAGTGGGCCTATGACGGCGCAAAAGCGCCGAAGCTGAATGGCAAAACGAACGGTGGCATAGCGCCAATCGGCAACGCCTGATCGGGCTTCACTTGCCCGTCAGGACCAAGGCGCACGTCTGCTCACAAATAAAAAAAGGGCGGCTCATCGAGCCGCCCTTTTCGTATCGATAATCCGGAGCTTACTTGCGCCGCGAAATCGGCGTGTAGTCCCGCTGCGTCGCGCCGGTATAAAGCTGGCGCGGACGGCCGATCTTCTGCTTCGGGTCCTCGATCATTTCCTTCCACTGCGCGATCCAGCCGACGGTGCGGGCGACGGCAAAGAGCACGGTAAACATCGTCGTCGGGAAGCCCATCGCCTTGAGTGTGATGCCCGAATAGAAATCGATGTTCGGGTAAAGCTTCTTCTCGATGAAATATTCGTCGTGCAGCGCGATCTTCTCCAGCTCCATGGCGACGTCGAGCAGCGGATCGTCCTTGATGCCGAGTTCGGCCAGCACTTCGTGGCAGGTCTTCTGCATGATCTTGGCACGCGGGTCGTAGTTTTTATAGACCCGGTGGCCAAAGCCCATCAGCCGGTAGCTGTCGTTCTTGTCCTTGGCGCGACGGACGAATTCCGGAATGCGATCGACCGAACCGATCTCGGCCAGCATGTTGAGCGCCGCCTCGTTGGCGCCGCCATGCGCGGGACCCCACAGACAGGCGCAGCCGGCGGCGATGCAGGCGAACGGATTGGCGCCCGACGAACCGGCCAGCCGCACCGTCGAGGTCGAGGCGTTCTGCTCGTGGTCCGCATGCAGAATGAAGATGCGGTCCATGGCGCGCGCCAGCACCGGGTTCGGCTTGTACTCCTCGGTCGGCACCGCGTAGCACATGCGCAAAAAGTTCGAGGCGTAGTCGAGATCATTCTTCGGATAGACGAACGGTTGCCCGACCGAATATTTGTAGGCCATCGCAGCGAGCGTCGGCACCTTGGCGATCATGCGCAGCGAGGCGATCATGCGCTGCGTCGGATCGGCGATGTCGGTCGAGTCGTGATAGAAGGCCGACAGCGCGCCGATCGATCCGGTCATCACCGCCATCGGATGCGCGTCGCGGCGGAAGCCCTGGAAGAACCGGCTCATCTGCTCGTGCACCATGGTGTGGCGCGTGACGCGATAGTCGAAATCGGCTTTCTGAGACGGCGTCGGCAGTTCGCCGTACAGCAGCAGGTAACAGGTCTCGAGGAAGTCGCCGTGTTCGGCGAGTTGCTCGATCGGATAGCCGCGATAGAGCAGGACGCCTTCATCGCCATCGATGTAGGTGATCTTTGACTCGCAGCTCGCGGTCGAGGTGAAGCCGGGATCGTAGGTGAACATGCCGCTCTCGCCATAGAGCTTGGCGATGTCGAGCACGTCCGGGCCGATCGTGCCCTTGTACACCGGGAAGTCCCAGTTCTTGTTTCCGACGGTAATCGAACCGTTGGTTTTGGCGGCGGTTTTGGCGTCCATGGTCGAGCCCTCGGGATTGGCAGCGGGCAGCGCGCTTGTGAAAATCAGCGGCCGGGAAGCGTGCCGCGGGGGCGGCAAACCGGGCTTCCAGCCTTAATTTGGGTAGCCCATCCTTGTGTGCGCTGCAAGATAGAGCAGTGATTAGATCTGCCGGCTATATAAGCATGGCTGTAGCTGGCCCAGGGTTTGCGGCGCGTTAAGATTTCGGCAAATCGGCGGGGCGCGCCGGCTAGGGGGTGGCGCTCTGGTCGCGCAGCCGGGCCAGGCTCTCGTCGCGGCCGAGAACCGCCAGCACGTCGAAGATCGGCGGCGAGGTGGTCTTGCCGGTCAGCGCCGCGCGCAACGGTTGCGCCACCGCGCCGAGCTTGACGCCGGTGCCTTCGGCAAAGCCGCGCACCACCGCCTCGACTCCGGCCGCGGTCCATTCCGTGACTTTTTCCAGATTCGGCAGCAGCGACGCGACCACGGCCCTGGCCTCGTCGGTCAAAAGAACCTTGGCGGCGGCGTTGATCTCGAGCGGCCGGCTCGCCCACAGGAAACGTGAGGCCTCGAACAGCTCGATCAGGGTCTTGGCGCGCTCCTTGAGGCCCGGCATGGCGGTCAGCAATTTGGCGCGCAACTCCGGCGTCAGTTTGCCGGCCAGTTCATCGCCGCCGGCGATGTGCGGCAGCAGGTCTTCAAGAATAGTGATTAGTTCGGCGTCGCCGGTGCCGCGAATGTAGTGGCCGTTGAGGTTATCCAGCTTGGCGAGATCGAGGCGTGCCGGCGCGCGGCCGATAGCCGGCAAATCGAAAGCGGCGATCATTTCCTCGGTCGAAAATGTTTCCTGGTCACCATGCGCCCAGCCGAGCCGCACTAGGTAATTGCGCATCGCCGCCGGCAGATAGCCCATGGCGCGATAGGCCTCGATGCCGAGCGCGCCGTGCCGCTTGGAGAGCTTGGCGCCGTCCGGGCCGTGGATCAGCGGGATATGCGCCATGACCGGCACGTTCCAGCCGAGCGCCTCGTAGATATGCTT
This sequence comes from Bradyrhizobiaceae bacterium, assembly GCA_947479905.1. GTDB lineage: Bacteria > Pseudomonadota > Alphaproteobacteria > Rhizobiales > Xanthobacteraceae > Pseudolabrys. The sequence goes on from CANKBJ010000027.1 coordinate 11,804, forward strand.
CTGACGGGCGCCATTGGTCAGGTGGTCGTCGCCGCGGATGATATGGGTGACCCCCATGTCGTGATCGTCAACGACGACCGCGAGCATATAGGTCGGGTTGCCGTCGGAGCGCAGCAGCACCAGATCGTCCAGATCGGCGTTCTGCCAGACGACACGGCCCTGCACCTGATCCTCGATCACCGTCTCGCCGGTCACCGGCGCCTTAAGCCGAATCACCGGCTTGATGCCGGGTGGCGCCTCGGACGGGTCGCGGTCGCGCCAGCGCCCATCATAAAGCTTGGAGCGGCCTTCCTTGCGCGCCGCCTCGCGCATGGCGGTAAGCTCCTCCGGCGACGCGTAGCAGCGGTAGGCTTTGCCCTCGGCCAGCAATTGCTCGGCGATCTCGCGGTGCCGGGAGGCGCGCGAGAACTGATAGACGATGTCATCGTCCCAGGTGAGGCCGAGCCATTTCAGCCCGTCGATAATGGCGGCAATGGCGGCTTCGGTGGAGCGCTCGCGGTCGGTGTCCTCGATTCGCAGCAGCATCTTGCCGCCAAACCGGCGGGCATAAAGCCAGTTAAACAGCGCCGTACGGCCGCCGCCAATATGGAGAAAGCCGGTGGGAGACGGGGCAAATCGGGTGACAATAGGTTCGCTCATTGCGCGCCCTGTACCACAGGTACGGGCGGGGATGACAGCGCATTTGACATCAGGGTGAACCGCACGCCATTGGATAGTCCCATTCGACCACTAGGTCCAAAGCAGCATGACGAGCGACGACAAGGCACAGATCGGGGCGGCGGAAGCCGCGCGCGATTTCATCCGCGAGATCGTGGCGGCCGACCTTGCGGCCGGGCGCGCCAAGGAGGTAGTCACCCGCTTTCCGCCCGAGCCGAACGGCTATCTGCACATCGGCCATGCCAAGTCGATCTGCCTGAATTTCGGCCTGGCGCAAGAGTTCGGCGGCCGCTGCAATTTGCGCTTCGACGACACCAACCCGGCCAAGGAAGAGCAGGAATTCATCGACGCCATCGAGCGCGACGTCACCTGGCTCGGCTTTAAATGGTCGGGCGAGGTCAAATACGCTTCCGATTATTTCGACCGGCTCTATGGCTGGGCGGTCGAACTGATCAAGAAGGAACTGGCTTACGTCGACGACCAGAGCGCCGAGGAGATGCGGTTAAACCGCGGCACCTTGACCGAGCCCGGCAAGAACAGCCGCTTCCGCGACCGTTCGGTCGAAGAGAACCTCGCGCTCTTCGCCGCGATGAAAGACGGCAAATTCGCCGCCGGCAAATGCGCGCTGCGCGCCAAGATCGACATGGCCTCCGGCAACATCAATTTGCGCGACCCGGTGTTGTACCGCATCGTCGAAGCCTCGCATCCGCGCACCGGCACAGCTTGGAAAATCTATCCGAGCTACGATTTCGCGCACGGCCAGTCCGACGCCATCGAAGGCATCACCCATTCGATCTGCACGCTCGAGTTCGAGGATCATAGGCCGCTCTACGACTGGTTTATCGCAAACCTGAGCGTGCCATCGAAACCGCATCAGTATGAAATGGCGCGGCTTAATCTCACGCATACCTTGCTGTCGAAGCGCGTGCTCACCGGGCTGGTGCGCGGCGGTCATGTCGGCGGCTGGGACGATCCGCGCATGCCGACGATCGCAGGCTATCGCCGGCGCGGCGTGCCGCCGGAAGCGATCCGGGATTTCATCAAGCGCATCGGCGTCGCCAAGGCCAACAGCCAGGTCGATCTCGGCGCGCTGGATTTTTCGGTGCGCGAGGCGCTCAACAAGACGGCCTGGCGGCGCATGGCGGTGTTGAAGCCGATCAAGGTCGTGATCGAGAATTATCCGGAAGGGCAAATCGAGGAACTGGAAGCCGTCAATCATCCCGACGACGAAGCCGCGGGCTCGCGCAAGATCAAATTCACGCGCGAACTCTACATCGAGCGCGACGACTTCATGGAAGTGCCGGAGAAGAAGTTCTTCCGCATGGCGCCCGGCCGCGAAGTGCGGCTGCGCTACGCTTACTTCGTCACCTGCAAGGACGTCGTGAAGAACGCCGCCGGCGAAGTTACCGAACTGCGCTGCACCTATGATCCGGCGAGCAAGGGCGGCAACTCGCCCGACGGCCGCAAGGTCAAGGCGACCATTCACTGGGTCTCGGCCGCGCACTCCATTCCGGCCGAGGTGCGGCTCTACAATCCGCTGTTCAACGATCCGAACCCGAGCGCCGATCCTGAGGCGTTCGCCTCGCAGATCAATCCGCAGTCGCTCGAGGTCTTGACCGACGCGCGGCTCGAGCCGTCGCTGGCCGAGGCCAAGCTCGGAGTGCCGGTGCAGTTCGAACGCCAGGGCTATTTCTGTCTCGACCGGGATTCCGGTTACGCGAAACTGGTGTTCAACCGCACCATCGGCCTGCGCGACACCTACGCCAAGGACGTGGCGAAGGATAAGGCGGCGGGGTAGTTACTTGTCGTCCCCGCGAAGGCGGGGACCCATACGCCGGGGCAGCGGTCGGTCGCACAGTGATTGTCGCTTTACTGTTCTAACCCAACGAGCATAGGGGTTATGGGTCCCCGCCTTCGCGGGGACGACATTCACTCCGTTCACAACCGTTCCCCTAGATGCAACCCATGGATGCGATAGCGTCATGTTCGGTTGTGGCTCTCGTTGGGGCGTGGCGTGGCGGAGCGGCCGAAAATCCGGGCTAAGGCGTGGGCGGCTGCCGAAGGCGCGCGCCGCGGCGCCGCCGTCTGGCTGCCCGAGGGCCTGACCGAACAAGCGAACCGCCTGCGTCAGGTCCTGTCGCAATGGCTCGCCGCGGAAGTGGCGCCCGGCCGCTTGCTGCCCTGGCTGCCAGTCGCATTCGGCTCAGGCATCGCGCTCTATTTCGCCGCCGACCGCGAACCGGCCTGGTGGGCGGCTTCGGCACTGGCGCTTGCGACAATTGCCGTCGCCATTGCGGCTCGCCACCGGCCGGCCGGCTTTCCGCTGGCGCTCGGTTTGGCGGCGATCGCTTGCGGATTTTGTCTCGTCACCTTGCACAGCTTGCGCATCGCGCATCCGGTGCTGCCGGTCTCGACCTGGACCGCGCAACTTGCCGGCTTTGTCGAAACCCGCGAGGAGCGCGAGAAGAGCGACCGCATTATCGTGCGCCTGCACCGCTTCGACGCCGCGCGCATCGCCGAGAAGCCGGAACGTGTGCGCGTCTCGGTGCGTAAGGGAACGGCGCCCGCGGTCGGCGCCTATGTCGCCTTCAAGGCGCATTTGTCGCCGCCGCTTGGCCCCTTGCGTCCCGGCGGCTACGACTTCGCCCGCGACATGTATTTCCAGCAGATCGGCGCGTCAGGCTATGTGCTTGGCAGAATCCGCACCGAGACGCCGCCGGGCGATGGCGGCGCCTGGTTGCGTTACGCCGCGTTCTTCGACCATTTGCGCGGAGCGATGGACCGCCGCATTCGCGCGATCATTCCGGGCGATCGCGGCGCGATTGCCTCGGCCCTGATCACCGGAAAACGCGACGCGATCTCAGGCCCGGTCAACGAAGCTATGTATATTTCAAGTCTGGCGCATGTGCTGTCGATCTCCGGCTATCACATGGCGGTCGTCGCCGGCATCGTGTTCTTTGTCGTGCGCGCAGGCCTTGCGCTCGCGCCGTCGTTGGCCAGCCGCCGGCCGATCAAGAAATGGGCCGCCTGCGCCGCGCTGTTCGCCGCGACGTTCTATTTGCTGCTGTCGGGATCGGAAGTGGCGACGCAGCGCTCTTACATCATGATCGCGATCGTGCTCATCGGCGTCATGATCGACCGCGCGGCGATAACGTTTCGCACGCTCACTGTCGCCGCCATCGGCGTGCTGCTGCTGGCGCCGCAAGCCGTGGTCCATCCGAGCTTCCAGATGTCGTTCGCGGCGACGTTGGCGCTGGTTGCCGGCTATCAGTCCGCAATGTGGCGGGCGGATCACGAGACGCCGCTGATGACGCGCTTTGCCTTGTGGGGCGGGCGCGAAGCCGTCGGCCTGTTGCTCGCCTCGCTGGTGGCGGGCCTCGCCACCACGCCCTATGCGGCCTATCACTTTCACCGCGTCGCGCCGTATGGCGTGATCGCCAATCTTCTGGCGATGCCGGTGGTCTCAGGCTTAGTGATGCCGATGGGTATTCTCGGCGCGCTCACCATGCCGTTCGGCTTCGACGCGATCTTCTGGCAATTAATGGGCGCCGGCATCGACTGGATGATCGGCGTCGCTCTCTGGGTCACGGCGCTGCCGGGCTCGGTCGGGTATATGCCGGCATTCGGCGGCGGACCTCTGCTGCTGGTCACCTTCGGCCTGCTGCTCATGTGCCTGTTGCGCTCGCCGTTACGCTGGAGCGGTGGCGCGGTCACCATTGCCGCGTGCCTGTGGGCGATTGCCGCGCCGCGCCCGGACGTGCTGGTCGCCGCCGATGGCCAGAGCGCCGCCATACGCGGCACGGGTGGCCGGCTGACGCTGCTCGCCAGCGCGCGGGACAACTTCGCGATCAAGGAGTGGCTGGCGGCCGACGGCGACGCCCGCAAGCCCGGCGATGCCAGCCTCAAGGAGGGCGTGCGCTGCGATGCCATCGGCTGCACGGCAAAACTCGCGGATGGCCGGCTGGTCGCTTTTGCGCTGACGGCGGAAGCCTTCGCGGAAGATTGCGCGCACGCCGTGGCAGTGGTCAGTCCGCAGACCGCGCCCGGCGCTTGCGCTGCGACGCTCATCGACCGGCCGGCCTGGCGGGCGCAAGGCGCGACCGCGCTGTTTATCAAGGGAGAGGGCTTTGCCCGCGAAACCGCGCGGCCTGCGACAGTCGACCGGCCCTGGGCGCGAGGGCGTCCGCTTCAGGTCGAAACCACGCCCAGCATACGCCGGCCGTCGGCGCTGGAGGCTACGCCGCTAGCGGGGGCGCTGGAGGCCGACGACTAGCCGTCAACGCGGCTAGTAACGCCGGAACATCGCCACCAGCTTACCCTGGATGCGCACGCGGTTGGGCGGCAGGATGCGCACCTCATAGGCGGGGTTGGCCGGCTCCAGCGCAATGGATGCGCCGCGCCGGCGGAAACGCTTGAGGGTAGCTTCCTCGTCGTCGATCAAAGCGACGACGATATCGCCGGTATCGGCCGTTTCCATGCGCCGGATCAGCGCGATGTCGCCGTCGAGAATGCCGGCCTCGATCATCGAGTCGCCGCGTACCTCGAGCGCGAAATGTTCGCCCGCCGACAAAAGCTCAGCCGGCATGTTGATGACATGGCTGCGGGTCTGGATCGCCTCGATCGGCGTGCCGGCGGCGATGCGGCCCATCACCGGTACTGCGATAGGGCGGCCGCTGTCGTCGTCGGCCGGCGCCCGGCCGCGGCCGAGATCGCCCTCGATCACACTCGGGTTGAAGCCGCGCGAGCGGCTGACGCCACCGCTGATGCCATGCGCGACCGAGTCGGGCAGCTTGATGACCTCGATGGCGCGGGCCCGGTTGGCCAGCCGCCGGATGAAGCCGCGTTCCTCGAGCGCCGTGATCAGGCGGTGGATGCCCGATTTGGAGCGCAAATCCAGGGCGTCCTTCATTTCATCGAAAGACGGAGGTACGCCGGCCTCGGTCAGCCGCTCATGGATGAAGCGCAGCAGCTCGAACTGTTTGCGGGTCAGCATCGGTCTCATCTCCCGTCACGGACGGCCCTCACATCCGGGAGGGCCCATGTCCGAAACAAATCATGAACGGACACTATCTGTTCGATATGTGTTCCGCAACCGATTAATTTGCCGTGAACAAGTCGAAAGACCGCTAAAGCACAAGCTTAAGGATGACGCAGGGTGAACCGGCCGCCGCCGCCGGTGCGCCGGAGGGCCGAATCAACAGGCAATCGGCCAGCGCCAAAGGCGCCATCAGCGATGAGTCCTGCGCCGGCAGCGGCGTCGCCACCGGGCCGTTGGGGCCCTGCGCGAGCGTGGCGCGGATGTAGTCGGCGCGCTCGTCATTGGCCGGCATGTCGGTGCCTAGGCGGGCCGGTTCTGGCTTCTGGTCGACATCGGCGCGGCCGGACAGAGCGCGGATCAGCGGCGCCAGAAACAGGAACGCGCAGACGTAGGATGATACCGGGTTGCCCGGCACGCCAAGCACCTGCATGTCGGCGGCATCGGACCGCGCCAGCCGGCCGTGCATCATCGGCCGGCCGGGGCGCAACGCCACGCGCCAGAACGAGAGGTCGAGGCCCTCGGCCTTCAAGGCGCGCTGCACCAGATCGTGGTCGCCGACCGAAGCGCCGCCGCTGGTCAGAAGGATATCGGCGCCGCTGTCACGCGCGCGCCTGATCGCCGCTGCGATATCGTCGAGCCTGTCGCGGGCAATGCCGAGATCGCTGACCACAGCGCCTTCTCCTTGCGCCAGCGCGGTGAGGGCAAAGCCGTTCGAGTAGATGATCTCGCCGGCTTTCAGCGAACTGCCCGGCATCAGCAATTCATCGCCGGTGCCGAGCACCGCCACTTTCGGCCGTCTGTGAACGCTCAGCGTCGGATGGTTCATCGCCGCCGCCAGCATCAGGTCGCGGTCGGTCAGCCGGCGGCCGGCGCGCAGCAGCACGTCGCCCTCACGGAAGTCGATGCCGGCGGCGCGGACATTGCGCGCTCTGGCGGTCGGCTTTTGCGTCGTCACTTTGTCGCCGTCGCGCGTGACCAGTTCCTGGACCACCACGGTGTCGGCGCCATCCGGCATGACGCCGCCGGTGAAGATGCGCGCCGCCTGGCCGGGGCCGACGGTGCCGTCGAACGGATGGCCGGCGGCGACTTCACCGATCAGGGTCAGGGTCGCCGGGCCGTTTGAGACGTCGTCGGCGCGCACGGCATAGCCGTCCATGGCGGACAGCGCCGCCGGCGGCTGGGTGCGCAAGGCGGTGAGGTCTTTAGCCAAAACGCGGCCGCGCGCGTCACTCAGCGCAACGTCCTCGACTGGCAGGGCACGAACGCCGGCCAGCACGCGCTGCAACGCTTCGGCGACCGGCATCAGCGCCATAGTTTATGGTTCCGCTTTATAGGTGCCGGACTTGCCGCCGCTTTTTTCCAGAACGCGGATGCCTTCAATGCGCATGCCGCGCTCGACCGCCTTGACCATGTCGTAGATCGTCAGGCACGCGATCGAGGCCGCGACCAGAGCTTCCATTTCGACGCCGGTCTGGCCGGTGACCTTGACGGTCGACTGCACCAGAAAGCCGGGCAGGGCATGCTCGGGGAAAATGTCGATCTGCACCTTGGTGATCGGCAGCGGATGGCACAAAGGGATCAGCCCGTGCGTGTGCTTGGCCGCCATGATGCCGGCGAGCCGCGCCGCGCCCAGGACGTCGCCTTTCAAGGCATTGCCCTCGATCACCAGATCGAGGGTCTCCTTGCGCATGATGACTTTGCCTTCGGCCTTGGCGATGCGCTCGGTCTGGCTTTTGGCCGAGACGTCGACCATGTGCGCCTGGCCGCGGCTGTCGATGTGGCTCAGCGCGGGGGGTGGCGTAGGCTTGGCTTTGCCTTTGGGCGCGGTCTTAGTCTTGGGGGCGGCCTTTTTGGCCATGCTGATTACTCCGCGGCGGCGGTGTTGGCGGGCCGCGCCAGCAAAGCGCGGGTCGCCGCCGTCACGTCCGGTTGCCGCATCAGGCTCTCGCCAATCAGGAATGTCGAGATGCCGACCTGGGCGAGGCGGGCGAGGTCGGCGGCGGTGTTAAGCCCGCTCTCGGCGACCACGATGCGGTCGCGCGGGACGAGGGGGGCGAGGCGTTCGCTGACCGATAAAGACGTATCGAAACTGCGCAGGTCGCGGTTGTTGATGCCGATGAGGCGGGAACGCAGCTTCAAGGCGCGCTCAAGTTCGTCTTCTTGATGAACTTCAATAAGTACGTCCATGCCTGCTGAAAACGCTGCATTTTCCAGATCAATTGCAGCCGCATCGTCGACCGCCGCCATGATGATCAGGATGCAGTCGGCGCCCAAAGCCCGGGATTCGACCACTTGATAGGGTTCGAACATGAAGTCCTTGCGCAAGGCTGGCAGCCGCGTCGCGTCACGCGCCGCGGCCAGAAACTCCGGCCGCCCCTGAAACGACGGACCGTCGGTGAGGACAGAGAGGCAGGTGGCGCCGCCGGCCTCGTAAGCTTTTGCCAGAACCGGCGGATCGAAATCGGCGCGGATCAGCCCCTTGGACGGGCTCGCCTTCTTGATCTCGGCAATCAGCGCCTGGCCGCCAGACGCGATCTTGCTCTCGATCGCGCGCAGGAATCCGCGCGGCGGCGACAACGTCTTGGCGGCCGCTTCCAGTTCGCCCAGAGACCGCGCTCGCTTGGCTGAGGCGATTTCCTCGCGCTTGTAGGCCTCGATCTTTTTGAGGATGTCGGCCATGTCAGGCCTCTTCAGTCGCGCATGATACCGCGATCAGCCGGTCGAGCCGGCCCTCGGCCTCGCCGCTGTCGATCGATTTCGCCGCCAGCGCCGCGCCGTCTTTCAAGTCGTTCGCCTTGCCGGCCACGATCAGCGCCGCGGCGGCATTGAGAATGGCGACATCGCGAAACGCGCTCGGCCGGCCCTTGAGGACGTCGAGCAGCGCCTTGGCATTGGTGTCGGCATCGCCGCCCTTCAACGCTTCCGCTTTCGCGCGCGGCAGACCGGCGTCTTCCGGCGTCACCTCGAAAGTGCGGATTTTGCCGCCTTTGAGCTCAGCGACGCTGGTCGGCCCCACCGTGGTGATTTCGTCGAGCCCGTCCGAGCCGTGTACGACCCAGATCGACTCGGAACCAAGATTGTTCAGCACCTGCGCCATCGGCTCGACCCAGTGCTTGGAAAACGTGCCGATCATCTGGCGCTTGACCGAGGCAGGGTTCGACAACGGCCCGAGCAGATTGAAGATGGTGCGGGTGCCGAGTTCGACCCGCGTCGGGCCGACGTTCTTCATCGCCGGGTGATGGGATGGTGCGAACATGAAGCCGATGCCGGCCTTTGCGATGCAGCGGGCGACATCGTCGGCGGTCAGGTCGATCCTGACGCCGAGCGCACCGAGGACGTCGGCGGAGCCCGATTTCGACGACAGCGCGCGGTTGCCGTGCTTGGCGACCGGCACATCGCAGCCGGCGACAATGAAGGCGGCGCAAGTCGAGATATTGTAGGTGCCGGAGGCGTCACCGCCGGTGCCGACCACGTCGACCGCGTCGGCCGGCGCTTTCACGCCCAGCATCTTGGCGCGCATGGTGGTGACCGCACCGGTGATCTCGTCGACCGTTTCGCCGCGCACGCGCAGCGCCATCAGCAGCCCGCCCATTTGCGAGGGCGTCGCCTCGCCCGACATCATGCGGCTGAAGGCAATGGCAGCCTCGTCGCGCGAAAGACTGGCGCCGGTCGCGACCTTGGCGATAAGCGACTTGAAATCGTCGGCCACGGGTTATGCTCCTCAGGGCGCCGGAGGCACGGGCATTGTTTGCCCGGATGGTGCGCGCAAAGGCGCAGACTTGGGCGCGGACGACGATGAAGGCCTGCCATGCGCGAAATTCCACGCGGCGGCGATGTCGAGAAAATTACGCAGCATCAGGTGGCCGTGTTCGGAAGCGATGCTCTCGGGATGAAACTGCACGCCGTGCATCGGCAGGCTTTCATGCATCATGCCCATCACCAGTCCGTCGGCGGTCTGCGCATTCACCTTCAGTGCGCGCGGCATGGTCGCTCGCTCGACGATCAGCGAATGATAGCGCGTCGCGTTGAACGGCCCATTGATGCCGCGGAACACGCCGGTGGCGTCATGCGAGATCTGCGACAGCTTACCGTGAACCATCTGCGGAGCACGAATGACGTGGCCCCCGAGCGCCTGGCCCATGGCCTGATGGCCGAGGCAGACGCCGAACATCGGGATCGTGTCGCCGGCCTTCGCGATGAGATCGAGGCAGATGCCGGCCTCATTGGGCGTACAGGGGCCAGGCGACAGCACGATGCCTTCCGGCTCCAGCGCCATCACCTCGGCGACCGAAATCTTGTCGTTGCGGTGGACGACGACGTCGGCCCCCAGCCCGCCCAGATAATGGACCAGGTTGAAGGTGAAGCTGTCGTAATTGTCGATCAGGATGATCATGTTTTTAACCGCCCGCTCAAGGTCTTAAGACGGGGGGGCGGAGGGGTCAAGCTGGTCGGCCTAGCGGCTACGTCGATGAAGCGTGTCGGACTTCACAACCCACAAAACGCCAGCGCCAGCGACCAGCAACAGCACCAACGGTGCCACAATCAGATAAAGCTGGAGATCGGTCATTGTCGCATCCTTCCAAGGATGAACTGTGCCGCTAGATGTAAAACGATTCCGACCAAAAGCCAGACCACCGCGACAACGGGCCGCCAACGGCTGGTAAGCCCCGGCGATCCATAAAGAAATCCCGCGACGGGAGCGACAATCGCCGTGACCCAAGTGGCCACGGCTGTGTTATTCAGCGCCGTCGCAAAGAGCTTGATGCGCTCGTTGTATATATGAACCGAGATCATCCGCGAATAATATCACGATTTAGTTCGATTTCACCCCTTATGGATCGGGTCGATCCAGGCGACGTTTTCCGGCTTTTCGACCGGCTCGATGTCGAGATTGACTACCACGGCCTCGTTGTCCGAACGCACCAGCACGCATTCCAGCACCTCGTCGCGGCTGGCGTTGATTTCCTGATGCGGGACGTAAGGCGGAATGAAGATGAAATCGCCGGGCCCGGCTTCCGCCGTATATTCGAGATGCTCGCCCCAGCGCATACGGGCGCGCCCGCGCAAGACATAGATCACGCTTTCCAGCGCGCCGTGGTGATGCGCGCCGGTCTTGGCGTTGGGATGAATCGCCACAGTGCCAGCCCAGAGTTTCTGCGCGCCGGCGCGCGCGAAATTGATCGCCGCCTTGCGGTCCATGCCCGGCGTCTGCGCGGTATTGGGATCGAGCGAATTGCCCGGGATCACCTTGACGCCGTCGTGCTTCCACTTGTCGTGGGAATGATCGTGCAGGTGGTCGTGATCGTGGCTCATGCTGCTTCCTCCGTCACGTCATTCCAATATAAATTACTGCCCGCGTTTCACCGCGCTGGCAAAGCGCCGCGCTTCCTCCGCCGCGCGGAACAGCGCCTTGGCCTTGTTGACGCATTCCTGCTGCTCGCCGGCCGGATTTGAATCGGCGACGATGCCTGCGCCGGCCTGCACATACATCTTGCCATCCTTCACCAAAGCGGTGCGCAGCACGATGCAGGTGTCCATCTCGCCGGCGGCGGAGAAATAGCCGACGCAGCCGGCATAGAGCCCGCGCTTTTCCTTTTCCAGTTCGTCGATGATTTCCATCGCGCGGACTTTCGGCGCGCCGGACACCGTGCCGGCGGGAAAGCCGGCGGCTAGCGCATCGAGCACGTCGTATTTCGGGTCCAGCCTGCCTTCGACATTCGACACGATGTGCATGACGTGGCTGTAGCGTTCGACAAAGAAGCGATCGGTCACCTCGACCGAGCCGATGCTGGCGACGCGGCCGACATCGTTGCGGCCGAGATCGAGCAGCATCAGATGCTCGGCACATTCCTTCGGATCGGCGAGAAGTTCGGCCTCAAGCGCCTTGTCCTCGTGCGGCGTCGCGCCGCGCGCGCGCGTGCCGGCGATCGGGCGAATGGTGACGGTGTCTCCCGCGACTTTGACCAGAATTTCCGGGCTTGAGCCGGCGACCGCGAAGGTGCCGAAGTCGAGGAAGTAGAGATAAGGCGAGGGATTGGTTCGCCGCAGCGCGCGATAGAGCGAGAACGGCGGCAGCGTGAACGGCGCCTCGAAACGCTGCGCCAGCACGATCTGGAAAGCATCGCCGGCGGCGATGTATTCCTTTGCCTTGGCGACCATGGCGCCGTATTCGGCGGGCGTCGTGTTCGATACCGGCGGCACGTCGAGCGGGCCTTCGACATAATCGGCCAATGATTTGTCAAGCGGCCGGTCGAGCGCATCGACGATCTGTCCGAGCCGTTCGGTGGCGCGCGCCAGCGCTGTCCGGGCGTCAACGCCGGGCTCCGGCCGCACCGGCGTCACCACCGTGATCGAATCCTTCACCGCGTCGAACACGACGATCAAGGTCGGCCGCAGCATGATGGCGTCGGGAATGCCGATCGGGTCCGGATTGGCCGGTGGCAATTCTTCCATCAGCCGCACCATGTCGTAACCGAGATAGCCGAACACGCCGGCGGCCATTGGCGGCAATGCATCGGGCAGTTCGATGCGGCTCTCAGTGATCAGCTCGCGCAAAGCGGCGAGCGGCGGTGAGGGGCAGGGCACGAAGGCGTCGGGATTGGTGCGCGCCGCGCGGTTGATCTCGGCTTTCGTGCCGTTGGTGCGCCAGATCAGATCCGGCTCGATACCGATGATCGAATGGCGCCCGCGCACGGCGCCGCCTTCAACCGACTCGAGCAGAAAGCTCAACGGTCTGCCGCCGCCGAGTTTCAGAAAGGCCGACACCGGCGTCTCCAGATCGGCGACGAGCGTCGTCCACACCACCTGCGCCTGGCCGCGGCCGTAGCGTTCCGCGAAGGCGCTTTCCGATGGCTCGATCTGCATTTTCGGCTTTGTCGGTTAGTTGTTTCGGCCGGTGCCGCCGCCGACGACCTGATTGAGCGCCGCCTGGTTGAGCGTGACGCCGATCTCGGCTTCGATCTTGGCGATGTATTGTCCGACGATATCGTCGGCGAAAGAGTTCTGCAGCGAAGCCGCCAACTGCTTGGCCTCAGGCGTATTGGCATCGAACGCCGGGTCGGTCACCGCGGTGACGACAACGACGTAACGCGCGGCCGCCGTATCGCCATCGACGCTGGCCGGTGCGTCTTTCGCCAGTTTGAACGCCGCGTCGGTCACCTTGACCGGCAGGAAGCCGGCGGCTTTGCCGCGCACCATATCAGCGGCGGTATCGACCTTGGCGCCATTGTCAGCCGCGACCTGCGCCAGCGTGCCGCCGGCCTTGAGCTTGGCCAGCATGTCGTCGGCCTTGGCCTGCAGACGCTTGGCGATTTCGTCATCGCGCCAGCGCGCCGCCACCTGATCCTTGACCTCGTCGAGCGTGCGCTCGCGCGCCGGGGTGATGCCGGTGACGTCGTAATAGAGATAGCCATTCGGCGGCAGTTGCAGGGCGTCATTGTCGACGCCGACGTCGGTGGCAAAGATCGAGCCAACGACATCCGGTTGCTGCGGCAGCGCTGCGATCGGCTGACCGTCCGGGGCGCGGCCGGCGCGATCGATCGCGGCGATGTCGAGCGACTTGAGATTCAGCTTCTTGGCGGTCTCGGCCAGCGTCGCACCGCCGGCGCGATCGTCCTCGATCTTGTCGCGCAGATTGTTGATCTCGGTTTTGGCGCGTGCCTCGGCGAGATCGCGTTTGAGATCGGCGGCGACGTCTTCATAGGTTTTCTGGGAGCCGGCTTCGATCTTGCCGACCTGCAGCAGCACGGTGCCGAAGGTACCCTTGACCGGCGCGGAGGTTTCGCCGGACTTCAGCGCGAAGGCGGCGTCGGCGACAGCCGGGTCGATGATGTCGGCCTTGGCGACGGTGCCGACGTCGGCATCGCCATCCTTCATGCCGCGCTCTTTGGCCAAGTCAGCAAAGCTCAGGCCCTTGGTCAGACGCTCGGACGCGGCGGCGGCTTCTTCGGGCTTTGGAAATACGATCTGGCGCAGTTCGCGTTTTTCCGGCGTGCCGAATGTATCCTTGCGCACGGCATAGGCGGCCCTGGCATCGGCGTCGCTGATCGCCTCCGGCTTGGCGAGGTCGGTGGGCGAGAGGAACAGCAGAGTGGCCTTGCGATATTCCGGCGCACGGAAAAGTATTTTGCGGGTCTCGAAATATTTGGCGAGTTCGTCGGCGCCGGGCGTGGCGACATCGCCGGCCTGCGCCGCGGTGAGCGCGATAAATTGGATGGCGCGCTTTTCGGTCTGGTATTGCACCAGCGATTTGAGCGTGGTGTCCGGCACCTTCAAATCGCCGCTGACGGTTTGCGCGATCTGCCGGCGCAGCATCACATTACGCTGTTCGGCGACGAAGCGGCCTTCGCTGAAGCCGGCATTGCGGATCACGGATTCAAAACGCGCGCGATCGAACTGGCCGTTGGCGCCGCGAAAGGCCGGGTCGCTGGTGATGCGGTCGGCGATATCCTTGTCGGCAAGGCCGAGGCGCAGCTTGCGCGCCAGTTCGTCGAGCGTGGTTTCGGCGACAAGCTGACCGAGCAACTGGCGGTCGAGGCCGAGCGCGCGCGCCTGATCGTTCGAGATCGGCCGGCGCATGCGCTGACCGAGCTGCTGCAGCTTGTCGGTGTAATAGGCGCGGAACTGCTCGATCGAGATTTCGGTGCCGCCGATCTTGGCGACCGAATTCACGCCGAAGCCACGGAAGATGTCGCCGATGCCCCAGATCGCGAAGGAGATGATCAGGCCGCCCATGATGACGCCCATCACGGCTTTGCCGATCCAGGTGGATGTGGCTTTATGAATTCCGCGGAGCATGGGCGTTACGTTTCTCTAAAAACCGGCTGGACTTCGATCGCTCGCCGTCCTTATACGGAGCGGGTTAAAGCCTTGCAACTCAAGTAGGATAAGGACATTTCCATGGCGGCGGCGCAAATACGGCCATTGGTCGCGGGCAACTGGAAGATGAACGGCCTATCCGCCTCATTGGCCGAATTCAGCGCCATGAAGGCAGGCGCAGCGGAATTCGCCGGCAAGGCCGATCTGATGATTTGCCCGCCGGCGACGTTGATTGCGCCATTCGCCGCGACGGCCAAAGGCTCCGGCCTCATCGTCGGCGGCCAGGACTGTCATGCCAAGGTGTCGGGCGCCCATACCGGCGACATATCGGCGGAAATGCTCGCCGATGCCGGCGCCGCTGCGGTGATCGTTGGCCATTCCGAACGCCGTACCGACCACCGCGAAACCGATGCCGAGGTGAAAGCCAAGGCGCTGGCCGCGTGGCGGGCAGGGCTGATTGCAATTGTCTGCGTTGGCGAACAGCTGAGCCAGCGCGAGGCCGGCTCGACGTTGAAAATCGTCGGCGACCAGCTGGATGGCTCGTTGCCCGACGGCGCACCGGTGTCAGCCAACCTCGTCGTCGCCCAAAATCTTGTGGTCGCCTATGAGCCGGTCTGGGCCATCGGCACCGGTCTGACGCCGACGCCGGCCGATGTGGCGCAAGTCCACGCCTTCATCCGCGGCAAATTGACCGAACGTTACGGCGCGGCCGGCGGTGGCGTGCGCATCCTCTATGGCGGCTCGGTCAAGTCATCGAATGCCGGTGAACTCCTGACCATCCCCGACGTCAACGGCGCGCTGATCGGCGGCGCCAGCCTGAAAGCCGCCGATTTCCTTGGAATCGCCGCGGTTTACCGCTAGACGGCACAAACCCCGACAAGGGTGGAAATAGCGCGAACTATCGTGTAGAGACCGCGGCGAATTCCTATATCTATGCCGAACGCCGGCTGGGCCTGTTCGCCCGGATGGCAAAGTCTGAACGGATGAAAGCCTTATGCAGCACGTAATCATTGTCATCCATCTGATGCTGGTGCTGTCCCTGATCGGGGTGGTGCTGTTGCAGCGTTCCGAAGGCGGCGGCCTGGGAGTCGGCGGCAGCGGCGGCGGTGGCGGCAGTTTCATGTCGAACCGCGGCACCGCCAACGTGCTGACCCGCGCGACCGCGATCCTCGCCGGCCTGTTCTTCGCCACCAGCCTGATCCTGTCGATCCTGGCCGGCTTCAACCGCAAGCCGACCTCGATTCTGGGCGGCAGCGGGCCGAGCGCGCCGATAAGCGCCCCGGGAACGCCGGCCGGCAGCGGCGGCGAAGGCGGTCTGCTCAGGCAATTGCAAGGGCCGGCGGAACCGGCCGCGCCCTCCGGGCCGGTCGTCCCGCAGTCGAAATAAGACCTCAACGAGGGGCCGGGAAATCCGGCCCTTCTTAGTTTTGGCGAGGCGAATGCGGCTGGGCCGGCGCTTTGCGCTGCAACAAGGCATTAAAGACGCGATGCAAGTGACGATGAATTCAAAGAAAATCGAATCTACACACAGGCGCAGGGCTCGCCCGCGCTTTTCGCACTCGTCGAATCGATTCGTGGCGCTTAGAGGTTAAGCCCCATGGCGCGGTACATCTTCATCACCGGCGGCGTGGTGTCCTCCCTCGGCAAAGGTCTGGCTTCGGCGGCGCTCGGCGCGCTGCTGCAGGCGCGCGGCTACAGGGTCCGCCTGCGCAAGCTCGACCCCTATCTCAACGTCGATCCCGGCACGATGTCGCCCTATCAGCACGGCGAGGTTTTCGTCACCGATGACGGCGCCGAGACCGATCTCGACCTCGGCCATTACGAGCGCTTCACCGGCAATCCGGCGACCAAGAAGGACAACATCACCACCGGCCGCATCTATCAGGACATCCTGACCAAGGAGCGCCGTGGCGACTATCTCGGCGCCACCATCCAGGTGATCCCGCACGTCACCAACGCCATCAAGGATTTCGTCCGCGACGGCAATGACGGTTACGACTTCGTGCTGTGCGAGGTCGGCGGCACGGTCGGCGACATCGAAGGACTGCCGTTCTTCGAGGCGATCCGCCAGTTCGGCAATGACATGCCGCGCGGGCAGGTCATCTACATCCACCTGACGCTGCTGCCGTTCATCCCGAGCGCCGGCGAACTCAAGACCAAACCGACGCAGCATTCGGTCAAGGAATTGCGCTCGATCGGCATTCAGCCCGATATCCTTTTGTGCCGCACCGACCGGCCGATTCCCGAAGGCGAGCGGCGCAAGCTCGCTTTGTTCTGCAACGTGCGCGAAACCGCCGTCATCGAGGCGCGCGACGTCGATAACATCTACGCGGTGCCCGAGGCCTATCACGACGCCGGCCTCGACCGCGAAGTGCTGGAGGCCTTCAGCCTCGACGGCACCACCGCGCCGAACCTGTCGCGCTGGAACACGATCAATGAGCGCATCCGCAATCCGGAAGGCGACGTCACCATCGCCATCGTCGGCAAATACACCGGCATGAAGGACGCCTATAAGTCGCTGACCGAGGCTTTGTCGCATGGCGGCATCGCCAACAAGGTCAAGGTCAAGCTCGAATGGATCGAGTCCGACGTCTTTGAAAACGAAGACCCGGCGCCGTTCCTCGAACAGGTCAATGGCATTCTGGTGCCTGGCGGCTTTGGCCAGCGCGGCGCGGAAGGCAAGATCCGCGCGGCGCAGTTCGCGCGCGAGCGCCGCGTGCCGTATTTCGGCATCTGCTTCGGTATGCAGATGGCCTGCATCGAAGCGGCGCGCAATCTGTGCGGCATCGATCAGGCCAACTCGACCGAATTCGGCGCGACCAGTGAGCCGGTGGTCGGCCTGATGACCGAATGGGTCAAGGGCAACGACCTGGAACGGCGCGCCGCCAATGGCGATCTCGGCGGCACCATGCGGCTCGGCGCATACGAAGCCATGCTCAAGCGCGGCAGCCGCGTCGCCGAGATTTACGGCTCGACCGATATTTTCGAGCGCCATCGCCATCGCTATGAAGTCAACACCGCCTACAAGGACCGCCTCGAGCAGCACGGCCTGAAATTCTCCGGCATGTCGCCGGACGGCATTTTGCCAGAGATCGTCGAATACGACGATCATCCGTGGTTCATCGGCGTGCAGTTTCATCCCGAACTGAAATCGCGGCCGTTCGAGCCGCATCCTTTGTTCTCGTCGTTCATCGGCGCGGCGGTCGATCAAAGCCGGCTGGTTTAAATTTCTAAAGAAAACAAAACGGGAGTGAGACGATGATCTACGAAATGCGCGTGTACCGCGCCGTGCCCGGCCGTCTGCCGGCCTTGCTCAAGCGCTTCGAGACCATCACGCTTGAACTCTGGAAAACGCGCGGCATCAAGCAGGTCGGTTTCTGGACCACCTTGGTCGGCGAATCCAACATGGAGCTGACCTACATGCTGGCGTGGGAATCGCTCGCCGAGCGCGAGCAGAAATGGAATGCGTTCATGGCCGATCCGGAATGGATCGCGAAGCGCGCCGAGACCGAAAAAGACGGGCCGATCGTCGCCAACATCACCAACACGATTCTCGCGCCGACGGCGTTTTCGGCGATGAAGTAAGAGGCCGCCGGCGTGGCGCGCGGTCTCGATCATATTGTTCACGCGGTCGCCGATCTCGACGCGGCCGCTGGCCTGTATCGCGCGCTCGGCTTTACGGTCGGCGCGCGCAACCGGCACCCCTGGGGCACGCATAACCACATCGTGCAACTGCCGGGCTTTTTCATCGAACTGTTGACGCTCGCCGAGCCGGACAAGATGAGCGGCGATCTGTTCTCGGTGAAGTTCGGCGAATACAATCGCGACTTCGTCGCGCGCGGCGACGGTCTGTCGATGCTGGTGCTGGAATCGAACGACGCTGCCGAAGACGAAGCGGCATTCCGCGCCGCCGGTATCGCGGCGTCCGCCGCCACACGTTTCGATCGCGACGGCAAGAAGCCCGACGGCACGCCGGTCAAGGTCGCGTTCACGCTCGCCTTTGCCAAAGACACGCAGGCGCCCGACATCAGCTTCTTCACCTGCCAGCAGCATTTTCCCGAGAATTTCTGGAACCCGGCCTTTCAGCGGCATGACAACACGGTCGGCGACATTGCCGGCGTTGTGCTGGTCGCCGGGCAGCCGGCGCAGCACCGTGAATTCTTGCTGGCCTATACCGGCGCGCCGGCGGCGCGCGAGCAAACTGGCGGCTTCAGCATCGACCTGCCACACGGCACAATCGACGTCATGACCCGTTCGGCGTTCAGCGATCGTTTCGGCCAGCAAGCGCCGGTCACCGAGCGCGGGCCGCGCCTTGCCGCCTTGCGCTTCAAAACCAGCGACCCGCAAGCCGCCGGTGCCGTGCTGGAAAAGGCCGGCCTCTTTTATACCCCGCTGAAAGCAGGAGCTATTTCCGCCGCGGTCGCGGGTGCAACCCTGGTATTCGAGCCTTAAGCGGGTTGAGCCTATAGGGCACCTCGAAAAATAGCCGCGTCTACTCTCCTGTGCGAGTCTTCCGGATGACGGCATGATTCGGGAGGCGCGGATGGGTCAGCTCGGGTTTTTCGATACGGAGAAGCGGTTGGCGGGGCTATCAGCGAAGGGTGATCCGCTCGAA
>CANKBJ010000028.1 GCA_947479905.1 Bradyrhizobiaceae bacterium
ACTCGCCGCCGACATGAAGTCCGGGTACGAGTCCTTGCCGTACTCCTTGTGCCAGGCTTCGTTGAAGGCCTTGTTCTCGGCGTTGTCGAGATCGACCGCGTAGTTGCCCATGACGATGGTGCCGATGGCGGCGTCGCCCATGTCCTGCAACTTGTTGTCGGGGATGAGATCCATCGGCCCGATCAGCTTGATGCCGGCCTTGCGCATGCCGAGTTCGCCGTAAGCCTTGGTCACGCCGGTCGCATGCGCGCCCGACGGAATGAAGACGTACATGCAGTCCGGCTTGCTGTCCTTGATGCGCTGGAAGAACGGCGTGAAGTCCGGCACCTGCACCGGGCTGCCGAGCGGGATGGACTCGGTGACCTTGCCGCCGGCTTTTTCAAAACCGGTCTTGAAGGCTTCGGTCGAATCCTTGCCCGGCGGGAAGTCGGTATAAGCGAGCGCGGCCGACTTGCAGCCGATCTTGTCGAAGGCATAGGCGCCCATCGGATAGCCGTGGTGCCACATGCTGAACGACAGACGGGCGATATAAGGCGACAGGTTGGTGATCCAGGCGGTGCCCGCATTGGCGATCACCATCGGGACCTTGGCCTGCGTCACGACCGGCGCGAGCGCGATCGCCGACGGCGAGAACGCGAAGCCGGCGAGAATCTGAACCTTGTCGTTGGTGATCAGTTCGGTCGCCACGGTCTTGGCGTTGGCGCCGGTCGGCGGACCTTCATCACGCTTGATGATTTGCACGGTGTGCGGCGCGATGTCCTTGGCGTGTAGCTTGACGTAGAGATCGAACGCCTTGTCGATCTGCTGGCCGAGATCGGCATTGGCGCCCGAGAACGGCGCGACGACGCCGATCTTGATGTTTTCAGCCTGGGCGGTACCGCCCACGGTCAGAGCGAGGGCGGCGGCCCCGGCCCATGTCAACATTTTCATCGTTTTCTCCCTTGCTTCGTGAATTAGTTGGGTGTCCCACTAATTCAAAAGACCAAACTGAAAAGCCGTCAGGTCCGTTATTTTTGTAAGGTGGACTAGTTCGGAGTCCGGCGTCAATGCAACGCCGGCTGTGCCGGCGAACCTTGCGCAATGTGTACCGGGCGTTGGTACAGACCGGCCATTAGACGACCCGTTAGCCGGTAGGTGCCCTGCTGGTAAGCCGCAACCCCCAGACGCCGTCCGGCGTCGCCGATTGGGCAGCCGGGCAGACTCGCTTCGTTTTCGTCCCCCCTCGCCTGTTATTCTGTTATTTCACGACGCGCCGACGGACGATGCCGGTGGCCCACCCTCTAATCAAATGAATTTAATGTCGCCATTCATGCATTTTCTGCATGCATAGCCGTTTTGGCTTTTAGCTCCTCCACCAGCAGGTCACGCAGGACCGCCGCCGGCGGCGACAGCGGCATGCCGCGCCGCGTGACCAGGCCGTAGGTGCAACTCAATTTGGGCCCGCGCAGCGGGACTGCGACCACGCCTTTACCGCGGTGCAAGGCAACATCAATGTTGAGAACCACCGCGAAGCCGAGCCCGACTTCGACGAGGTTGACCGCCGTTTCGACATGCTGAACCTCGTACTGCCAGATGACGTCGATCCGCGCGCCGCCGAGGGTTTCATCGATCATCGGCCGGATCGCGGTCTTCTGGCTGACGCGGATCAGCGGCAGATCGTGCAGGTCGGTCCAGGTCACCGATTTTTTCCTGGCCAATGGATGTTTCGCCGGACAGGCGAGCACGAGCGAAGCCGACGAAATCGTCTCGACATCCAGATCCCAGCGATTTGTCTGAATAACGCTGACGCCGAATTCGGCCTCGCCTGACTGCACCAATTCGGCAATGGCGGCCGACGGCGTCTCAAAGATGCGCACCTGCGCCGCGGGCAGCATCTTGTGAAACCGTCCGAGGATCGGCGGCAGATAGTTCACAGCCAGGATCGGGATGCACGCGATGTCGATACGCTCCCGCCTTTTCGCGCCCTGCTGCCTGAGATCGTCGACGGATTGTTCGAGCACATCGACGGCCCTCCGGGCCTTCGGCAAAAAATCGATGCCGGCGCGCGTCAGCGTCACGTCGCGCGTCGTGCGCGCGAACAGCTTGAGGCCGAGGCCATCCTCGAGCTTGCGCATCCGGTGGCTGATCGCCGTCTGCGACAGGCCGAGATGGGCGGCGGCGCGCTGAAAACTGCCGCGCTCGGCAATACTGAGAAAGGCTTCCAGCCCGAGGAAATCGACCCGCATGACGCCACCCTTTGCCGCGGCCGCCAAAGGCCTGCATGCACGGGATTCATGAATAGCGGGAAATTATAAGCTTGTCTTGCCGGAAAACGGGACTGGGGTAGCGCCGCCTCAGGCCGCGCTTTGAGCCGCAACCGAACCGGCCGCCGAAACGGCCGGCGCAAGCGCCTCGTCCTTGCGTTTCAGCAGCATGTCCAGCGAGGCGACCTCGACCCGGTTGCGGCCGTTTTCCTTGGCGAAATAGAGTGCCTGATCGGCCTGCGCCAGCAACTCGGCAATATCGAGGACGGGGCCATCGCAATAGACCACGCCTATACTGACGGTGGCGCAGACCGGACGCCCATCGACTTCCTGCGCCGCCTTGGCGAAGGCATCGCGAATCCGTTCGGCCACGGCCAAAGCCTTGTCGCTATTGGTGTCGTAGATCACGGCGGCAAACTCCTCGCCGCCAATACGGCCGACCAGATCGGTGGCTCGCAACGACTCAAGTGTGGTCGCCGCGAAAATTTCGAGCACGCGGTCGCCAAGCGCATGGCCGAAGCGGTCGTTGATCGTTTTGAAATGATCGAGGTCGACCAGTAGTACAGCCGTCGGACGCGGATTGCCGGCATGACGCTTGGCGATTCCGCCGGCCTCGTGAAGAAACGCGCGGCGATTGGCGATGCCGGTCAAGGGATCGACCATGGCGGCGGTGCGGTGGCGCAGTTCGGTGCGCTCTTTGGCCATCGCCAGCAGGATGAAGGCGATGGAAATCGTGAACAGCAACGCCTCGAAACTCAGAACGGTCAGCCAGACGCTGCCGAAGATATTATTGTTGGTCGGTGACCAGGGCAGTACGGAGACCAGCGGCGTGCGCAGCAGAAACAGCGCGCCATGAGCGAACAGCATGAAGATCGCCGGCCAGCGCGAGACCAGAGCCTCGCCGCGGCCGCGCCAGAATTCGTAAGCGGTGAGCCAAGTATAAGCGGTGACGATGCCTGACGCGATCATCGCCCGCATTTCGATCGCGTCCGCCAGCACTGGCAGACGGCAGACCAGAAGCCAGAGCACCGCGCCGGTCACCAGATAAACTGGCTCGACCGGACGGCCGTCGAACACGCGGGCGCCGGTCCAGGTGACGGCGAAAGCCGTGAACAGCAGCGCGTTGGCGAGATCGATGGTGATCAATTCCGGCGCCGAGCCGTACATGCCGAACAACACGACCGAGGAGGCGCGGATCAAATGCGCGAAACCCCACCACGCGACCGCGCGGATCGCCATGTTCTGCGCCCAGGCAAACAGCAGGAGCAATCCCAGGATCGCTTCCACATAGATCGTCACCATGAACAGCGTATTGACGTCGAGATTCATCGGATGCGACCGCCCACTGAAAAGGCCCGGCTTGATTTGCGCGCGCCTTAACGGATAACGGCGGTCGGCAAAAAAGGTATGAACGTGGCAGGATACCGCGCGCCATTGCGATAATATGGTTTCGGGGTTCTTGCCAAAATTGCCGGCTATCGCGGCGCGCCGCCGATTTGCCAGCCGATGAGGCAAAATGGAGCCTCATTTTTCGCCAAACCCGGCATTTCCAGCTTCCGCCGGGACAATTACCTGCGGTCTTGTGACGGCCTGAGGCGTCAACTAGGGTCGCAGGCCGTCCTCCCCTATTCCGGAACCGTTATGCAAATTCGCAACGGCATCATCGACGCCATCGGCCATACCCCCCTGATCAAGCTCCGGCGTGCCTCTGAGCTGACCGGCTGCACCATTCTGGGCAAGGCCGAATTCATGAATCCCGGCGGATCGGTCAAGGATCGTGCCGGCCGGCAGATGATCCTGGAGGCGGAAGGGCGCGGCGAATTGCGCCCCGGCGGACTGGTGGTTGAATCGACCGCCGGCAATACCGGCATCGGCCTGGCGCTGGTCGCCAATGCGCGCGGCTATCGCACCCTGATCGTCATCCCGGACACGCAGAGCCAGGAAAAGAAAGACATGTTGCGGCTGTGCGGCGCCGAACTTGTCGAAGTGCCGGCGCTGCCATTCGCCAATCCGAACAACTACCAGCATGTCGGCCGCAGGCTGGCCGAGGAATTGCGCAAGACCGAGAAGAACGGCGTCATCTTCGCCGACCAGTGGAACAACCTCGACAACAGCAAGGCGCATTACGTTTCGACCGGTCCGGAAATCTGGGAGCAGACCGGCGGCAAGATCGACTGCTTCATCTGTTCGGTCGGCTCCGGCGGCACGCTCGCCGGCGTTTCGACCTATCTCAAGGAAAAGAACAAGGCCGTCACCATCGGCGTCGCCGATCCACGGGGGGCTGCGATGTTCAACTACTTCGATCACGGCGAAGCCAAGGTGACCGAAGGCGGTTCGATCACCGAGGGCATTGGCCTCGCGCGCGTCACGGCCATCGTCGAGCAAATGAAGGTCGACAAGGCCTATCTCATTCCCGATGAGGAAGCCGTGCCGATCGTGTTCGACCTTCTGGAGCACGAAGGCCTGTGCCTCGGCGGCTCGTCCGGCGTCAATGTCGCCGGCGCCATCCGTCTCGCCAAGGATCTCGGCCCCGGCCACACCATCGTGACGTTGCTGTGCGACGGCGGCGCTCGCTATCAATCGAAACTGTTCAATCCGGAATTCCTGCGCGCCAAGAAACTTCCGGTGCCGGAGTGGCTGGAGCGCAAATCGGACATCAAGCCGCCGTTCGTCTAACGCCTGGGTGCGGGATGCCAACCGACTGCCTGTTCCGCGACGACTCTTATATGAAGGCGTGCGAGGCGCGCGTCGTCGCCATCACCGCGCAAGGCGGCGTCGTGCTCGATCGCACGGTGTTCTACGCGAATTCGGGCGGCCAGCCGGGCGATACCGGCGTGTTCGTCACGAAAGACGGTGCGCGCCTGACCGTCGAGAACGCTATTTTCACCGATCCCGCCAAGAGCGAGATCGCGCATGTTCTTGCCGCCGGCGTGCCGCCGCCGCAGGCCGGCGACACTGTGCGCGCCGAGATCGATTGGGACAAACGCTACGGCCGCATGCGCATGCACACCGCGCTGCATCTGCTGTCGGCGGCCCTGCCCTATGCGGTGACCGGCGGCTCGGTCGGCGACGCCGATGGCCGGCTCGATTTCGACATCCCCGATGCCGGCCTCGACAAGGACGCCATTACCGCAAGGCTCGGCGAAATGATCGCGACCGACGCAGGCGTTACCAGCCGCTGGATCAGCGACGCCGAACTCGAGGCCAATGCGAGCCTGATCAAGACCATGTCGGTGAAGCCGCCGATGGGCACGGGTCAGGTGCGGCTGATCGAGATCGCCGGTCTCGATTTGCAGCCGTGCGGCGGCACGCATGTGCGGCGTCTGAGTGAAATCGGCGCGGTCAAGGTCACCGCGATCGAAAAGAAGGGCAAAGTGAACCGCCGCGTGCGGATCGCTTTTGCCTAGCAAACGCCACGCGGAACGATTACGTGTTGGTGGGTATTAACCGGACAATCGAATGGATCGCATGACAAACAAAAATCCCGCGAGCCCAAATTCCGCGAGCCAATGGCTCAAATCGACCGAATGGCTGGCCGGCCAGATCGGCAAACCGGGCGTGTCGGTGGTCGATGGCTCGTATTATTTGTCAACGCACAAGCGCGACGGCAAGGCTGAATACCTCGCCGGACACATTCCAGGCAGCGTGTTCTTCGACATCAACGAAATCGCCGACCAATCCAGCGACCTGCCGCATATGCTGCCGGGCCCGAAGCAGTTCGGCGACGCGGTCGGCAAGCTCGGCATTGCCGACACCGACACCATCATTGTCTATGACGGCCTCGGCCTGTTTTCCGCGCCGCGCGTCTGGTGGACGTTCCGCATCATGGGCGCGAAGAACGTGTTCATCCTCGATGGCGGACTGCCGGCCTGGACGGCGGAGAAACGCCCGCTCGAACAAGGCGAGGTCAAACGCAAGCCCGCCACTTTCAATGCCGAGATGCGGACGAACGCGGTGGCAGGGCATAGCGACATCCAGATGGCGCTCAACGGCAAGGACATCCAGGTAGTCGACGCCCGGCCCGCCGGACGTTTCGCCGGCCGCGATCCCGAGCCGCGTCCGGGCTTGCGCCCCGGCCACATGCCCGGCGCGTTTAACGTGCCATCGAGCGAACTGGTCGAGAACGGCCGCCTGGTCTCGCCCGAAAAAATCGCCGCTGCGTTCAAAAAGGCCGGCATCGATCCCGACAAACCCATCATCACGAGCTGCGGCTCCGGCGTCTCGGCCGTGATCCTGTCGCTCGGCCTCGACGCGCTCGGCAAAAAACTGGCGCCGGTTTATGACGGCTCCTGGGCCGAATGGGGCGCCCGGCCCGATCTGGCGGTAGAGAAGGACTGACTCTGCGCTTTCGCGCACGCATTGCCGCGGCTGGCCGAATACATATAGTCTTGCGCATATGACTCGGCCGACCCGAACAGGCACGCGATGATCTTCCGCCAGCTCTTCGACAGCGTCTCCGGCACCTACTCCTATCTGCTCGCCAGCCGCGCCGGCGGCGAGGCGCTGATCATCGATCCGGTGTTGGAGAAGGTCGACCGATATCTGCAGCTTATTGCCGAGCTCGACCTCAAACTGGTCAAGGCGGTCGACACGCATCTGCACGCCGACCACATCACCGGTTTAGGCGCGCTGCGCGACCGCACCCATTGCATCACCGTCATGGGCGAGAATACCAAGGCCGATGTCGTGTCGATGCGGCTGGCCGAAGGCGACAAGCTGTCCATCGAAGGCATCAGCATGGACGTGCTGTACACGCCCGGCCATACCGACGACTCCTATTCGTTCCTGATGGGCGACCGCGTCTTTACCGGCGACACGTTGCTCATTCGCGGCACCGGCCGAACCGATTTCCAGAACGGCGACGCCCGCGCGCAATACGAATCGCTGTTCGGCAAATTGCTGCGGCTGCCCGACGAGACTTTGGTTTTTCCGGCGCACGACTACAAAGGCGACACCGTCTCCACCATCGGCGAGGAGAAGCGCTGCAATCCGCGCCTGCAGGTCAAGTCGGTCGACGACTATGTCGCGCTGATGGCGAGCCTCAATCTGCCCAATCCGAAGATGATGGATGTCGCGGTGCCGTCCAACATGAAGGTCGGCCTGGCGCAACAGGATATCGCGCGGCGCGGCTGGGCGCTGACCGCGGCGCAATCGATCGCGCTGACCGGGCGGCCGGACGTTTCTTTCATCGATCTGCGCGAACCGGGCGAATGCGCCAGGCACGGCAGCGTCCCCGGCGCGCTGCACGCGCCCTATGGCGATCTGCAAAACAATATCCGCGCCGGCGGCCTGCTGCATGAACTGGCGCGCCAGAGCGGGCGGCGCATCGTTTTCTATTGCGCCTTCGGCGAACGCTCGGCGATGGCGGTGCAGGCGGCGCAGGACGCGGGCCTCAACGCGTCCGTGCATGTCGAAGGCGGCATCGATGCGTGGAAAAAGGCCGGCGGGCCGCTGGTGCGCTAGCGCGCCGGCTTCAGGCCCTAATGCAAAATCTGGCTGAGGAACAGCTTGGTGCGCTCGTGCTGCGGGTTCGAGAAGAACTCGTTCGGCTCGTTCATCTCGACGATCTGCCCGGCGTCCATGAAGATCACGCGGTTGGCGACCTGACGGGCAAAGCCCATTTCATGTGTCACGCACAGCATGGTCATGCCCTCTTCCGCCAGGCCGACCATGGTGTCGAGCACTTCCTTGACCATTTCCGGATCGAGCGCCGAGGTCGGCTCGTCGAACAGCATGATCTTCGGATTCATACATAAAGCACGCGCGATGGCGACGCGCTGCTGCTGACCGCCTGACAACTGGCCCGGGAATTTCTGCGCCTGCTCGGGGATCTTCACCCGCTTGAGATAATGCATGGCGATTTCCTCGGCCTGATGCTTGGGCATCTTGCGCACCCAGATCGGCGCCAAGGTGCAGTTCTCCAGCACGGTGAGATGCGGAAACAGGTTGAAATGCTGGAACACCATGCCGACCTCGCGGCGAACCTCGTCGATCTTCTTGAGATCGTTGGTCAGTTCGACGCCGTCGACGATGATGCGGCCCTTCTGATGTTCCTCGAGCCGATTGATGCAGCGGATCATCGTCGATTTGCCTGAACCAGACGGCCCGCAGATGACGATGCGCTCCCCACCCATCACCTTGAGGTTGATGTCGCGCAGGACATGGAAATCGCCGTACCATTTGTTCATGCCGATGATCTCGACGGCGACGTCGGTGGTCAATTGGGTCGGCTTGATCTTGAGCGCGGAATTGTTCACGGCATCACCACCTTTAACGCCGCTCGCTCTTGGCGAGCCTGGCTTCGGTTGCGCGGGCATAACGCGACATGGCGTAGCAGAAGACAAGATAGAAAATTCCGGCGACCGCGTAACCGGTGGTCGAGGTCACCGGCGTCGCCCATTTCGGATCGATGCGCGACACTTCGATGGTGTGCAGCAGATCGAAAATGCCGACGATGAACACCAGGGTCGTATCCTTGAACAGGCCGATATAGGTGTTGACGATGTTCGGGATGGTGATCTTGAGCGCCTGTGGCAGCACGATCAGCCGCATCATCTGCCAGTAGCCAAGGCCCACCGCCATGGCGCCTTCAAACTGGCCCTTCGGGATCGCCTGCAAACCGGCGCGCACCACTTCCGCCATATAGGCGGAGGCGAACATAGCGATGCCGACCAGAGCGCGTAGCAATTTGTCGGGCGAATACTGTTCCGGCACGAACAGCGGCAGCATCACGCTGGCCATGAACAGCACCGTCACCAGCGGCACGCCGCGCACGAATTCGATGAACAGCACCGAGAATAGCTTCACAGTCGGCATATCCGAGCGCCGGCCGAGCGCCAGCAGGATGCCGATAGGCAGCGACACGACAATGCCGACCGCGGACACGACGATGGTCACCAGCACGCCGCCCCACAACACGGTGTCGACATGGCGCAGACCGATCGTTTCAAACCCGCTCAGCAAAATGTACGAACAGACCGGCAGGACGATGAAGCAGTAATAGGCGGCGAGATCGCGGCGCGGCGCCTGCAGCCATAAAATCCAGAAGACGCCGATTGCCAGCATTCCGAAGAAAAGATCGACGCGCCAGCGTTCCTCAATCGGATAGGAGCCATAGGTGAAATAGGCCAGGCGCTCCCAGGCGAACGGCCAGCAGGCGCCGATGGTACGATTCTGCACCACTTCGCGGCAGGCGTCGCGGTCGGCGCCGGTCCACACCGCGTCGATCAGCAGGAAGTTGACCAGGCCGGGAATAATCCAGGCGAGGAATAGCGCGATAAGGATCGTCAGGATGATGTTGAACGGGCTCGACAGCAGATTGGTGAGTAGCCAGCCGATCGGCCCGTGCATCGACTTCGGCGGCGGCTGCTGCTCCAGCGTGGTCTGGCGCACGAACTTGATCTGGGCAACGGCGAGATCGCCTTCCGACATGGTCATGGCTTACGCCCTCACCTTTCCACCAGCGCGATGCGGCTGTTGTAGAAATTCATCAGCAGCGATGTCGCCAGACTGATGGTGAGATAGACCGCCATGGTGATGGCGACGACTTCGACCGCCTGGCCGGTCTGGTTGAGCACGGTGCCGGTGAAAATCTGCACCAAGTCCGGATAACCGATGGCGACGGCCAGCGTCGAATTCTTGGTCAAGTTGAGATACTGGCTGGTCAGCGGCGGGATGATCACGCGCATCGCCTGCGGCACCACGACCAGCCGCAGGGTTGGCTGCGCGCGTAGGCCCAGCGAATAGGCCGCTTCCGTCTGGCCGTGCGACACCGCGCGGATGCCGGCGCGCACCACCTCGGCAATGAAAGCCGCGGTGTAGATCGACAGGCCGAACAGAAGCGCGGCGAATTCCGGCAATATCTCGATGCCGCCGGCCATGTTGAATTTGCCCGCGCGCGGATAGTCGAAGCCGAGCGGCAAGCCGGCGGCCAGGAAGACGATCAGCGGCACGCCGACGATGAGACCGAGCGACACCAGGAACACCGGCGCCTGCTGGCCGGTCTTCTCCTGCCGCTTGCGGGCCCAGATGTGATAGCCGGTCGAGACGACGATGCCGGCACAAAAGGCCATCACGGCAAAGCTGAAGCCGGTCTGCGGGATCGGCTCAGGCAGGAACAGGCCGCGATTATTGAGGAAGGCGCCGCCCGGAATGCTCAGGCTGTCGCGAAAATCCGGCAGCGCCTTGAGAACGGCGTTGTACCAGAACAGCAATTGCAGCAGCAGCGGGATATTGCGAATGGTCTCGACGTAACCGCTGGCGGCCTTGTTCACCAGCCAGTTCTTCGACAGCCGCGCGATGCCAATGATGAAGCCAAGGATGGTCGCGAAGATAATGCCGATCGCCGCTACCAGCAACGTATTGCAAAGGCCGACCCAGAAGGCGCGGCCGTAGGTTGACAGATTGCTGTAGGCGATCATCGACTGGCTGATGTCGAAGCCGGCGGTCTGGTTCCAGAAGCCGAAGCCGGAAGCGATATTCGCTTTTTTCAGATTGTCGATGGCGTTGCTGGCGGCGCCATAGACCAGGAAAACGATGACCGCGCACAGAGCGACCTGGTAGGCGATGCTCCGGACCTTGGGGTCGTTGTAGAAAGGGACGCGCGCGGGCGGCGATCCCGTTCGAAGGTCAATCGACATTTACCCCTCATCCGGGCTCAATCGCTGCCCGTATTCTCTCAGGCCCGACATCGGGCAAACCCGGCGTCGAGTCTCTTGCGAGCTTGAAGAAGCACGATCCATGCCGGAACCTGAAGTTCCGTCAAATCGAAATCAGCGCCTCTTTCAACCCTCAACCGGACCGCCGTGAAAACCCCTCTCCGCGGCAGTCCGGCATTTTTTCTTCAGCCTATCGATCGCCTAGCGCACCGGCGGCGCGTATTGCAGGCCGCCTTTGCTCCAAAGCTTGTTCAGGCCGCGGTCGATCTTGAGCGGCGAACCGGCGCCGACATTGCGGTCGAACGATTCACCGTAATTGCCGACCTGCTTGATGATGTTGACCGCCCAGTCCTTGGCCAGTCCAAGCTGCTCGCCATAATTGCCTTCACTGCCGAGCAGACGCTTGATGTCCGGATTATCGGACTTGGCCATCTCGCCGACATTGGCCGAGGTGATGCCAAGCTCTTCGGCATTGAGCATCGCATAGAGCGACCACTTGACGACGTCGAACCACTGGTCGTCGCCATGACGAACGGCCGGTCCGAGCGGTTCCTTGGAGATGATTTCCGGCAGCACGATGTGGTCGGCGGCATTGGCCAGACGCAGACGCTCGGCGTAAAGACCCGAGGCGTCGGTGGTGTAGGCGTCGCAGCGGCCGCTGTCATAGGCCTTCACGGCTTCATTGGCCGTCGCGAAAGTGACGGTCTTGAGCTTCATCTTGTTGGCGCGGAAATAGTCGGCGAGGTTAAGTTCGGTCGTCGTGCCCTGCTGCACGCAGACCGACGCTTCGCCGAGTTCCAGCGCCGAGTTGACCTTCAGCGCCTTGCGCACCATGAAGCCCTGACCGTCGTAATAGTTCACGCCGGCGAAGTTGAGGCCGAGCTGGGTATCGCGCGACGAGGTCCATGTGGTGTTGCGGGCCAGAACGTCGACTTCGCCGGACTGCAACGCGGTGAAGCGGTCCTTGGCGGACAGCGGCACGAACTTGACTTTCTTGTCGTCGCCCAACACCGCGGCGGCAACCGCGCGGCACAGATCGACGTCGAGGCCGGCCCACTTGCCCTGCGCATCCGGCAGGCCGAAACCGGCCAGCGAGCCGTTCGAACCGCAATTGAGTATCCCACGGTCCTTGACCGTCTTGAGGGTCTGGGCGGAGGCACTCGTTGCGCCAAACATAACGGCGAGAGCGATAACACTGACAATACGTTTCATCGGGTAGCCCCATTCGTGCGTGGTGAATTGCGACGCTCTTATGGGTGGCCAATCTTTCCCTTCAAAGGAAAGTCGTGGCGCCCCTCAGCACCGCGATTATCCCCAGCCATTCCCCGAGCGCCGCTCTTGTCCTATATCTCAGAACGATTGAAGCAACAGGTCAAGGGCTTAAACGCTTGCCGATGCTGTATTCGTAGCCGTATATGCCACATCGGACAGCCTTCTGACGTTCCCTCTTGCGACGGATACCTAACCGCCATGGCGAAGACGCCCAAAAGCCCGCTCAAGGCGGAAACCCGCCTGATCACCGCCGGCCGCGACCCGCAGGCCCAGTTCGGCTTCGTCAACCCGCCGGTTTACCACGCCTCCACCGTATTATATCCGACCGCCGAGGATCAGGTCGCCCACCGCTCGCGCTATCAATATGGCCGGCGCGGAACCCCGACCACCGAAGCGCTCGAAGCCGCGCTGCGCGACATCGAAGGCGACAACTGTGCCGGTGTCGTGTTGTTGCCGTCGGGCCTCGCGGCCATCTCGACCGCGCTCATCGCGATTGCCGGCGCCGGCGATCACATCCTGGTCACCGATAGCGTCTATCGGCCGACGCGCAATTTCTGCGAAGGCCTGTTCAAGCGCATGGGCGTCGAGACCACCTATTACGATCCGCTGATCGGCGCCGGTATCGCTTCGCTGTTCAAGCCGAATACGCGCGCGGTCTTCGTCGAGGCGCCGGGCTCGCAGAGCTTCGAGATGCAGGATATTCCGGCCATCGCCAAGATCGCGCACGACAAGGGCGCCCTGGTGATGATGGACAATACCTGGGCGACGCCGCTGTATTTCAAGGCCTTCGACAAGGGCGTCGACATTTCGATCCAGGCCGGCACCAAATATATCGGCGGTCACTCCGACATCATGTTCGGTTGCGTCTCCGCCAATGCCAAGGCATTCCCTGCGCTGAAGAATGCGCATGGCCTGATGGGCCAATGCGTCGGGCCGGACGATGTGTTTCTGGCGTTGCGGGGCTTACGCACCATGGCGGTGCGGCTCAAGCAGCATAACGCATCCGGCATGACGGTCGCGCGCTGGCTTGAGGCGCGGCCTGAAGTGCTGCGCGTCATGCATCCAGGACTGGAAAGCGATCCGGGACACGCGATCTGGAAGCGGGATTTCACCGGCGCGTCCGGCCTGTTCAGCATTGTCTTAAAGCCAATGAGCGAAGCGGCCGTCTATGCCTTCATGAACGAACTGACCTTGTTCGGCATGGGCTTCTCATGGGGCGGCTTTGAAAGTCTGGTCATCGTCTTCGACTGCGCCGAGTATCGCACCGCGACCAAATGGGCGCCGGGCGGGCCGACCTTGCGCTTTCACATCGGGCTGGAAGACCCGGACGATCTGATCGCCGATCTCGACCAGGGCTTTAAAGCCATGGCAGCCATCAGGTAAAAATCACGCGGGAGCGCCCTGCCCGCCCGAGCGCATGACGAATTGCAGGTTGCGCAGATAGACGAACACGCCGAACGCCTGACCGATGATGAAGACCGGGTCCTTGCGGTACAGCGCATAGGCCAAAAGCATAAAGCCACCGCCAATGGAGAACACCCAGAACGCGGTCGGCACGACGCTGCGGCCTGCGCGCTCCGAGGCGATCCACTGCACGACGAACCGCATGGCGAACAGCGCCTGCGCGATATAGCCGATGAGGATGCCCCAATCGAGATTGCCGACGAATACGTCATGCAGATAGCCGCCGACGGCGCTGGTGATATCGATCAGCATAATAGTTTCCTTTAGTGGCGCGTGATCTTGTCCGAAAACCGCTTCAAACTTTTCGGGATCACGCGCTAGTTCTCCGAAATTTCCGGTACACGCTTTTTGCGGCGGACCAGCCACCACACGCCCGCCAGATCGAGAATGCCGACCCACAGGCGATCCCACAAACCGTAATTCGATACGCCGGTGCCGCGCGAACGATCGACCACCTCGACATAGCCAATAGTAAATCCGTCGCGCTTGACCAATGCCGGGAGAAAGCGATGCAGACCATCAAAATAGGGCAACCCTAAAAACATATCGCGGCGAAACGCCTTCAGGCCGCAACCGGTATCGCGGGTGCCGTCGCGCAACACCGCGTTGCGCACGGCATTGGCGATGCGCGATTGCAGTTTCTTGAAGCCGCCGGACTTGCGGCCGACACGCTGGCCGGCGACCAGTCCCATCTTCGGGCTGCCTGCTTCCAGCGCGCGGATCATCGCCGGAATGAAGGCCGGGTTATTCTGGCCATCGCCGTCGATGGTCACGACGATAGGCGCGCGCGCCGCGGCGACACCGGAGCGAACCGCCGAGGACTGCCCGCAGGATTGTTTGTGACGAACACGGCGCAGGAATGGATGCAGCGCCATCAGCCGCGCCAGTTCGGCCTCGGTGCTGTCGGTCGAGCCGTCATTGACATAGACGACCTCGAATGGCCACTGGCCTTGCAGCGCGGCGGCGATTTCGGCAACCAGCGGCGCGATATTGCCAGCCTCGTTGCGCACCGGCACGACAACGGCGACCGCTGGATCATTGCTGTTCATAGGCTGTTCTTTATTAAGCCAATAGCTCGCGGGCAACAGATTTAATCCGCCGCAACGACGGACCGGGATACTGCGCCAGCGTGCCGTCTGGAAGAATCGAAAAACCCAGCCTTTGCAGAGCAAACCAGCGCCGGATCAGCAGGACGCCGACAATTCCGACCAGGGCGCCGGCGGCGGCGTCGGTCGGATAATGCGCGCGCACCACGATGCGGCTGACCGCGATCAGCAGTGCGTAAATCAGCAGATATGTCCGCGCCCGCGGAAATAATGTCGCGAACGCCGCCAGTATGGCGAAGGCGGCCGTCGTGTGGCCGGACGGCAGGCCGGCCCAGGCCGGCTTCCAGTGCATAGGATCGAACAGATACGGATTGACCGAGCCGCCGACGCCCGGACGGGCGCGGCCGATGAGGTTCTTGACGAGAGAGGCAGTCATTCCCGGTACGCTGACCGCGACGAACAGAAAGCCGACGCGCACCATCAACGCCGTCACCACCGCGCGCGACATCCGTGACAGACTTCGCGGCAGCGCCGCCAGTATCAGAAACAAAATGCCAAGCGGCCACAACACCCAGGCGGCCTTGCCGAAATCGGTCAACCAGTCGAAAAACCAGACGACGCCATGCGCGAGATAGCGCACCGAATTGGTCGCCGCCGCGTCGACGAAGATCATGCCGAAAACGAAAACCGCGACGACGGCAGCCGCGGCGACGCCTAAACGCTTCGGCTCATCGATCCAGGGAAAGCCGCGATGCCATGGATGCGCGCCATAGCCTTTGATCGGCCGCGTCAGGCGCTTGAGCGCCAGCGCGACGGTGACGAGGCAACGCCGCGGCACTTGCACCATCGTACCGCCCATCTCTTTCATTTGCGCGCTCACAGTCTCGGTCATGGCGCGGCCGAGCGAAATACCGCCATTGCGAAGGCTTTGCCGTTGCTGATGTTAAATCCGTCGATGCGCTGGCTCAGAGAGTAGCGCAAGCCGACCGAGTCCGCGCGCTGCACGAAACTGCGCTCGCTGCGCACATCGATCAGCGCGAAGCGGCATTCCCCGCCGTTCAAGAATTCGGCCGCGCCCGCGCCATCGGTGAAACGGGTGCCGGTGCCAAGCAGAAATACCAGGCTCGGCTCCTGATAGGCAAAGGTCGAGGCCAGTTGCGGGTTGGCGCAGCCACTCGCGCGCACGTTCTCAGCCACGAGCGCGCTTGGAAACAAGGCCGGTAACATCGGGAACATCACGGCATAAACGGTGATGCCGACGAACACCGAAGACACCATGCCGCGCAGCAGCGCCCGTTCGGCGCCGTCGACTTCATAGAGCCACCAGGCGAACAGCCCGAAAATGACCGCCGCCGCCGCGAACGGCCAGGCGACCAGGCCGAGGTCGCGGCTCATCACGAAGAATCCGACCGGCACCATGATGGCAATGACGGCGGGGAACAGAAACCAGCCGACGGTGCCGCGCACCAGCCAGGCTTTGCGGAAAAGTCCGCGGCCTTCGACAATGCCGGCGATGAGGATGGCGATGGCCGGATAGAGCGGCAGCACATAGTGCGGCAGCTTGGTCATCACCGCTTCAAATACGATCCAGGACGGAATGAGCCAGGCCAGCAAAAAACGCGCGCCGGGTTCGCGCCGCGCCATCCAGACCGTCGGCGCCGCCAGCCCGGCGAGAATCGAACCCGGCCAGAACGTCACCCAGAACAGCAAAAGATAAAGTCCTGGCGGCGCGCCATGCGCCTCCTGCCCGCTGGTGACTTTTCCCAGCATGTCATGGCCCAATGCCTGCACGAAAAAGCTGTCGCCGGATTTGGCGACGATGGCCGCGAACCACGGCAGCACCAGGACGATCAGCCAGACGAACCCAGTGACCGGCCGCAGTTTTCCGATCCAGCGCCACGAACGATCGGCGATCGACAAGGTCAGCGCGGTCAAGCCGACGAACATCAGGATCAATGGACCTTTCAGCAGCACGCCGCCGCCCAAAGCGGTCCACAGGATAGCCGGCATCTGCCAGCCGATAGGCAGTTCGGGCGTACGCCGGCACGACAGATAAACGCGCGCCATCGCGCCCATCGCCGCCACGCTCGTCATGAACAACATGGCGTCGGTCTTGGCCAAACGCGCCTCGACGCCGAGCAGAATCGAACTCGCCATCATCAAGGCGGCCAGCACCGCGGTGCGCCGTGCGACAAAGGCGAGCGCCGCCCAATAGGTCAACAGCACGCCGCCGCTCGCGCCAAGAAGCGATGGCAGGCGGTAAAGCCAGATCGTGCTGTGCGCCTTCGGCACGCCGAGTGCCTCGCCGGCTTTCACCGCGACGGCCTGCATCCAGTAAATGCCGACCGGCTTCTTGTAGCGGACCTCTTCCTGGAAGCGGATGTCGACATAGTCGCCGCTCTCGACCATCTGCTTGGTCGCCTGGGCAAAGCGCGCCTCATCGCGATCGACCGGCGGAATCTGGAAAAAACCCGGCAGGAACGCGATCAGGCAAAAAGCCAGCAACAGCAACACCGCGCGGCCGTGTGAGGCGGCGGCAAAGTCGAGCGCGGCGGCCAGACCCCGCATTGGGGCAGACGTGGGCTGCGCGTCTTCGGTGGTCGTGCTCACGGGGGCTCGCTCAGGTTTTTTCGCTCAACGGATCGAGCAATGTGCGATTCACAGCAATAACGATCATGCTCATAGCGATCCGGCCGGGCCGGGCCAAACGGGATTTCGGGTTGATCTGGAACTCGTTAGCAGGCGTTGCACAATAGGCACAGCCGAAATTCAGGCGTCAACGAGGCTGACACGCTTATTGCAGGCGC
The DNA here is from genome assembly GCA_947479905.1 of Bradyrhizobiaceae bacterium. Classification (GTDB taxonomy): domain Bacteria; phylum Pseudomonadota; class Alphaproteobacteria; order Rhizobiales; family Xanthobacteraceae; genus Pseudolabrys. The sequence continues at coordinate 17,490 of CANKBJ010000028.1, forward strand.
ACCATGACGCTGTCTGCCGCACCCCGCGCATCCATCACCGTCAGGCGGACAAAGCCCGGCCCGTCCGGCTGGAAAAACAACGCCCGACGGCCTCCGACGACTGGTATTGGGACACCATTGACCATGACCGTCAGCGGCCCGCTCCCTCCGGCAATTTTCAGCGCCACCGGGTCGCTAGGCCGGCCAGCGGCCAATTCCAGCCGGGCGCCGTCGGGCGGAAACATGATGCGCGGCGGGCTGACGTTCGAGCCGTCGGCGCGGCCAAATCGCTGCAGTGGCGGCGGCAGTTTGGCGCTCGCGGCAAACAGCGCGCCTTTCGGCGACGGCGGCAAAGGCGCCGGCGCGTGGCCCGAGCGGGCAAAGGCGTCGAACAGGATAGGCGCGGCGCTGGCGCGTCCGACCAGACCCGGAACCGGCGATCCGTCCGGCCGTCCGACCCAGACGCCGACGGTCATGCGGCCGTCGAAGCCGACCGCCCAGGCGTCGCGGAAGCCGTAGGACGTGCCGGTCTTGAAGGCGATACGGCCATGCGGCGCGTTGTCCGGCGGCGGCGCGCCGATCAGGATATTGCCGATATAGAAGGCTGCGGCCGGGTCGAGCAACCGGCGCGGCGTGACGGCGTCACCCTGCCTTTCGATCAAAGGCTGCGCGACGCCGCCGCGCGCGAGAGCGGCATAGAGCATGGTGAGGTCGTTGAGCGTGATGCCGACGCCGCCGAGCCCCATGGCAAGTCCCGGCGCCTCGCCTTTCGGCAACACCAGGCCGGCGCCGGCCTCGGTCAGCCGCGCGCTCAAACGATTGACGCCGACCTTGCCGAGCACGGCGATGGCCGGCACGTTGAGCGACAATTGCAGCGCCTTGCGCACCGTCACCGTCCCCTGAAAGGTCAGATCGAAATTTTCCGGCGTGTAGCTGCCGTAACGCGCCGGCCGATCGTCGATCAAGGTCTCGGGATGAATGAGGCCGTCCTCGAAGCCGAGCCCGTAGATGAACGGCTTCAAGGTCGAGCCGGGCGAGCGCAGCGCCCGGGTCATGTCGACCTGACCGGCGCGGCGCTTGTCGAAATAATCGGATGAGGCGACGCGCGCGCGCACCTCGCCGCTTTCATTGTCGACGGCGAGGATGGCGACCGAAATATCGGGGCCGAGCGCGATAGCGCGCGCGCGCGCCAACACTTCCAACTTGCCTTGCAACGGCGCTTCGATGGTCAGCCGATGAATGCGGCTGTCGCGCTCGAAGGCGACGATGTTATCGGCCGCATGCGGCGCCCATGCCGGCAGCGCCTTGCGCGCGTTCGGCACCGGCTCCAGTTTGGCATGAGAGATTTCGTCGCGCGGCACGATGCCTTGCGCGACGGCGCGATCGAGAACGCGGTCGCGCGCCGCCTGCGCGCGTTGCGGATGCCGGTCCGGCCGCCGCAGTTCCGGCGATTGCGGCAACGCCACCAGCAAGGCCGCTTCGCCCAGCGAAAGTCGCCGCGGCTCCTTGCCGAAATAAGCAAGTGACGCGGCGCGAATGCCTTCGAGATTGCCGCCATAGGGCGCCAATGTCAGGTAAAGCCCGAGGATGTCGTTCTTGCTCAACGCATACTCAAGCTGCAAGGCGCGCGTGACCTGCCGCAGCTTCGCATTGATGCTGCGATGCTCGCGCGGCTCCATGAGGCGCGCCACCTGCATCGACAAAGTACTGCCGCCGGAGACAATGTGCCGTTCGCGGATCAATTGAAGCGCGGCGCGCACAAACGCGCGCGGATCGACGCCGTGATGCGTGTAGAAACGCCGGTCCTCGTAAGCCAGCAACAATTTGATAAAGCGCGGATCGACATCCTCGACGCTCGCGCGCAAGCGCCAGCGGCCATCCTCAGTTGCATAGGCGCGCAGCAACCGGCCGTCGCGGTCGAGCACGACATGCGACGTCGGCAGATCCGCGCCAAGCGGCGCCGAGCCGAGCGACCACACCCATCCGGCGCAGGCGACGACGGCAAGCGTCGCCGCGCCGCCAAGTCCTGCGAGGATGGACCGCGCGCGTGTCATTTGGCCGCCACCTCGACAATACCCGTCGCGGTGCGGCCGAAGCGGTCCGGCCGGTACATGTCCTCGACTTTGGCCTGCGGCAGCGCGTAGCGGCCGGGCGACACCGCCCGCACCACGTAAGCGACCGTGAACACCGGGGCTGAATCCGCTTTGCGTTCGAAGGCGGCGCTGAAGCGGTCGTCGCGGAATTCGGCGTTGACCGGCGGCGCAGCGTCGGCGATCCAAGCCAATGTCCCGGTCTCGCCCGACGATACCAGCCGCGGATTATCGATCTCGAAACCGGCCGGCAGATAATCGGCGACGATGACGCGGCCGAACTGAGGCTGAGCTTCGGTGATCTTCAGCACCACGACAAAGCGTTCGTTCTGCTTCGCCTTGGCCACGTCGGCGAAGTCGCCGTCAAGATCGTGAAACTTGCGCTCGATCTTGAAGCCGCGTTCCGCCGCCGGCTCCGGCGTCAACGGCGCGCCGGAGACCGACACAACGGTCTGCACCGTGCCGTTGCCGCTGTTGGCGACACTAACGGGTTGAGTCAAAGCATCGGCGGACACGCTGCTGTAATAGGCGCCTTGCCGCGCCTCGCCATTGACCGACAGCGAAATCGCATTGAGCTGCGCCGACAGCGAGCGCGCCGCCAGCACCAGCCAGGCGCTTTCCTGCGTCGATGTGTAAGTCGAAAGCTTGCGCGCATTGTCGATGCGCGACACCGCTTGCGTGATCGTCGCGGGCGGCGCGCGCCCTTCCGAGGCGAGCGTCACCAGCGCAGCCGCGTCGCGCAGCGCCGAACCGAAATCGGCGCGGCCGATGTCAAGTTTCGGTTCCTGCGCAATCGCATTGAGCGCCGACAGATAGACCGTATCGGCACGCGATTTATCGCCGAGCATCGACAAAGCCGCGGCGATCTGGGCCTTGGCGATCGGCGTCGCCAGATCGTTCAACTTGGTGTCGGCGATGTAGCGCAGGTCGCCAACAGGCGCCGCGCCATTGCGGGCCAGCACATAAAGCGCGTAGGCCAGTTCACGGCCGCCGTCCTTGCTTGGTTCCGGCGCGGTGGCGACGAAATTACGCAGGCGATCGATGGCCAACTGGAAAGCCACCACCGGCACCTCGAATTTCTTCTCGCGCGCGCGCGTCAGGAAGTCGGTGACGTAAGCATCGAGCCATGGATCGTCGCCGCCGACCGACCACAGACCGAACGAACCGTTGCTGCCTTGGCGCGCGGTCAGCCGCGCGATCGCGTCCTTGATGCGCGTGTCGATCTCGCCATCGGGTGCAAGCCGGGCCTGCGCCGCCAGTTCGTTGACATAGAGCATCGCCACCGCGCGGCTGGTGATCTGCTCGGAACAGCCGAATGGATAGCGGTCGAGTTCATTGAGCAAGGTCGCAACATCGAGCGAGGTCGAGAGGCCGACGGACAGGCCGACGCGGCCGGTGCCGGGTACAAAGTCGGCGAACAGGTCTTTCGATAGCGTCAGCGTCTCGCCCGCCGCCAGCGCACGCACGGTGCGGCGCGTCAGCAACTGTGTGGCCGGTCGCACATCGAGCGCATAGCCGCGCGCCTGCGAGAAGCCGTTCGGCCCGACGATATTGACCGTTACCGTGCCGACGCCGGAATTCTGCGCCGTCACCGGCACCGACAACCTTCCGCGTTGTTTGGCGGCAAGCGTCAGCTTTTGCGGAGCATCGCCCTCACGCTTCACCGCCCCGTCGGTCGAAACCGTCACCATGTAATCGCCGGCGGCGCCCTCGACATTGTCCAGCTCCAGTTGCACCGCGCCGCGGTCGCCGGTGCGCAGGAAGCGCGGCAGGGTCGCCGTCAGCACGACATTGTCGCGCACGACGACATCGCCGGAGGCTTTGCCGACCTTGTCGCCGCTCCAGGCCACCGCCATGACGCGCACGCTGCCGGCAAAGGACGGAATATCGAATGAGACATTGGCCGTGCCGTCGGCACCCACCGTGACAATGCCTGAGTACAACGACAGCGGCGCTTGCGACGGCGGCGAACCTGACAATTCAGCGCCGCCAATGTCGCCGCCGGAACGGATCGCGCCGCGCACGCCCTGCATGCCGTCGATCAATTGCCCGTAGAGGTCGCGGACTTCCGCCGTCAGCCGGCGCTGGCCGAGATAATACTCGTCCGGCGCCGGCGGCTTGTAATTGGTCAGATTGAGAATGCCGACATCGACGGCCGCGACAACAATGCGCGCCGTCTCGCCGGCTTTCAGCCCGCCGACCTTGATCGGAATGTTCAGCGCGCTGTCAGGCTTTATCTGCGCGGGCAATTTCATGTCGAGCGCGAGCGTGCGGGCGGCGCGGTCGATCGAGAACCACTGCACGCCGATGGCGCGCCCCGGCATGCGCTGCGCCGGCGCATCGAGCGGACGGCGCAACGTGGCGACGAGATAAGCGCCGGTGCCCCAATCCTTGCCGACCGGCAACGCGATCTTGGCGGTGCCGGATGCGACATCCTGCGACTGGCTGGCGACCAGCCGGTCGGTGAACACGTTGAGCGTCAGTTTTCCGGCCGTCGCTGCCGTCACCGCGACATTCATCGTGTCGCCGCTGGTGTAACCCGGCTTGTCGAGCGCGATTTCCAGCAAGTCCGGAGTCTCGGCGCTGGACTCGGCATAGAACCCCGCGTCGAAAGTCAGCGACGTCACCGCGCCATTGCTCGCCTCCGACACTTCGAGACGATAGCGCCCCCACTTCACCGGCAGCGACAGTCGCGCCGGTTTGGCAACGGTGGTGTCGAGCGTGCCATTGGCAATGCGCTCGGTGCGCTTGACCGGCTCGAACTCCCATTGGCCGTTGCGCCGATACCATTGGTAGCTGGTCTCGACCTTGAGCAGTTCGTATTTCAATCCCTTGCGATCGAGGGTCGCGCCGTCCGGCGCGGCCACCACGACATCGAAATCCGCGTTCGAGCCGTCGGCCAGCGAACGGCTGGAGAAAGCTGGTTTGACGCCGATCATGGCGGACGCGGGCGTGATCGGCAGCGTCAATTTGCGCTCGACGGCGCGGCCGCCGGATTCCGCCATGCTAACGGTGATCGTCGCCTCCAAGGGCCGCGATGTTTCCGGCACGTCGTCGAGCGCGATCGGGAACGTCGCCTTGCCATTGGCATCGGTCACCGGCAGATCGGCGATTTCCTGACGCACCGCCGTCACCTCGTCGTCGGCAAGACCGAAACTGTAGCCGGCAAAGCCGGCCCGCTCCTTGGCGGCGGCGATGCTCACCGCGCCGCTTAATTCCAGACCGGAACCGGGCGCGCCATAGAGAAAGCGTCCATCGACACTCAGCTGCGCCGCGCCGCTGCGCGGCAAAGCCTTGGCCGCCGTCGTCAGATCGAACTCGACGCGGTCGGGCACATAGTCCTCGACCATGAAGGTCGCCTCGCCGATCGCCGGACGCTTCGGATCGGTGTAGGCGCGCACGCGCCAGGTGCCGGACGCCGCCGTTGCGACGATCGGCACGATCAGCGAGCGGCCACCCAATCCCTGATCGGGCACGACGACACGGCGATAGTCGACGCCATCGGGACGTTCGACCACGAGCGTCACCGGCACATTCGGCGCGGCGACGCCGCGCGCGTCGCGCAATAGCGCGGTGATCGCCACGCTCTCACCGGTGCGATAGACGCCGCGCTCGGTATAGACGAAGGCGTCGAAGCCTGCGGGCGTCGGCCGGCCGGCGACGCCGCGATCCGACAGATCGAAGCCCGGCGATTTCAAACTGAGGAAAGCATAGTCCGTCTTGCCGCTGGCAATGATCGCCGCCGGCGCCTGCCCGCCTTCGCCGCGCGTCAGGCCGACGTCGAAATGCACACGGCCATTGGCGTCACTCGGCTTGATGGCCAGCACTTCATTGTTGCGCGCGATCAGCCGCAATTCGATGCCCGCCAAAGCCTGCGCGCTGGCCAACGAATGCACGAACACGTCGATGCCATCCTGCGCCGAATAGGCGCTCAGGCCGAAATCGGAAACGATGAACCATTGCGTCGCCAGTTGCTCGTAGTCAGGGGTCAACGCTTCCTTCGGCACGGCGGTCATCGCATAGACGCCCGGCTGAAGATTGGTCAGCGCCTGGTCGACCGGGAACGCGGTGACGACCTCGGCATTGAGCTTCTGCTCGACGCCAAGTTCGCCGTTCCATACCTTGCTGCCGCGCTCGGACGCCAGTTGCTCGGCTTCGTTCTTGCTGAGATTGCGCTGGAAGTCGTAGCCGAGCACGGTGTCGATCAGGTTGCGGTCGCCGACGCGGTAGACCGACAGATTGACCGCGCCGGTGTTGACGCTGAGCACCGGAATACCGCGTTGCCCGGCGCGCGGCAGTACATAGGCCTTGCCGGAGAAGCGTGCGAACGGCTTGCGGTCGCGCACGAAGATGGTGAACTCGGCGGTCTTGGCCAATGTCTCGCGCACGGTCGACGGCAGGCCGGCGCGCAAGGTGATGGCATAGCGCTCGCCATGCTTGAGGCCTTCGACGCAAAGCTGCTTGTCATTGGCCGACACCGCCGGCCGGTCCTGACCGACGACCGCGACGAAGGGCGAGAAATCGGTGCGCTTGCCCGGCAGCGTTTCCGAGAACTGGAAACAGGCGTGCGGCGACACCGCGTCGCTATCGACCGTGTAATCGAGCATGCGGAAACCGTGCTCGGCGCGCAGCTTTTCATAGTCGCCGCGCGTCTCGGCGTTCTCGCGCATGTCGAGCGACAGCCGCAACGTATCGAGGGCCGGCCGCCACATCTTTCGGCTGGCCAATGTCTGGCCGAGCACGGCGAGGCTTTCGCCTTCCAGCGGTTTTTCGCTGGCGCGGGTATAGGCGATGTAGGCTGAGGTCGAGGCGCGGTCGAGCAGCAGCGCCTTCTCGCGGTCGTCGCGCGGCCGGATCTGCAACACGGCGCGCGACAGGCGCAGCCAGCTCGCAGCGTCGTTCGGCGCGCTGGTTACCAATTGACCGAGCACGGTCATGCCGGTGCGGAAGTCCTTTTTCTGGAATGCGGCGTCGGCGTCGCGGCGCAATTGCGCCGCCGGCTTGATCACCTCCCCGGCGTCGCTCTTGATTTGCGCTTCAAGCTTGATCGCCGCCTGGCCGAGATCGTCGTCGTGATAGGCCTTGTCGGCGGCGTGTCCGGCGATGGCGCCGAGGGCCAGAAAAGCGGCGACGGCGACGCCGGCAAGACCAGCGCGGACGGATATAAGCATGGCGAGGAGACCTCCGGAATCGACCGACCGACTATCATTGCAGCGCCCGATGGTGTCGAGGCCAAGGCGATGCGCGCTCCTTAGCGCCAGATGTCTGACCGGGACCGGCCGCCCCTAATCCCACCGCTCATGTCATGGATTAAGGAGAGAAAAATGATATAACTCATTATTTTATCTATTATAATTTACCATCGGCATGGGGATTGCGTGCTCCATTGCGCGGCTTGCCCGCAGCACCAGCGCGTCCTCGCCGAGCCGCCCGACCAGCTGCGCCGCCATCGGCAGGCCATTCCCCGCCAGTCCGCACGGCACCGAGGCTGCCGGCTGGCCGGTCAGGTTGAATGGATAGGTGTAGGGCGACCAGTTCAGCCAGTCGTCGCCGAAGCCGCCGCCCGCCGGCATCTCCTCGCCGACTTTCAGCGCGGTCACCGGCATGGTCGGCGTCAGCAGCAGGTCGTGGCGGCGATGGAAGTCGCGCATGGCGTTGTGCAACTCGGCGCGCGCGGCGAAAGCGACGAGATAGTCCGTCGTCGTCAGCGCCCGCCCCCGCTCGGCGATTTTCAGCAAGCCTTTGTCCATGTCGCCCCGCCGCGCCGCCGGCACGCCATCGACAATCGCCGCCGCCACCGGCCACCACATCGCCCGGATCAGATCGAGCGCGCGATCGAGCGGCGGATCGGCGATCTCGACGATGGCGCCCTGCGCTTCCAGCGCACGCGCGCTTCGCGTCACCGCCGCCTCGATGTCGGGATCGAGCGTGGCGACATGGCCGAGCCGCATCGACAGCGCAATCCGCAGACCGCGCACGCCGTCATTGAGCCCGGCGCCATAATCACCAACCTGTTCGCCGGTCAACGCCGTCATATCGCGCGCATCGGGCCGCGCAATCGCCGACATCAAATACGCCGCGTCGGTGACGTTGCGCGCGATCGGCCCGTGATGCGACAGCACATTCAACAGCGGCGCCGGATAAACCGGCACGCAGCCGACACTCGGCTTGAAGCCGAACACGCCCGTGAAGGCCGCCGGAATACGCAATGAGCCGGCGCCATCGGTGCCGAGATGCAGCAAACCCAAGCCGAGCAAGGCCGCCACCGCGCCGCCGCCGGTCGAGCCGCCGGGCGTATGCGCCGGATTCCAGGGATTGCGGGTGATGCCGCTGCGCGGCGAATGACAGACGCCGATCCAGCCATGCTCCGGCATGCAGGTCTTGCCGAGGAACACCGCGCCCTGCTCGCGCAGGCGCGCCACGGCGGGTGCGTCATCGGCCGCAGGCTTATCGTCGCCGGTCAGCGAGCCGCGCAGGGTCGGATAGCCCGCAAGCCAGATATTGTCCTTTACGCTGGCCGGCACGCCGTCGAGCGCGCCCAACGATTCGCCTTTGCGCCACCGCGCTTCCGAAGCCTTGGCCTCCGCCAGCACCTTGTCCGGCATCAACGGCAGGAAGGCATTGAAGGAGGCGGCAGCCTCGATTCGAACCAGGCAATCGCGCGCCACTTCGACCGGCGACAGCGCGCCGCGCCGGTAGGCTTCCGTCAAGCTCTCGACGCTAAGATCGGCGATGGCAGTCATTGGCGACGTCCCCGGATCAACCCTCTGGCCGCCCAAAGTTAGCGGTCGGAAGCTGTCCGCGCACCTTCCAATCGTCGCCGGGTGCAGGTAAACCGAAGCGTGAAGACGACCCCGTAGCTCAGTTGGATAGAGCATCAGCCTTCTAAGCTGAGGGTCGCTGGTTCGAATCCAGCCGGGGTCGCCAACGATACCAAACACTTAGGAAGGTTTTTCACCCAAATTTCTTGTTGCACATGTCACGTCTGTTCTCGGCCTGTATCAGGCTATTTTCATTGGTACGCGCCAGTCCACGCGACATGCGCGCGACATGAAAACGGCTGGTGGAAAGAATAGCCCGGCCACCGTCTAGGGCGAACGGTCGTCAGCCGCGCGCCGTCTAGGAACACGCGGCTAGCCCTAGATTGTTAGGCGTGTTCGCAATTGACGCACATCGTCGAGCTCAAACAGCGACGCGACGGGCCGGCTTCCGTGGGTTAAAGCCCCGTAGAGCAGGCGCGGGTCCATAGATGTTCCGGCAGCCTTCAAACAATCGGCGATCTTGGCGCGAAAGACTGGATCGGTTTCAAAACCCGACTGACTGTCGAGCCGCTCAGCGGTTTCCGCAAGTTCCGACCCGTCTTTGAATTTTAAGGACACACGCGACCAGCGCACCCCACTGTCGGATTTCAATTCCTTAATGGTCGTGCGCATCGCAAGGCTTCTGATGTCATCGCGAGTTAAGGCGGCATCTGTAAAAGTGTTTAGCGAAATCGCGCGGTCAATCATCGCGGCGGCCACGTTAAATTCCAGACTAAACTTTGCTTCGTCCGGGCTGTTCGGCAGCCTATCTAATAGAGGGTCGTGGCTTCCCTTGCTGCTTTCAACCGAAATAGACGCAACATTTCCAGCGTCGATTGTGTGCTTAGCATGCAGGCGCATGACTGCCGCAACAGCGCGATGAGCCGCGTAGCACATCGGATAGTGCTTGCGCTCCAGCTTTGCAGCTGTAATCGCAAACGGCAGCGTACCAACGTCGGTAAACTTGCTCGCGATGTCGGGGTTTTCGGCATAGAGACCGGCAAAGCCCGTCCGACCATCGATAGCCGCATTCGATGAGGCGATCCCGGCTTGTGCCAGCGCCAAAGCTCGCACTGCGCCCATAGCCGCGAAACCCGCGTGCAACGGTTTCGCTGTGGTACCGAAATTCGCCTGGACCCCGGCGGCCTGAGCCACCGCCAGTCCAAGGCCGTTTTCGATGACCTCGCGCTTGGCGCCAACCAGCCGGCAAACGGCGGCCGTCGCTGCGATGATCCCGATTGTCGCTGTGGCGTGCCATCCACGCGGGTAGTGAGTTGCAATCACCGCACGCCCTAATCGCGCGCCGACCTCAAAACCCACAACATAAGCGTCGAGAATATTGTCGATCGAGTGGTTACGACCCACAGCCGTGATCGCAGGAAACATCACCGCGCTGCCGTGGCCCCGCCAGCTTGGGCTTACGTCATCATAGTCCAAAGCATGGGCGACGACGCCGTTGAGCAAAGCGGCTTGCTCAGCCGCTCCCGTGTCCGAAAACGTCCAAAATGGCGCGTCGCCACGCCCCCCGGATTGCCGGACATAGTCCAGGGTTTGGAGTGAGACTGCTTCGCGCGCGCCGGCAAACGACACGGCAAGCGTGTCGAACAACGCGTCGCGAGCTAGTTGCCGCATTTCGGACGTGATCACCACGTTCCCGATCACAAAGTCAGCAATCAGTCCTTGGCTCGACGGCAGGGTCATCTTACGCCTTGCGGTTCACCGCATCAGCCGCCGCGCAGAGCTTTTGTTGCGGCTACGTCAATGTTACGGCCGGTGTGATCGATCACAACACCATAGAGGTCGCGCGCGCTTTGTACGCTGACGATCTCGTCGCGCACATCACGAAGAACACGCATTGGATCGCGCTTTTTGGGATCGCCCCATCCCCCGCCCGCTGTACCCTCAATCCATACACGCATCGGCCCGACACGCTGAATGATATATTGCGGCGGTCTCTGCGGCAGCCCGCCCTCTTCTTGCATCACGATCGAACCTTTGGCTCCCGCTCCGCCACCGAGCACGCCGTAACCCGAGGTGCGCTTGAGCCCTTCCGCCCGCACCGCGTGCGTGCTGGGCAAGAGAATCTGTGCCTCATAATTCACGCTCGAACCACCGCGATATTCGCCTGGCCCAGCGGAGTCGCGCCGCAATTCGTGTTTGTGGATGCGGCAAGGATAAAGCCGCTCGTACGTTTCCACATTCGGCATCGTGCGGCCGCCGAGCGATGGGAGATTGCCGCCTTGCGCATAGCCATCGCGACCGTTAACGGCGCCCCCCGCCGGCGTCGCATGCCAATGATACATAACGAAGGCTCGTCCATCCGCCTTGCGGCCCGAACTGATGCCGTAAGCGCTCTTGCCCCAACCGGCGCAGGCACTTGGCGGTAAAACCTGAGCCAGCGCTTTCCAGCAGGCGTATACGATTTCGGTTGCCGGATAGATGGTATTCATCGTCATCGGCGCCGGAGGCAACGCGTTCACGACCGTGCCCTCGGGCGCGATGATACAGACCGGCCGGAACGTACCGCCGTTGCGAGGGATAGAGGCATCAAAGAAGGCCGCGACGGCGACATAGACCGCCGAATGGGTATTGGCGAGCGAGCTATTCTTGAAACCTTTGACCTGCGGCGCACTGCCTGTGAAGTCGAAGATTAGATCGTCCCCGGCGACTGTCGCCTTGACCCGAACCGGAACATCTACATCGACGAAGCAATCGGTATCGCTGCCGTCTTCGCCATGCCAGCTGCCGTCTGGCAGCTTGGCGATCTCGCCGCGCAGGCGCATTTCTCCGTAGTCCAGCAGGCCTTCGAGGTAGTCGATGCCGCGACCGTTGCCGAGATCTTCCTTCATCACGCGCAACATGCGCTCCGCGCCGATATTGACCGAACCGAGCATCGCGCCCAGATCACCTTCAAGTAGTTCAGGCGTGCGCGAATTGAGCAGGAGAAGTTGCCACAAATCCTTGCGCAGTTTATCGCGCTCGACGAGCTTCATGACGGGAAGGCGAATTCCCTCATGGAAAATTTCCGTCGCTTCTGGATTGTAGGTACCGGCAGCACCACCTCCGATATCCGATTGGTGGGCGCGATTGGCCGCGAAGCCTTCGAGGATACCGTCGATGAACACCGGCTTGATGATTGTCCAGTCTGGCAAGTGGTTGCCGCCCGCAACGTAAGGATCACTGAGAATAAAGATGTCGCCTTCCGCCATGTCACCAGAATAAGACTTAAGGGCACCTCGAAAAATAGCCGCGTCTACTCTCCTGTGCGAGTCTTCCGGATGACGGCATGATTCGGGAGGCGCGGATGGGTCAGCTCGGGTTTTTCGATACGGAGAAGCGGTTGGCGGGGCTATCAGCGAAGGGTGATCCGCT
>CANKBJ010000029.1 GCA_947479905.1 Bradyrhizobiaceae bacterium
TCAGACCAAGCATGACCGCGCGCCGGTTGCTGGCGCCGCCGAGGAGATTTGAGCCATGAACCTGATCGAAACGCTCGACAAAGAGCAGATGGAAAAGCTGTCCGCCGGCAAGACCATGCCGGACTTCGGTCCCGGCGACACCGTGCTGGTGAACGTCAAGGTCAAGGAAGGCGACAAGAGCCGCGTCCAGGCCTACGAAGGCGTTTGCATCGGCCGCTCCGGTTCGGGCATCGGCCAGAACTTCACCGTGCGCAAGATTTCGTATGGCGAAGGCGTCGAGCGCGTGTTCCCGCTTTACGCGCCGATGATCGACTCGGTGAAGGTCGTGCGCCGCGGCAAGGTGCGCCGCGCCAAGCTGTATTATCTGCGCGGTCTGCGCGGCAAGGCCGCCCGCATCGAGGCCGAAACCACCAACGCGCCGGGCAAGGAAGCCGCCGCCAAGTAACGGCGCAGCGACTCGTCAGGATTGCTTCAAGGGGCCGGCGTTCGGCCCCTTTTGCTTGCGCGCTGCTTTCGTTGTCGGAACCATTCCAATCGACTATATAGCTGCCATGGTTTCCAAGGCTTGCCGCATCATACTCGCCGACCACACCCGCCTGCCCTGGCGGTTTTTTGGCCGGCTGACGGCTGTCCAGGCCGGGCTCTGAGAGCCCGCCGCCGGCGCCTGAGCGCTGGCCCGAGTTTGCGAACCGCTTTCCCTTTTCGATTTGCACAAGGTTATCCGAGTCATGAAACCGCGCACCCTCTACGACAAAATCTGGGACGATCATCTGGTCGACGAACAGGCCGACGGCACCGCGCTGCTCTATATTGATCGCCATCTCGTCCACGAGGTCACGTCGCCGCAGGCCTTCGAGGGCTTGCGCACGGCGGGGCGCAAAGTGCACGCGCCGGGCAAAACGCTGGCCGTCGTCGATCACAACGTGCCGACATCGGACCGCTCGCTGCCCAATCCCGATCCGGAATCGACCGAGCAGATCAAGACGCTCGCCGAAAACGCGCGCGATTTCGGCATTCAGTATTTCAACGAGTTCGACAAGCGTCAGGGCATCGTCCACATCATCGGACCGGAGCAGGGCTTCACGCTGCCCGGCACCACGATCGTCTGCGGCGACAGCCACACCGCGACGCATGGTGCCTTCGGCGCGCTTGCCTACGGCATCGGCACCTCGGAAGTCGAGCATGTGCTGGCGACGCAGACCCTTATCCAGACCAAGTCCAAGAACATGCGCGCCATCGTCGACGGCGTGCTGCCGGAAGGCGTGACGTCGAAGGACATCATCCTCGCCATCATCGGCGAGATCGGCACCGCCGGCGGCACCGGCTACGCGCTGGAGTATGCCGGCGAGGCGATCCGTGCGCTGTCGATCGAAGGCCGCATGACCGTGTGCAACATGTCGGTCGAAGGCGGCGCCAAGGCCGGCTTCATCGCGCCGGACGAGAAGGCCTACAGCTATCTGAAAGGTAGGCCGATGGCGCCCAAAGGCGACGCCTGGGATCAGGCGATGCGCTATTGGGAAACCTTGCAGTCCGACGACGGCGCACATTTCGACCGCGAAATCCGACTCGACGCTGCCAAGCTGCCGCCGATCGTCACCTGGGGCACCAGCCCGGAACAGGTGGTCTCGATCTCGGGCCGCGTCCCCGTTTTGGCTGAAATCGCCGACGAGAAGAAGCGCATCGCCGCCGAACGTTCGCTCGGTTACATGGGCCTCAAGGGCGGCGAGAAGATCACCGACATCAAGCTCGATCGCGTCTTCATCGGCTCCTGCACCAATGGCCGCATCGAGGATTTGCGCGCGGTAGCGAAAATCGCCGAAGGCAAGACCGTCAACGCCAATGTCTACGCGATGATCGTGCCGGGTTCGGGTCTGGTGAAGGAACAGGCGGAAGCCGAAGGCCTCGACAAGATCTTCAAGGCCGCAGGCTTCGACTGGCGCGAGCCGGGCTGCTCGATGTGCCTCGCCATGAACCCGGACAAGCTGAAGCCGGAAGAGCGTTGCGCCTCGACCTCGAACCGCAACTTCGAAGGCCGTCAGGGCTACAAGGGCCGCACGCATCTGGTGTCGCCGGCGATGGCGGCAGCGGCGGCGATCGCCGGCCACTTCGTCGATGTGCGTGAGTGGAAATAATCGACCGCGTTAAAACGTAGCGGTCAATAAAACGCAAAAGGTCATCGTCCGACGCGGGCGATGACCTTTCTATTTAAAGCGCCGCTGCTCGTTCAGTAGCACCGCCGCACGGTGCGCCAGACCCAGCGGCCGTGCCGCCATGCCCTGTGCCGCTCATAGCGGCAGGCCGGACCCATAATAAGGGCCCGGCGCATAGGCGTAAGGCGAGCCGAAGCTGAAATAGACGCCGCTGCCGTGGTGGTGGCGATGGTGCCACTGCGCTTGCGCGGAACCCGCTGTGAGCGTGAACGCTCCGGCGACCAGCGCCGCCGCGCCGAAAATCTTAGCCAATCTGGACATGGATGCCTCCAACGCCGTCCCATTTACGATGTTGGATAACGCCTAAATTGGCCTGTGGTTCACCGCCACCAGCAGGTCATCCGCGGCACGATGACCGGGCCGCTGACGCGATATTCCTGCACCAGCTTCGCCCGGCATTCGCGTTTGGCGTTTGGACCGAGGCGTTGACGGCGCGGCTGAATGACGACGCGCGGGCGCGACGAACGCGCGGCCGCCTCATCCGCGGCGCGGGTTTGCGCGGCGGCCGGCGCAGCGGCGGTCAGCGCGGTCAGAACGACAGTCAGGCACAGGATACCGGCCGCTTTTGTTGCCAGGTTCATTACCGAGTTCATGTTCGTCGCCATGGTTATGCGGCCCGCCCGTCGGTTTCATTGGTCGCCCATTTCATTTTGGGCGTCAACCGCTTGGAGCGCGGCGCAAGCTCGCTTACAAACGCAGCATGAACGATTTTGATGGCGATCCGCAGGCCTGGCGCGGCGTGCCGGCCCCGTCTTTGGCCGATATCGAGGCGCTGGCCGCCGACGCCTATGCGCGGCTGCCGGAGCGCTTCCGCGGCCTTTGCGAGGGCCTGATCATCAAGGTCGACGACTTTCCAACCGAGGAAGTCCTCGAAACCATGCAGGCCGAAACTGAATTCGACCTGCTTGGCCTGTTCCAGGGCATCGGCCTGCCGTTTCAGCCGGCCAGCGAGTTTACCGGGCAAATGCCAAATATGGTCTGGCTCTACCGGCGGCCAATCCTGGACTACTGGGCCGAACACGAAGAGGCGCTCGGCACCATCGTCACCCATGTGCTGGTGCACGAGATCGGCCACCATTTCGGGCTGTCGGACGACGACATGGCGGCGATCGAAGCGGCTGCGGATTAGCGCTTGGCCGATCCGCTATAGTTTGCCCTTCAGTCCGAGCGACAAAACCATCGTATAGCTCGACATGGCGGCCGCGTCGCCCGCCGTATGGGTCACGACGCCGGTGCCATAGTCATTGGCCGTGCTGGGCCCTCGCGCTTCGAAATATTGCTGGTACTCGTAGCGGCCGAATAGCGAGAAGCGGTCGTTCAGCGCGTAGTTCATCGTCGCGTCGATGCCGATCATTTTCATTTTCGAGAATTCGTCGGTGAACAAAGTGCTGCGCAAGACGTGATCGTCGCGGTCTTTCGACGTGCCCCACAGGCTGCCGATGACCGAGCCGTCGAACGACCAGCGGCCGGAGCCGATCGACCCGCCAAGGCCGAGATACGGCGTGTACATCCATTGTTCGTATTTGATGACGGTCTGTCCGGGCGCGAAATTGCCGACATCGTTGCGGAAGTTGCCGCCGCTCGAATAGATGAAGTTGCCGCCTTTGGCAGTCCACGCGACGTTGAAGCGCCGGAAACCGGCGATGGCTTCCAGGCCGCCGCGATCGGCCAACCGCAATGACGGCAGTGTCAGAAAGCGCACCGCGACCCGCCCATCGATGCATGGTTGAGCTGCGTGTCGTCATGGTGCGACAGGTCGGTCCAGTCCTGGGTCGGGGTGCCCAGCCAGTCGTAGTCGTCCATCGTGTTGACGGCGCGGCCCGGCACCCAGCCGCTGAGCTTGAAAGTCACCCAGGGGCGCGGACTGAAGGCAATCGAACCACCGATCACCGCCGCCTTGTTTATTTTCCAATAGAGCTTGCTGTCGACGTGGCCAGTCCCCGGATTGAGGACCAGCTCCTGCGACTCGCCCGAAAGATACCCGCCATAGAGCTCGACCGACACTTTATCGCCGAAAATACGATCGGCTGAACTTTGCTTCGACACAGACTGGGCCTGCGCCCCACTCAACCCGGATACTAAAAAAACGCACGCAAACACACCGAAGTGCGCACGCGAATGCATCCTCGCCCCGCTCTGTTGGATCCCCGAATCAGCCGCCCTCCTATAATACCGCACCCGGCCAGGTCGAATGCCGGAAATAAGCGCGGCGGCGGCGGCGGCGCACCCCTATCCGACCGCATGCCGTGGCGGCGTCCGGCGCGGTTGACCGGGCTTGCGGAGGCCTTAAAAGGGATAAAAGACCGTCTCTGGGCTATCCGGGAGTATTTGCGCATGGAAAAGTTCGATCATCTGGAAGGCGTCGCAGCGCCGTTGCGGATCATCAATGTCGACACCGACATGATCATCCCCAAGCAGTATCTCAAGACGATCAAGCGCACCGGTCTGGCCAAGGGCCTGTTCTCCGAGCAGCGCTACAAGGACGACGGCTCGGAAAACCCGGATTTCGTGCTCAACAGACCGGCCTATCGCAAATCCAGGATTCTGGTCGCCGGCGACAATTTCGGCTGCGGTTCCTCGCGGGAACACGCGCCCTGGGCGCTGATGGATTTCGGCATCCGCTGCGTGATCTCGACCTCGTTCGGCGACATTTTCTACAACAACTGCTTCAAGAACGGCGTGCTGCCGATCCGCGTTTCGCCGGAGGACCTCGAAAAACTGTTCGACGACGCCGAACGCGGCGCCAATTCGACATTGTCGATCGATCTGGAAAAGCAGGAAATCAAGGGTCCGGATGGCGGCACGGTCAAGTTCGAGATCGATGCCCATCGCAAGCACTGCATGCTCAACGGCCTCGACGATATCGGCCTGACCAAGCTCAAGGCCGACAAGATCGTCAGCTATGAGGCGAAGGCGCAGGCCGCGCGGCCCTGGGCGTAACCGCGACGCCGCGTTATCGACTGGAATAGACAACGGCCGCGACTGAGATGCGATCTCGGTCGCGGCCGTTTTCGTGCGGGTCGGACTTTAGAACTCTTTCCAATCGACGTCGGCATTGACCGCTGTGGCCAGTGCCGTCTGCATGCGGCGCGCGCCGCCACCGGACGCCGCGGCCGCCGGAGCGACCGAACGCTGCTTGGGCGCCGCTATCGGCCGGGCCTTCGGCGCAGCCGGACCGCGCGACGGCGGAGCGGCGACCTGACGCGGTGCTGGCCGTTCCATCGGCTCGCGGACCTGCGACGACGACGATGCGCGATGATCGGATCCGCCGCCAATCTGGAAGAAGGCGACCTGCTCGTCCATCGCCTTCGCCTGATGCTCGAGCGTCTTGGCGGTGGCGGCGTTTTCCTCGACGAGCGCCGAGTTCTGCTGCGTCACCTCGTCCATCTGCGTCAGCGCCTTGTTGATCTGCTCGATGCCGGTCGCCTGCTCGATCGATGCATTGGCGATGTCGGCGACGATAGCGGCAACGCCCTTGATCGACTCGACGATCTCGGTGAGCGAAGCGCCGGCGCGGCTGACCAGTTCGACGCCGTCCTTGACCTGACCGTTGCTATTGGTGATCAGGTCCTTGATGTCTTTCGCCGCCTGCGACGAACGTTGCGCCAGACTGCGCACTTCCGAGGCGACGACCGCGAAGCCACGGCCGGCTTCACCGGCGCGCGCCGCTTCCACGGCGGCATTCAAGGCCAGCAAGTTGGTCTGGCGGGCGATTTCGTCGATGACGCCGATGATGTCGGAGATCTTGCGCGACGAATCCTCGATCTTGGCCATGGCCTCGACCGCTTTGGCCACCACCTGACCGCCACGATCGGCAACATCGCGGGTGGCATTGGCGGACTGATTGGCCTGTTGGGCGCTCTCCGCGTTCTTTCGCACAGTGGCTGACAGCTCTTCCATCGCCGCCGAGGTTTCTTCCAGGCTGGCGGCCTGCTCCTCGGTGCGCTGCGACAGGTCGGTGGTACTGGTCGAGATTTCAGCCGAGGCGTTGGTCACTTCGCGGCCCGACGCCTTGATCTCGCCGATGGTCGAGGAGACCTTCTGCGCCATCAACTGCACGGCTTCGGCGATCTGGCCGACTTCGTCCTTGCGGCCGATGCCCGGAACCGTGATGGCGAAATTGCCGGCGGCGACTTCTTCGAGCGGCTGGACCAGAGCCTTGAGCGGCTTGGCGATCGCGAAGGCGCCCATGAAGGCGGAGGCGATCAAGACCAAAGCGGTCAGAAGGCCGAGGCCGAGACCGAGACGTTCGGCGAACACCATCGCGGCATCGGCTTGGTGCGACTTTTCCGTATGGAGCTTGTTTGCGATTTCGATTACTTCCCCGATCAATTTGTCGGTTTCGTTGGCATTCGCCAGCGTGCCGTTGGGGCCCTGGACTACTGCGGTCTGCTTGTTTTCGAGTTCGGTGACCTCGGCGGCGGCCTGTTTGGCCTGCGCTTCGAACATCTGCGCCTTGAGCGCGGCGATCTCCTTCGCGCCCTTGGCATACTGATCCAGAAGGCTGACAATTCTTTCCATGCGCGCGCGGTTTTCGGGGACAATTAGCTTGGCGACCAGCGGATCGGCGGAATCGTGCGCGGCTTTGAGCCGCGCGTCGAGATTCCGCATCGCGGCCTGCAGTTGTGCGTTGTCGCGGGCGAGACGGACGTCGCGGACCCCGATCTGCATTCCGCCCGCCGCCGCTTTAGCGGTGGTGATGCCGATTATGATATCGCTCTGGGTGTCGGCAACATCGTTCGAGGACTTGACCGAGGCGCTGCCCCACATTTGACCGGCGATCAGACCGATGACGAACAGGATGCCGAGACCCGACATAAGCGAGAGTTTGAGACCGATACTTATATTCGAAAGACGAAACATTGGATTGCCCCTGAATGTTGCTGGGAAAGTCGCGGTCTAAGGCGCCGGCAGGCCGCCAGCGGCGGTCGATGCTCAATGATCGGCGTGCGCGCTTTGCGCCGACAGCAGGTTGGGAAGATCGATCAGCGCGATCATCGCGTTATCGTGCGTCACCAGACCCGCCAGAAAGTCCGAGGTGTTGCTTTGCGCTGTGCGTGGCACCGGCTGAATTTGAGCCGCATCGACCGACACAATATCCAGCACGCGATCGCCGATCAGACCGATTTGACGGCCGGCGATCTGGACGATGATGACGATATGCAACGGCGTCGTTTCGGTCAGGCCCTGACCGAAGCGGCAGCGCAGGTCGACGATCGGCACGATGGCGCCACGGAGATTGAGCACGCCGCGGACATAGTCGGGTTGCTTCGGCAGATGGGTGACGTCGGACCAGCCCTTGATCTCGCGCACCGCCATGATGTCGACGCCATACTGGTCGTTGCCGATGGCGAAGCTGATGAATTCGGTGCGGGCCGGCGCGCCCGCCATTTTTTCCCCGCCCGCGTCATTCGGGCGGGCGGCACCGACGATTTCAGAGACGTTGGTTTGGCCGGAAAATTGGCCGGTCGCTTGATTGGCGGATTGGCTCATGAACGGCTACCCGTTAATGGTGGCCCGCGAATTCAACCGCGGGGCATCACGAGTGGCCTGCCATGATCGCCGCTTTATGCGGAGAGCGAGATCGAACAAGCCTGCCGTCGGTATGCAGGTATCCGAGATATGGAAACAATTTTAAGTCGATGTTTATTTCGCTGCTAATCTAAATTAAGATTCATTGTCTTTAGTTAAACTGGTTTGGGTTTTCCGGCGTCAGGAATGGAAGCGACGCAATTTTTTGGAATTTTTATCTGCCGGCGGCGCAACAATAATTCGCGTCGACAAAAATTCTACAGATCAATCTTGCTATATATCGTAATGTTTAGGCCAATTTTTTCGCAGGCGACCCCGACCCCTGCTGTGAGGGTTTCGTGGCCTTCGATCGTGCCGGCGGCGATGGCGGCGCGAACGGCTTTCTCGATCTCGCCCTGGGCGGTGAAACAGACCGTTTTAAGGAACTTGTCGACGGCCACCTTGAGGGCCTTGTCGCCAAGCACTGTCATATTGCCTGAGACTGCCATGTTGCTCTGATGCCTGTTCGCGGTCGTCCTTTTTTAGACCACCGCGACAGGGGAAAGACAGGCCCGCGCGGCCAAAATTCGCCAGCCTAGTTAATTTCCGCGGCCGGCCCGGCGGCGTTATCGATATATATAAGTTTCACTTTGCGGCGGCCCAATCGGCCCTATGATGGATCGCGTGTAGAAACCCCGGGGAATGTCGCGCTCGGTTAGGTGCCGCTGGCCTCGGACCAATCAACCTTCGACGATAGGAGTGGGCGTTGAGCTATTTTTCGCAGTCTAAAGGCGCGGACACCAAGGGCGATCCCAAGAGCGTCGCCGCCAGCGTGGTCGAAACTAAGGTTGATACGTCGGCGCGCAAGGCCGCGCCGTCCCAGGAAATCGTCTCCACGCTCGGGCCCGGCCTGCTGATTACCGGCAACGTCGTCAGCACCGGCACCGTGCAGATTCACGGCCGCGTCATCGGCGACATTCACGCCGCCCGCCTGCTGATCAGCAAGGGCGCCGTGGTCGAAGGCAAGGTCATCGCCCAGGAAGCCGTGATCGACGGTTCCTTCAAGGGCACCATCCACGGCAACAGCGTCAAGCTGCAGGCCACGGCGGTGGTCGACGGCGAGATCTTCAAGCAGTCGCTCGTCATCGAACAGAATGCGCAGTTTGAAGGCGTGTCGCGCCGCCTCGAAAAGGCGGTCGATGCTCCGACCGCCGATCAGGTCAACGGCCAGGGGGCCAGCCAGGCGCGCGGATCGATCGGCGCGCGGGTTGTCGACTCGGTGCCGACCGAGCCTTCCTACGCCAACGGCAATGGCAGCGCGGCCGCCGACCCGGCTCATTAAGGTCGCGATTTAAGAGCGCGGCTTGAAAATATTAAAAGGCGCGGGCCTTCCGGTCCGCGCTTTTTTGCTTTTCTAAAAGCGCCGGTTCAGGCCGGCCTTGCGGCTATTGCTTCGGCGATCGTCACCGTGCGGCGCGCCATCTCGGCATGCAGGCGCTCGACCATGCGGCCGTCGATCGACACCACGCCCTTGGATTTGTTCTCGGGCAGTTCGAACGCGGCGATCATGGTGCGCGCCCACGTCACTTCCTCGTCCGTCGGCGAGAACGCCGTGTTGCACGGCGCGATCTGGTTGGGATGGATCAAGGTCTTGCCGTCGAAGCCGAACTCGACGCCCTGCTTGCACTCGGCGAGAAAGCCGTCGGCATTGCCGAGATCGTTGTAAACGCCGTCGAGAATATCGATGCCGTTGATGCGCGCGGCGGCAAGGCACATCGACAACCAGGGCAGCATCGGCGCCCGGCCCGGCACCAGGCGGGCCCGTGTATCCTTGGCCAGATCGTTGGTGCCCATGACGAAGCCGGACAACCGTGTCTCGGAATCCTTCGCCGCCGCGGCGATCGCCTGAATGTTGAAGATGGCGAGCGGCGTCTCGATCATTGCCCAGACCCGCGTCTTCACCGGCGTATGCATGTCGAGCAGACGGCGTCCGATCATTTCCAGCGTATCGGGGTTCGACACTTTCGGGATCAGGATGGCGTCCGGCGCGGCCTGCGCCGCGGCGGCCAGATCCTCGGCATGCCAGGGTGTATCGACCGCGTTGACCCGTATGAACACTTCGCGCGAACCGAAGCCGCCCGCCTTCACCACATCGGCCACTTGCTGGCGCGCGGCGTCCTTGGCGTCGGGCGCGACCGAATCCTCAAGGTCAAGAATGATGCCGTCGGCGGGCAGTGTCTTGGCTTTCTCCAGCGCGCGGGCGTTGGAGCCGGGCATATAAAGAACGCTGCGGCGCGGGCGGATGGTCATGCTGGATTCCCGTTTGCTTTGGCCTAGCGTAATAACTTAGCAAGCGACATGCCACCCTGAGGAGGCGCATGGCGGACCGCCCAAACGAGACATGGTTGGCCGGCGTCGACGGTTGTCCGGGCGGCTGGGTCGTTGCTTTCGCTCGCGATGATGGGACGGTCGCATCGCCACGGGTGGTGGCCCGCTTCGCAGAAATCGTCCATGCGCCGGAGCGGCCGGCGATTATCGCCGTCGATGTGCCAATCGGGCTGCCCCGGCAAAGCCCGGCGAAGGGCCGGCTGGCCGAAAGCGCGGTCCGACCCTTGCTGGGAGCGCGCAAATCCAGCGTGTTTCGCATTCCATCGCGCAGCGCCGTTTACGCCAGTGTCGCCGCGGAGCCGGCCGATGCGCGGGAGCGATTTTTTCACGCTTCCCGCATTGCGCGCGAAACATCCGACGACGGCAAGGCTTTCGCCAAGCAGAGCTTCTACATCCTCGACAAGGTGGTTGAGGTCGACATCTTGCTGCGCGGCGATCCGGCACTGGCACAGCGCGTGTTCGAGACGCATCCCGAACTGGCATTCTACCGGATGAATGGCGAACGGCCGCTCGATGAACCCAAGAAATTGAAAAGCAGCGTTCATCCGCCCGGGCTGGCGCTGCGCCGCGATCTGTTGATAGCTGCCGGCATTCCCGCCGCCTTACTCGACGGCCGGCCGCCGCGCGGCGCGGCAGAAGACGACATGATCGATGCCTATGCCTGTCTCGTCACCGCGTTGAACATTCACACACGACGCGCGCGCAGCTATCCGGACGCTCCGCCGAGCGACGAACACGGTCTGCCGATGGCGATCTGGGCTTAGTCCAATTCCGTTCATTCCCGCGGAAGCGGGAATCCAGTTCTTTGGCTCTGAAATACTGAGCTTAGTCTGGGTCCCCGCCTTCGCGGGGACGAGCGGATTTCAAAGTTACCGCTCGCTGACTTTATAGCGCCCCGGATAACGGCTGCCGTTCGCGGCGCCGGCGTTCTCGCCGGGCTTGAGGATCTTGTACAGCTGGAAGCGGTCGCCGTCGGCGACCAGCCGCAGCCGGCTCGGATCCGGGTTCGGCGCTTCGTCCTCGGTGAACAGCACGTAGAGATAATCGAACTTGGTCCAGTTCATCCAGAACGCCGGCGTGCCCGGCACCGGGTGATCAACGGCGACTATCAACTGCGCGACCGATGGCGGCGTGCCGTCATGGAGATCCGCGTAGTCGGCATATTTCGGTTTGACATGCAGCACCTGCTTGCCGGGCACGGTGAACACCGTCGTCACCAGCGCCGAGCGTTCGATCGTGGCAATGCACGCGGCATGAACCAGACCGAGGTCGCGCACGTCATCGCCGCTCGCACGGTCGGTATAGGCCACGAACACCTTCGAGCCCGGCGCGATGCGCTTGACCGAGGAGCGGAACTGGCTGGTAGAATCCGACAGCTGGGTCCAGTTGTAGTCGATCTCGATCAGCCGTCCGGCGATCAACAGAATCAGGATGACCATGAAGCCGCGGCGCACCAGGCGGCGGCGCAACTCAAGATCGCCGCAGGCGAACAACATGAAGACGACGCCGAGCGGCACGCGCTGATCGGTCATATAGGTGTCGAACATAACGCGCGGCAGCGCCAGGTAAATGACGGTGCCGACGACGATCAACACCAGCACCAGCGGATGAAAGCGCAGCACGCGGTGGCGCACCGCCCAGACCAATGCGGCGACCATGATGCTGACCAGCGCAAAGGCGGCGATGTCGGAGTAATCGGCGATGATATACATCAGGCCGTCGATCTTGCCGCGCTGATCCCAATAGATGCCGGACGCGAGATTCATCGTCGGGCTGGCGTAAAGCAATGGCGCGGCGGCCAGGAACGGCAGACCGCCGCTGACGAAATCGAAGACGCGCAGCGGCGTGATCCGTTCGCGATTTTCCCACAATCGCAAAAGCTCGAAAGACAGCACGCCGATGCCGTAAATGCCGAGCGCCGACAAGTGGCAGAAGAACAGGACGACGACGCATGCCGACGACAGCACGATACGCAGCGGCCAAATGCGCTCGCGCGCGGCGACCCAGCCGGCAAGCGCCCATAGCGCGACGCCGATGCCGAAAATGTAATTCATCAACCCGACCAGGAAGACGAAATTATACAAAAGCGGAATGGCAAAGAGGGGCGTCGCCGACCAGCGGCCGATCAAGGCGCGGTTCAGCGCCAGAATGCCGGAAATGATCAGCGCGAACATCGCCACCATGTAAACCTGACCGGCGGTGTAGATGTTCATCACCTGCGCCAGCGGCGGCACGATGAGATCCATGGTCAGGTTAGGGATCACCTGCCAGTTGATTTCGTAGAATTCGGCGAGCTTAGGATTTTTCGCCAGCGTCGCCATCACCTGCATGCGCGACAAGTGATTGACGTAGTCCGATAGCGGCGGCAGCGGGTGCGTCCAGATCGGGATCGAGATCAGCAGCGTGAACGCGGCAAAGAGCACGCCGATCTGCGCCCCGGAAAATCCGTGGGTGCGGAAGCGCGGCGCGGCAGGTTCCGCGATGATCGGCTTGTCAGGAGAGAGCATAGGGAACCCGGTTTCGACTCTATCCATCGGCGAATCGACCTGAACGCGCGATGAACATGCCGGTCGTAACGTGGCAGAGGTTACCGCGCCGTGACTGCGCCTTGAATTGCCCGCAATAGGGGCTTTTCTACGCCCTCCGGCAGGCCCGGGCATGCCACTTGCTTCGCCGGGGACCGTATGGAATGGAACCGGCAAGACAGGACATCGAACCGATGCATTTTCCGCAACGATTGATCGACGGTTACGACGCCTTTGCCGAGGGACGGCTGCTCAATGAGCAGAACCGCTACCGCGAATTGGCCGAAGCCGGCCAGTCGCCCGAAATCATGGTGATCGGCTGCTGCGACTCGCGGGTGTCGCCGGAAGTGATTTTCGACGCCCGGCCGGGCGAGCTATTCGTTGTGCGCAACGTAGCCAATATCATTCCGCCGTACTCGCCGGACGGCCAGGCGCACGGCGTCTCGGCCGCGCTCGAATTCGGCGTCGCGGCGCTCAAGGTCAAGCACATCGTTGTCCTCGGTCATGCCCAATGCGGCGGCGTCAAAGCCTTTGCCGAGGACGCCGAGCCCTTGTCGCCCGGCGACTTCATCGGCAAATGGATGCAACTGATGGCGCCGGCCGCCGAGAAGGTCGGCCCGCGCGGCAGTCTCTCGCCGGTCGAGTTTCTGACCAAACTTGAGCAGGCGAATATCGCCAACAGCCTCGCCAACCTGATGACGTTCCCGCGGCTGGCCAAGCTGATCGAACGCGGCGCGATCCAGACGCACGGCGCTTATTTCGGCGTCGCCAGTGGCGCGCTTTATGTGATGGATCCCGGCACCGGCGGTTTCAGCCGCGTCGCAGCGAAGGCGCCGGCGAATACGACGCCGAGGTTTTAGCCGCTTTCTTCACCTCTCCCCGCGAGCGGGGAGAGGTCGAGCATCCGAACGAAGTGAGGATGGTCGGGTGAGGGGCATCGATGTCGTTCGCAAACGGCGAGCCCTCTCACCCGGCTCGCCATAGCGCGTCGAGACGCGCGTAAACGCGCTTATGGCTCGCCACCCTCTCCCCGCAAGCGGGGCGAGGGAAGATCAAGCCGCCTTCTGTTTCGCCTTGATCAGCTTGCGGTTGATCAGGCTCTCGGCGATCTGGATCGCGTTGAGCGCGGCGCCCTTGCGCAGATTGTCCGACACCACCCACATTTCTAGACCGTTATCGACGGTCGGGTCGGTACGGATGCGGCTGATGTAAGTGGCATCCTCGCCAACGCATTCATACGGTGTGGTGTAGCCGCCGGGCTCGCGCTTGTCGAACACCAGGCAGCCCGGCGCGCTGCGCAAAATCTCGCGCGCCTCGTCTTCCGAGATCGGATTTTCGAACTCGATATTGACGGCTTCCGAATGGCCGACGAACACCGGCACGCGCACGCAAGTGGCGGTCAGCTTGATTTTGGGATCAAGAATCTTCTTGGTCTCCATCATCATCTTCCACTCTTCCTTGGTGTAGCCGTCCTCCATGAATACGTCGATCTGCGGAATGACGTTGAAGGCGATACGCTTCGGGAATTTCTTGTTGGTGATCTCGCCGAGCGTGAACACGGCCTTGGTCTGCGTGAACAGTTCGTCCATCGCTTCCTTGCCGGCGCCCGACACCGACTGATAGGTCGCCACCACGACGCGCTTGATCGTGGCGTGATCGTGCAGCGGCTTGAGCGCGACGACGAGTTGCGCGGTCGAGCAGTTCGGATTGGCGATGATGTTCTTCTTGGTGAAGCCAGACAGCGCATCGGCGTTCACTTCCGGCACGATCAGCGGCACGTCCGGGTCCATGCGCCAGGCCGACGAATTGTCGATCACCACGGCGCCCTGCGCGCCAATCTTCGGCGACCATTCCTTAGATACCGAACCGCCAGCCGACATCAGGCAGATGTCGACGTCGGAGAAATCGTAATGGTCGAGCGCCTTCACTTTCAGGGTCTTGTCGCCGAACGAGCATTCCTGGCCCACGCTCTTGCGCGAGGCGAGAGCGACCACTTCGTCGGCGGGAAATTTGCGTTCGTCCAGAATGTTGAGCATTTCGCGCCCGACATTGCCGGTAGCGCCGACCACGGCGACCTTGTAACCCATTGTTAACTCTCCGAAATAATTCCCGATCACAACGCCACGCAACACAACCGGGCAGCAGCGCTTCTAGGCGAGAATGGCGCCGATGACAACGGCGACAAGGCAGATTGGGCGGGTGGCGCCCGATTGGCCTTAAGGTGTTTCCGAGGGAGCGCTGATGCACCCGGCCCTGTATTCCTGGCGCGACGACTTGCCCGCCCACATCGTGCGGCTGCTGTCTTATGTGGGGGCCCTGGCAATCCTTTCCATGGCCGCGGCGCAATTCTTCCAATCGCCACCGATGAAGCAATCTATCCCACCAATCGATCGGTCGGACTGGATCGACGTCGAACGGCCGTTCCCGGCCTTTGCGCTCGCCATTCCGGAAGCCGGCGATCAGCCGGCGCGCTACGCCATCCGCCGCCACGCCGAGGGCGGCGGCCGCAAGGACATCCTCAGCCTCGGCAATGCCGATGCGCCGACGCCGTTTCTTCAGGTCGAGATCTACCGCCCCGGCGGTGAACTCGCCGATGCCGACCCCGCCGCCATGCTCGCTGACAGCGCGTCGGCGATGGGTCCGGTCGGCATGGTGCTTGAGGACGAGCCACTGGCCAGCAAGTTCGGACCGCTGACTTTGGTCAGCTTTACAACCTCGACAGGGGCCGACCGCCAATGTTTGGGCTTCCTGCGCCGCTTTACCGATCCGCGCCTGCAGGTGTCCGGTTGGTTTTGCCAAAGTGGCGGCCTGGTGCCGCGAAGCATGCTCGCCTGTGCGCTCGACCGGCTGACTTTACTGGCGGCCGGCAGCGAGCCGAAGGTCGGCGCCTTGTTCGCGCAAGCCGAACTCAACCGCAGCTTTTGCGGCCAGCGCGAGCCGCTGCTGGCGGCAACGCCGAAATACCGGGTGCTGTGGCAGGCTCTGGCAATGCAGCCGGAGCCGCGCCGGCAAAGTCGTTAATTGGACGCTGAAGATCAGCGATTGAGGAACGGATTTTGCCAGCCGCCTGGAGCGGCGCGGGCGCTCGGCGCGAAAGCTTTTTCCAGATAGCCAAGCACCGCTTCGCGATCCTTCGGATCGAGCGCCGGCATGCCGTGCTTTTCCGTCATCATCACGAGCGTTTCTTCCCACTGCCGCCGGCTCATACCCTGTTGCGCGACGAGCTTGAAGTTGTGACACGCCGTGCAGGTGTAAAACGTATCGTCGCGGCCGGGGCCGGCCGGAAATTCCTCGGGACTTTCGTCGCGCGGGGTAAAGGTCTTCGGTTGCGCATTGGCAAAGGCGATTCCGGCCGCCGACACCATGACCACCAGAACGAGCGTGATAAGCGAGCGCAACAGCATGCCTGCAATTCCGTGTCGTGTCTGAATTTCAAGAAAACGCCGGGCGGCGCGAGCCCGCCCGGCGTTTGTTTGGACAATGCCTTGCCGACTATCCGACCAGCACGGCGACGCGATGCATCGGATTGCCGCCGTAGCCGCTCGGATTCCAGTTCGGCGCGACATGCGGCTGCATCTGGCCGCGCGAGTCCGTGGCGCGCGCCCAGACTTCGTAATAGCCGTCGCTCGGCAACTTCACCGCCACATTCCAGCGCTGCCAGTCGAAACGGTTCTTCGTCTTTTCGAGTTTGGCCGGTTGCCAGGTGACGCCGTAGTCGGTCGAGACATCGACGCGGCGCACGGTGAAATCGCCGGCCCAGGAAGCACCGCGCAGTTTCACCTCCCGCGTGCCGGCCGCCAGCTTGGCGCCGTTGGCCGGGCTGGTGATGATCGAACGCACCGGCATCGATTCGAGAATCTTGAAATTCTTCGGATCGGCTTTCGAACCGGGGATCATCGGATTGATGGTGAGCCGGTAGGACGTGCCGGTCATGCCCGGCCCGTCATGTTCCTTGTCGCGGATGGTGATGCGCGTCAGCCACTTCTGCGACGCCGAGCCGGGCCAGCCCGGATAGAGCAGGCGCACCGGGCCGCCATGAATGTTCGGCAGCGGCTTGCCGTTCATGGCCCAGACGATCATCGAATCCGGGTCCATCGCCTTGGCGATGCGCACGCCGCGCGACAGTGTCGGCGTATTGGCATTGCCGGACAGATGCAGGTCGGACGAGTAGTGCGACGTGTAGATGCCGGATGGCTTGATGCCCGCCGTCTTCAACAAATCGGCCAGCCGCACCCCGGTCCACTCGGCGCAACCCGCGCCGCCATTGGTCCATTGATTGCCGCTGGCCGGCGGCGAGTAGAACGAACGCCCGTTGCCGCCGCATTCCAGCACCATGCGGCGCGTCTGCGCCTTGTACTTCGCTTTCAGTTCGCCGAGCGTGATCTCGAGCTTGTTGTTGACCTCGCCGTCGAGCGCGATCTTCCATTTGTCCGGATCCTTGGCCTCTTCCGGAATTTGTCCGTTGTTGCGGACGAAGAATTTCTCGATCGGCGTGGTGTCGTCGTCGAGCAGATTTTCCGGCGTCTCGGCGACCAGCGGCCGTTCGCCGATCACCACGAGTTTGTCGTTCTTGCCCGGGTATTTGAGATATTGCGGGCCCTTCGGCGCAGTCGCCGGGATCGGCGGCGACGCGGCGCTTGGCGACCCCTGCGCCATCGCGGCCGGGATAAGGCCGCCCGGCATATTGGCGGCGAAGGGAATGGTCCCGCCTACCGCCGCGCTCATGGCGGCAAGTCCCGCCCCGCCGAGAAAGCCGCGTCGGCTCGGCCCCGTCTCACGCCCGAACGCGACGGCGTCCGCGCGCTCGGCATCGTCGCGATACAGTTCCTCGATCGATCGCTCGATTTTGTCGGTCATTTCTGTCTCCTCCCAGCCGCGTCACGGCGGCATTCCGCGTTTTCATGGCCCTCGCCATGCCGCGTTGGAGAAGAAACGAACCGACCCCGAGATTTATTCCATTTCCTTGCGCATGATCTTATCCGAAAACCGGTTCCCACTTTTTGGGATTATGCGCTTCAACCGGTGCATGGCGGCGCCGAAAGGCTGGCTTCGCGCAGGCGGGTCGTATTCTCGGGCATGGCACCGGCGCGGGTCGCGGCTTCCGCCGCGGCAGCCACCGCGGAGAAGCGTCCGGCGGGCATGCCGAAAGCCACCAGCTCATAGGCCAGATCGCCGGCGGTCCAGGCGGCGCGGCTGGTGCCGACGGTGGCCGTCATTGCCGTACCCGCCGGCCGCACCCGCAGTTCAAGGCGGCAGCCGCGCGGCCCGCGATAGGCTGCGACCAGCACCGCAGTCTGCCCGGCACGTTCGACTTCGCCGCCGACCAGATTAAGCCCGGCAATCGCTAGATCGGGAATGACCGGCGCGACCGGCAGCGCGGCGAGCGTCACGAGCGGCGCAAATTCCATGCGGGACGCCTGGTCGGCCTGCTGCACCGGATAAAATGCCACCGTCGCCAGTAGCGCGGCCGCGGCGGCTGTTGCCAGGCCAAGGGCCGGCAATAGCCGCCGCCGCGGCGTTGAATGTGGAATGGCGACATCGCCCACCGGCGTTTGCGCCGCGGTTTCGACGATGCAGGCTTTCAGCCGCGCCAAGGTCGCATGCGCTTGCGCCAAATCGCGGCCGGCGGCGATGCGATCGGCCAGCGCGGCGTGATCGGCCAACGGCAATTCGCCGTCGATCAAGGCGTTGAGACGCTCGATGCTGTCGTCGGTGCTGCGATCGGTTGCCATGCTATTTGACTTGGTTCGCCTTCATTGGCCTTACCGAACTCTTGTCGATTACCGCCAGCAGCGCCATGCGCGCGCGGGTGACGCGGCTCATGATGGTACCGATGGGTACGTTCAAAACGTCGGCGGCCTCGGCGTAGCTGAAACCGGCGATGTCGATCAAGGCGATAATTTCCCGGTGCGGCGGCGCGATGCTGGCCAAACCTTGTTCGACCGTAATCTTGGCAATGCAGGCATTGTCGAAACGCCAAAGATCGACCGCCGGTTCCTGCTCGATCGGATCGATGCGTTTGCGGCGCAGTTCATCGAGCGCGGCGTTGCGGACGATCTTGAACATCCAGGCGCGATAGGCCGCTGCGTCTTCCGGCACGCGGCGCGCACCGAGAGCGCGGGCGATCGCTTCCTGCACCATATCGCGGGCAGTATCCGGATTGCCTACAAGGGTGCGGGCGAATGCCATCAGCCGCGGCAGCAGTGCCGACAAAGTCGATGGAATATCGATCGCCATGGCCGGTCCCGAGGGTGCGCGGTTGCAAACGGTGGCCAACTATCGGATCGGAACGCCGCCCGCGCAATGGCGTTGCGCCCAAGAGACTTTGACCGAAAGACCGGGTTTCTTAACGATTCTCCGGCGATTGTTGCAGGATTAGCTCTGTTTTCCTACGGAAAAGCCCGCTAGACTGCGACGCAACAGTGAACCGCTCGATCGAGGTCCTTTTTATGCGCCTGAAAATTGTTGCCACCTTTATTGCCGCGCTTGGCACCCTGGCTTTGCTGGCCGTTTCGGCCGAGGCGCAGTCGACCGAGCGGCGCATGCGGACCGACGCCCGCGGCAATACGGTTTTCACCAGCCGCGACGAAGACGGCCGCACCCGCACCCGCATCATCATCCAGCGCCGGTCCTATCTCGATCCAGGCACCGAGGTGTTGCCGGGCAGCCGCCATGACCGCGATTATGCGTCGGCGCCGAACCAGGGCGCCTCCAGTGTGCTCAACAACACCGCCTTCGGCAGCAGCCAGTCGCCTTTGCCCGGCGCCCTCGAGCCGGGCTTCGGCAAGAACGGCCCGTTCCTGCGCTTCTAACTGCCGAACGAGATTTTGAATAAAAAAAACGCGGCCCTTTGGGCCGCGTTTTTCGTTTGCGGTCGCGCGCACAAATCAGACGGCGAGCTTTTGCAACTCTTCCAGAATAGCCGAGCCCATTTCCGACGTGCTGACGGTCTTCTCGCCAGCGGCGGCGATGTCGCCGGTGCGAATGCCCTTGTCGAGCGTCGCGGCGATCGCCTGATCGATCATGTCGGCCTGCTTGCCGAGGTCGAACGAATAGCGCAGCGCCATCCCGAACGACGCAATCATCGCGATCGGATTGGCGATGCCCTTGCCGGCGATGTCGGGCGCGGAACCGTGCACCGGCTCGTACAAAGCCTTGCGCTTCTTGGTCTTCGGATCGACTTCGCCGAGCGAGGCCGACGCCAGCATGCCGAGCGAGCCGGTCAGCATCGCCGCGATGTCGGACAGCATATCGCCGAACAGATTGTCGGTGACGATGACGTCGAACTGCTTCGGATTGCGCACCAGTTGCATGCCGCCGGAATCGGCGAGCTGATGCTCGAGCTGCACATCCTTGAATTCGCGCGCGTGCAGCGCCGTGATGACCTCGTTCCACAACAGGCCCGACTTCATGACGTTGCGCTTTTCCATCGACGTGACCTTGTTGCGGCGCTTGCGCGCCAGCTCGAAGGCAACGCGGCCGATGCGCTCGATCTCATAGGTGTCATAGACCTGCGTATCGACGGCGCGCTTCTGGCCGTTGCCGAGATCGGTGATGGTCTTGGGCTCGCCGAAATAAACGCCGCCGGTCAGTTCGCGCAAAATCATGATGTCGAGACCCTCGACCAGTTCGCGCTTGAGCGAGGAAGCATCGGCCAAGGCCGGATAGGTCACCGCCGGGCGCAAGTTGGCGTAAAGCGCGAGATCCTTGCGCAGGCGCAAAAGGCCGGCTTCCGGGCGAACGTCGTAAGGCACTTTGTCCCACTGCGGTCCGCCGACCGAGCCGAAAATCACCGCGTCGGCCGCCTTGGCCTTTTCCATGGTCTCGTCGGTGATCGACACTTTGTGCGCGTCGTAAGCGGCGCCGCCGACCAGGCCTTCCTCGAAGGTGAAACGATCCGGCCCATTTTTGTTGAAGAAGTCGATGACGCGCTTCACCTCGGCCATGACCTCAGGGCCGATGCCGTCGCCGGGGAGCAGAAGGAGATTGTGGGTGGCCATGGACGTCCTCGCCGTTTTTTGAGTTCGCGCGGAGTGCTAGACGGGCAAGGTGCGGTTGGCAAGGCGTCGCGTCTTGCGAAACAGGCCTGGAGACTTATACTAGTCATCTGACTAGTCAGATAGTACCGTCACCCATCAATAGGACCCCGGCATGAAGGTCTGGCCCGTTCAGGATGCAAAGGCCCGCTTTAGCGAGATGCTCGACGCGTGTCTGAGGAAAGGCCCGCAGCTTGTTACGCGGCGCGGCGTCGATGCCGCCGTGCTGGTGCCGGCCGAGCAATGGCGGCAACTTGCCAACGACGCCAAGCCAACGCTCAAGGACCTGCTGCTGAGCGATCGAGGCCGCGGCGACCTGAACATCCCGGCGCGCGGCGGCCGACGACGGCGGCCACCCAAACAAGCCGGGTAGCGGCCCATGTATCTCATCGATACGAATGTGGTGTCCGAACTGCGCAAGCCGAAGCCGCACGGCGCGGTCCTCGCCTGGTTGCAAAACGTTGACTATCGGCAGCTGCGCCTCTCCGCTGTCACGCTCGGCGAGATCCAGGCGGGAATCGAGATCACCCGCGAGCAGGATGCGGATAAAGCGGCCGAGATCGAAGCATGGGCCGACCAGGTCGCCGAAACATGGAATGTCTTGCCGATGGACGCCGCCACATTCCGGATATGGGGCAAGCTCATGCATCGGCGTTCGGATACTATGATCGAAGACGCCATGATCGCGGCGACAGCATTGGTGCACAGCCTGACGATTGCCACACGCAACACCAGGGACTTCAAGGAATTTGGCGTGACGCTGCTGAACCCTTTCATGGTCCGATGAGCGGCGCCAACTGAGGCGATTCAACAGGCCCGACCGGCAAGCCGTATTGCACGGAAAGCTGGCCTTGGCGCGTGGGTTTTGGGACAATGCCTGCGCCGGAATGCCCGCCGAAGGAGTTGTGAACCGTGACCGCCACCAAGACCAATGCCGGCAATTTTTTCGAGGACTTCAAGCTCGGCCAGGTGATCCGCCACGCCACGCCGCGCACCGTCACTTTGGGCGACGTCGCTCTTTATAATGGCCTGTTCGGATCGCGCTTCGCGGTGCAGTCGTCCGACGTTTTCGCCAAGGCCGTCGGCTACGAACGCTCGCCGGTCGACGACCTTTTGGTGTTTCACATCGTCTTCGGCAAAACCGTACCGGACATTTCGCTGAATGCGGTCGCCAACCTCGGTTACGCCGATTGTCATTTCCTCAAGCCGGTTTATCCCGGCGACACGCTCAATTCGGTGTCGGAGGTGATCGGACTGAAAGAAAACTCCAACAAGAAGACCGGCATCGTCTATGTGCGCTCGCGCGGCTTCGACCAGACCGGCGCCGTGGTGCTCGACTATGCGCGCTGGGTGATGGTGAAGAAGCGCGATGAGAATGCGCCGACGCCCGAGGAACTGGTGCCGACCTTGCCGGAGAGCGTGCCGGCGGCCGCGCTCGGCAAGGCCTGTCCTCGGCTCAACACGGCCGCGTATGACAATGTGCTGGCCGGCAGCCCGCACCGCTTTGGCGACTACAAGTCCGGCGAGAAAATCGATCATCTGGTCGGTATCACTGTGGAAGACGCCGAACACATGATCGCGACGCGGCTCTATCAGAACACCGCGCGCATCCACTTCGATCACTTCACCGAAAGCAAAGGCCGCTTCGGCCATCGTCTGATCTATGGCGGGCACGCGATTTCGCTGGCGCGAGCTTTGTCGTTCAACGGCCTCGGCAATGCTTTTCATATCGCGGCGATCAATGGCGGCCGTCACGTCTCGCCCTTGTTTGCCGGGCTGACCGTGTTTGCCTGGAGCGAAGTGCTGGAAACAGCTGAAGTACCGGGGCGCAGCGACGTTGGCGCGTTGCGGCTGCGCACCATCGCCACCAAGGACAAACCCTGCGACGACTTCCCCTACAAGATCGGCAAGGAATACGACCCGGCGGTCATTCTCGATCTGGATTACTGGGTGTTGATGCCGCGATAGCTCGCCTCACACACCTGCCCGCAAATGATCCACCAATTGCCGCGCATAAGGCGGCAGCGCGCTGTAGTCGCGCACACAGATCGACAGATTGCGCACCGCCCATGCATCGGTGAGATCGACGGCATGGATCGCCATGGTCTTGGCCGCCCAGCGCGCCGTGGTCAGCGGCACCACGCCGACGCCGACATGATTTTCGACCATGCGGCAGACCGCGTCGAATGAACGCAACTGCACGCGCAGGCGCAACGGCCGGCCGATGCGATTGGCCTTGTCGGCTAGAAAGCGCTGAATCGCGCTGGCGCGATCGATGCCGACGAAATTGTAGTCCAGCGTTTCGGCGAAACTGACGCGGTCGCGCTTGGCCAGTTCATGGCCCTTCGCCACCACCAGCACGAAACGGTCGCTGCGAAACGGATACGTCGTCAGATTGCCGGCATCGACCGTGCCGGCGACGATGCCGATATCGCCGACGCCTTCGGCGATGAGGCCGACGATTTCATCCGACAGGCGCTCTTCGATATCGACGCTGACGTTCGGGTGCCCGGCGAGAAAGCTGCCGAGCGCCTCGGGAAGAAACTCGGTCAGCGAATTGGTGTTCGACAGAACCCGCACCTGCCCGGCCTGGCCGCCGGCGTAAACGCCGAGGTCTTCCTGGAGCCGCTCGGACTGTTCGAGAATGGCCCGCGCATGGGCCAGCAAAGTGCGCCCGGCCTGGGTCGGCGAAACGCCCTGCCGGCCGCGCACCAGAAGCTCGGCGCCAAAGGCCAGCTCCAGCTTGCGGATGCGGGTCGAGGCCGCCGCCAGCGCCAGATTCAGCCGTTCGGCGCCATGCGTGATGCTGCCGGCCTCGACAATGTGCCGAAACAGGTTGAGGTCGGTAAAATCGAACCGCATGGCGGGACCCTGCTACCCTTCTTAATTGACGAAGGAAAACTACGTAAAACACATATTGATCAAGCATTTTACACCGTTTAGTTTCGCCTTTGAAGAAGTTATATTTGGTCCCATTCGAAAGTCGTGGTCGCTGCAACCCTCTGGTGCGTTGCGGTAACCGCGTAGTTTGGTTACCAACCGGCCGCGACCGCCGACAGAGTTCCGGCGGTGCGATGTGGAGAATGACGATGGCTGAGCTAAAGGCGGAGCCCGCAGCGGGACCGCGGCGCACACGACCGCTCTCGCCACACCTGCAAATCTATCGGCCGATGCTGACGATGACGATGTCGATCGTGCATCGCATCACCGGCGCGGCGCTTTATTTCGGCATCCTGCTGCTCGCCTGGTGGCTGGTCTCGGCGGCCTCCGGTCCCAATGCCTACGCCAATGTCGAATGGTTCATGGGGACTTTGATCGGCCGCGCCGTCCTGTTCGGCTACACCTTCGCGCTGCTGCATCACATGCTCGGCGGCATCCGCCATCTGATCTGGGACACGCTGCACGGCATGGAGCCGGCCGAGCGCGAACTGCTCACGATCGCCACCCTGGTCGGCTCGATCTCGCTCACCTTGGTCGTCTGGCTCGTCGGCTATCTCGCCATGGGAGGCCCGCGATGATCGGCCAGCAGCCAAACGACATGCGTACCGCCGCCCGACGCGTGCGCGGCCTGGGCGCAGCGCGCTCCGGCACCAGGGATTTCTGGCATCAGCGCGTCACATCGGTCGCCGGCATTCCGCTGACCATCGCGCTGATCGTCATCGTCATCGCGCTGCTCGGCCGCAGCCATGCCGCCGTGGTGCAAATCCTCGGCTCGCCGGTGGTCGCCATCATCATGCTGCTGTTCATCCTCAACAGCGCCTATCACATGTGGATCGGCATGCAGGAGATCATCCTCGATTACCTGCACGACGATAAATTCAAATTCCTGAGTCTGATGGCGAATACCTTCTTCGTCATCGCTGTCGGCCTGGCTTGCGCCTTCGCCATTCTCAAGCTTTCGTTCGGAGTCTAAGGCCATGGCGTCCGCAAACGGCAAACTCAACGGCGGTCCCTCTGTCGGCGGCAAAGCCTATCCGATCGAAGATCACAGCTATGACGTCGTGGTTGTCGGCGCTGGCGGCGCGGGCCTGCGCGCCGTCGTCGGCTGCTCGGAAGCGGGCCTGCGCACCGCCTGCATCACCAAGGTCTTCCCGACGCGTTCGCATACTGTCGCGGCGCAAGGCGGCATCGCCGCGGCACTCGGCAATATGGGCGAGGATGACTGGAAGTGGCACATGTACGACACCGTCAAGGGCGCCGACTGGCTCGGCGACCAGGACACGATCGAATATATGTGCCGCAACGCGCCGGCCGCGGTGTACGAGCTTGAGCACTGGGGCATGCCTTTCTCGCGCCGCGAGGAAGACGGCAAAATCTATCAGCGCCCGTTCGGCGGCATGACCACGCATTACGGCAAGGGCACCGCGCAGCGCACCTGCGCCGCCGCCGACCGTACCGGCCACGCCATGTTGCACACGATGTACGGCCAGGCGCTCAAACATAACGCCGAGTTCTACATCGAGTATTTCGCGCTCGACATGATCATGGACGAGACCGGCCGCTGCCGTGGCGTCATTGCCCTCAACATGGACGACGGCACGCTGCACCGATTCACGTCGAACATGACCATCATGGCGACCGGCGGCTATGGCCGCACTTATTTCTCCTGCACGTCGGCGCATATCTGCACCGGCGACGGCAACGCCATGGTGCTGCGCGCGGGCCTGCCGTTGCAGGACATGGAGTTCGTCCAGTTCCACCCGACCGGTATTTATCCGGCCGGCTGCCTGATCACCGAAGGGTCGCGCGGCGAAGGCGGCTATCTGGTCAATTCCGAAGGCGAGCGCTTCATGGAGCGCTACGCGCCGTCGGCCAAGGACCTCGCCTCGCGCGATGTCGTTTCGCGCTCGATGACTATCGA
Organism: Bradyrhizobiaceae bacterium; assembly: GCA_947479905.1. GTDB lineage: Bacteria > Pseudomonadota > Alphaproteobacteria > Rhizobiales > Xanthobacteraceae > Pseudolabrys. Next base: position 25,532 of record CANKBJ010000029.1, read on the forward strand.
AATTCGCGAAGGCCGCGGCGTCGGCAAGGAAAAGGACCACATTTTCCTGCATCTCGACCATCTCGATCCGGCCATCCTGCACGAGCGCCTGCCCGGCATTTCAGAGACCGCGCGCATCTTCGCCGGCGTCGACATCACCCGCGAGCCGATCCCGGTGCTGCCGACCGTGCATTACAACATGGGCGGCATCGCCACGAATTATCACGGCGAGGCGCTGACCAAGAAGGACGGCAATCCGGACACCGTGATCCCCGGACTGATGGCGATCGGCGAAGCGGCCTGCGTGTCGGTGCATGGCGCCAACCGGCTCGGCTCCAATTCGCTGATCGACCTCGTCGTGTTCGGCCGTGCGGCGGCGCTGCGCTGCGCGGAGCTGCTGACGCCGGGCGAGAAGAAGCCCGAGCTGCCGAAGGATTCGGCCGACAGAGCGCTCGCCCGCCTCGACCACTTCCGTTATGCGTCGGGCGGCACGCCGACCGCGCAGCTTCGCCTGAAGATGCAGAAGGTGATGCAGAGCAATTGCGCGGTGTTCCGCACCGGCGAAATTCTCGACGAAGGCCATAACCTCATCCACCAAGTTTACGGCGGCATGACCGATATCGGCGTGTCGGATCGTTCGCTGGTGTGGAATTCAGACCTGATCGAAACGCTGGAACTGGACAATCTGATCGCGCAGGCGGTCGTCACCATGGATTCGGCGCTCAACCGCACCGAAAGCCGCGGCGGCCATGCGCGTGAGGATTATCCGGACCGCGACGACAAGGAATGGATGAAGCACACTCTGGCGTGGATCGACGACAAGGGCGCGGTGAAGATCGACTATCGTCCGGTTCACACCTACACGCTGACCAACGACGTTGCCTATATCGAACCCAAAGCGCGCGTTTATTAGCTGCTTTCCCCGGACGCGATGCAGCACGAAGTGGTGCATCGCAGATCCGGGGTCTTAACGATCCCGGGTCTGCACCGCACCACAAGAGCGGTGCGGTGCGCCCGGGAAAAGAAATCAGGACTGCCGACATGGTCGAAATCACGCTACCGAAGAACTCCAGGGTCACTGAAGGCAAGACCTGGCCGCGGACGTCGCATGCGACGCACCTGACCGAGTTCAAGGTCTACCGCTGGAACCCGGACGACGGCGAAAACCCGCACGTCGATACGTATTTTGTCGACCGCGACGATTGCGGCCCGATGGTTCTCGATGCGCTGATCTGGATCAAGAACAACGTCGACCCGACCTTGACCTTCCGCCGCTCCTGCCGAGAAGGCGTCTGCGGTTCCTGCGCGATGAATATCGACGGCACCAATACGCTCGCCTGCACCAAGGCGATCGACGACAACAAGACGCCGCTCAAGATTTATCCTTTGCCGCATCAGCCGGTGGTGAAGGATCTGGTGCCCGATCTGAAAAATTTCTACGCGCAATACGCTTCCATTGAACCCTGGCTGCACACCGTGACGCCGGCGCCCGAGAAGGAATGGAAGCAGAGCCACACCGACCGCACCAAGCTCGACGGCATGTATGAGTGCATCCTGTGCGCCTGCTGCTCGACCTCGTGCCCGAGCTACTGGTGGAACTCGGATCGCTATCTCGGCCCCGCCGCGCTGTTGCAGGCCAACCGCTGGGTGCAGGATTCGCGCGATGAAGCGACCGGCGAGCGGCTCGACAATCTCGAAGACCCGTTCCGGCTGTACAGGTGCCACACCATCATGAACTGCTCCAAGGCTTGCCCGAAGGGGCTCAATCCGGCCAAAGAAATCGCCACGTTGAAGAAGGCGATGGTCGACCGGCAGGTTTAGGACTGGTTTTCAGCTAAAATAGACCGCTTTTCCCGACCTCAAATCCACGACGAAAGATGCGGTAGCATCCGCCGTCACTCTTGCATAAACTTCCCACAACAATTTTTGGGAGGATAATGCCGATGACAAAGCGTAAGATGTTGCGTGGCCTTGGATTTATGCTCCTTGGCGTATCGCTCCTGGCATTCGGCGGCGCACGCCAAGCGCTGGCGCAGAAATATCCCGACCATCCGGTCAAGATCGTCATTCCGCTCGGCCCCGGCGGCGTCGGCGACATCACCGCGCGCATTCTCGCCGACAAGCTCGGCGAGAAATTCGGCCAGCGTTTCGTCGTCGAAAATCTCGCCGGCCCCGGCGGCATCGCCGCCATGCGCGCCGTCACCTCGCAGCCGGCCGACGGCTACACATTGCTGCTGGCCACCGGCGGCATTGCCAGTTCGATCCCGCTGTTCAACCAGTTTCCGGTCGACGTGCTGAAGGAACTCGCGCCGGTGACCGCGCTGGGCTATTTCGATTGCCTGTTCGTGACCAACGCCCAGTCCGAGTTCAAGACGCTCGGCGACTTCCTGACCGCCGCCAAAGCCACACCGGGCAAGCTCAATATCGGCACCATCAGCGCCGGTGGTGTGCAGCATCTCACTGCCAATTATTTCAAGCAGGCAGCCGGCGTCGATGTCGTCGTCGGGCCGTTCAAGACCACGCCGGACGCCATCGTCGCATTGATGCGCAACGACGTTCA
>CANKBJ010000030.1 GCA_947479905.1 Bradyrhizobiaceae bacterium
TCACTTCTGGGCAAAGCGTGGCTAATGTCCGGCGCGCCGGGCATCGGCGCTTTCAGGACGTGAAACATGCCAGTTCAGTCGACGCCGATCAAAATCGTCATGGGCGGCTACGGCCCGGCCAATACCGGCTTCAGCAAATCGCTCAAGCTGATCGGCAATACGCTGGAAGCGCAGTTCGGCGACCGCATCGCGGTCGATTACATCTGGAACATCATGGACCACGGCCACAAGGCCGAGGATATTCTGACGCTCGTTGAGAGCGGCGAGATCACGCTCGGCTATCAGTCGTCGAGCTATCTCACCGACCGCGTGCCGGAACTGGGTTTCGTCGATCTGCCGTTTTTGTTCGCCAACAATGCGCAGGCGCGCGGCGCGATGGACGGCGAGCTCGGCCGCTTCCTCGCGCAAAAGGTTGAAGCCAAAGTCGGCTATCGCATTCTCGGCTGGTTTGAGAACGGCTTCCGCCACATCTCAAATAAACTGCGTCCCATCCATCTGCCCGCCGACATGCAGGGCATGAAAATCCGCGTGCTGCCGAGCGAAATCCAGCGCCGGACCTTCGAGCTGCTCGGCGCGCAGGCGATGCGCATGGACCTGACCGAGGCCATCGCCATGATCAAGGCCGGCACGCTGGATGCGCAGGAAAACCCGCTCGCCAATACGGTCACCTATGGCGTGCATAATTTTCACAAGTATCACACGCTGACATCGCACTTTTATATTTCGCGGCCGATCTTTCTGCACCGCGCCTCATTCGACGCCTGGCCGAAGGACTTGCAGCAGGCCATGCGCGATGCGGTGCTTGATGCGGTCGCGTTCCAGCGTCAGCTCGCGGTCGAGGAAAATACCCAGTCGCGTCAGGCGATCGAGGCGGCCGGCTGCGACATCGTCGAACTCAACGCATCGGAGCACGACGCCTTCGTCGCCGCCGTGCAGCCGCTGCTCACCGAGGCGCGCGGGATGTACGGCGAGGCGATGTTTAAAATGGTGCCGAAGGTCTAGTTGTCATCCCCGCGAAGGCGGGGATCCAGCTCTTGTTTGCTGAGAATCAAGAAATTCCTGGATGCCCGCCTTCGCGGGCATGACGACTCAATCTCAATCCAGCTTAATACCCGCCGTCTTGATCACCTTTTCCCACTTGGCCGCTTCGCTCTTGATGTAGGCGGCCATGTCGGCGGGCGAACTCTGCAGCGGATCGATGCCGGCGCCGATCAGCTTCTGCTTGATCTCGGCATTGCCGACCGCCTTGGCGTATGCGGCATTGAGTTTGGCAATCGCATCTTTTGGCGTCGCCGCGGGCGCGGCGAAGCCCTGCCAGGCCCAGGCCTCGAAGCCCGGCACGTCGGCCGCGACCGGCGGCACGCCGGGTAGCCCCGCGAATTCGCCGGGCGAAGCAACCGCGATCGCCTTGATCTGCTTCATCGCCAGTTGGCCGCGCGCGGTTGCGTAGTCGACGAACATCATGCCGATCTGGCCGGAGACGAGGTCCTGGATCGCCGGCGCCGCGCCTTTATACGGAATATGGTTGAGCTTGACGCCTGCGCCTTGCGCGAACAATTCGCCGGCGAGATGGAACGGGCTGCCAATGCCGGCGCTGCCATAGTCGATGGCGCCCGGCGACTTCTTCGCCGCCGCGATCAGTTCCTTCACCGAATTGACCTTAAGCTTGTCGGTGTTGACCAAAAGCACGATGGCGAAGCGTCCGGTCAGCGAAACCGGCGCGAAATCCTTGTCGGCATCGTAAGGCAGCTTGGCGTAAAGGCTGCGGTTCGAGGCATAGGTCGACGTGTCGCCGAGCAGGAAAGTGTAGCCGTCAGGCTGCGCGCGGGCGACCGCTTCGGCGCCGATCAAGGTGCCGGCGCCGGGGCGATTCTCGACCACGACGGTCTGGCCAAGGCTGTTGCCCATCTCGGTCGCCACCACGCGCGCGAAGAAATCGGTACCGCCGCCCGGTGGGTAGGGCACGATCAAACGGATTGTATGCGCCGGGTAATTCTGCGCGAAGACGGGCGATGCGGTGACGGCCGCGCCCGCGGCCAGAGCGGTTGCGATAATAGCGGCGGCGAAAAAAGTGCGGCGATCGGTGCCCATGATGTTTCCCCTTATGTGATACGCCCCGGCGGGCGTTCTGTTTGGGGCAAATGTTTCACGGTTCGGAAAGTTTCACCAGAGGCCGGCGCTACACAATCATACGTAGGCCGCCCGCCAGCGCTGGCGCGCCACCAGCGCGCCGACGATCAGGAGGTTGATGAGATTGGCGCCGACGCCGACGGCGAAGGCCGGCGCGTAATAGCTGAAGTGGTCGTACAAAAGCCCGGCCAGCCAGCCGCCGGACGCCATGCCGACCGCGGTGAACATCAACAAAGTCGGAATACGCCACGACGCCTGCGCCGCCGGAAACAATTCGCGCAATGCCAGCACATAGGCCGGGATGATGCCGGAAAATCCCAGACCGAACGCCGCCGACACTGCGAACAGTCCGGCTTCGTTCTGCGTCAGCAGGAAGGCGATCATCGCCGCGCATTGCCACAGCGAACCGACCAGCACCGTCATCAGCCCGCCGATGCGGTCGGAAATCGCGCCCCAGACCTGGCGGCTGAGGAACGCGGTGCCGAGGAGCACCGACAGCATCAGTGCGCCGGTCGAGCGCGTGATGCCGAGGTCGCTGCAAAAGGCGACCAGATGGCCCTGCGGCATTGCCATCGGAATGCAACACATGATCGACGCCATGCACATCAAGGCGAAGACGAGATTGGGTGGCAGGCCGAGCACGCGCGCCGGCGCGCTGCCGGGAACAGGCGCGGGCGCCGGATGAATGACTTCCGGCGGATCGCTGAAGAAGATCAGCGCCACCGGCACCACGATCAGGATTTCCAGCAGCGCGTACCACAGCATGGTCTCGCGCCAGCCGACCAGCGCGATGGCGCGCTCGAACACCGGCGGCCACAAGGCGCCGGCGAGGTAAGTGCCGCTCGAAATCAGCGCCAGCGCCGAGCCGCGCCTTTTGTCGAACCAGCGGCTGACATAGACATAAAGCGGCGCGTTGATGCCGGCGAGGCCGATCAGCCCGATGAACAGGCCGTGGCCGACCAGCAGCGGAAAGGTCGGGCCGAGACTCGACAGCGCCAGCCCGGCGGCGATCATCAGCGCGCCGAATGTCACCGTCCAGCGCGTGCCGACGCGGTCGGCAATGCGGCCCATCATGATGCCGCCGACGCCGGAGCCGAGCCAGGCGAGCGCGCTGGCCAGCGCCGGAATCGAGCGCGCGCCGTCGACCTCGCCGGCAATGTCTTTCAGGGCCACTGCCGTGATCCAGGCGGCGCCGAACGACATCATCAGCGCCCATAGCGCGGCCGCGGCGACGACCCACGACGCTTTCGTTTCGACGGACGATGACGGCGATTGCATTGAGAAGGGCACCCGGCTGGCCAGCCCTTTTACAGGCAGCTCAAAAATTGACCAGTGGCGTCAACGGGAGGCTGCCTTGCTACAAAACCAATTGCTGCATTGCGCCAAAATGCGCCCGAAGCAGTCCGGCTGAAACTTCCTTCTCCGCGCGGCGCCGGAAACGAAATTGACCGCAAGGGTCTCCAGTGTAAGCTTTTATTTCGATTTTCGGCGCTTTGCGTAATGGCTGCGCAGCCTATATGAGAGAGACATCGGCGCCGGTCCGATGGTCTTTTTCCGACAATGCCGCATTGGCCAAAGGCCACCCAAAGGGCCCTCTGATGACGCTCAAGCCGGTCACTCTCGACGACAAATACGACCTCAGTCAGTCGCATGTGCTGGTGACCGGCTATCAGGCCCTGATCCGCGCGATTCTGATGCAGAAAGAGCGCGACCGCCGCGCCGGGCTGAACACCGGCGGCTATCTCTCTGGATATCGCGGCTCGCCCTTGGGCGGCCTCGATCAACAGTTCATGCGCTCGGCCCGCGAATTGACCGCCGCCGACGTCAAGTTCCTGCCCGGGCTGAACGAGGAACTCGCTGCAACCGCCATCTGGGGCGCGCAGCAGGCCGAACTGCGCGGCGAGGGCAAGTTCGATGGCGTTTTCGGGCTCTGGTACGGCAAGGGCCCGGGCGTCGACCGCTCCGGCGACGTGTTCCGTCACGCCAATCTCGCCGGCACCTCGAAGAATGGCGGTGTGCTGGCCTTGATGGGCGACGACCACACCGCCGAATCCTCGACCACCGCGCATCAGTCCGAATTCCATTTCGTCGACGTGATGATGCCGATCCTCAATCCGGCCGGCGTGCAGGAAATCGTCGATTACGCGCTCTTGGGCTGGGCGATGTCGCGCTACACCGGCACCTGGACCGCGCTCAAATGCATGCACGAGACCGTCGAATCAACCGGCGTCATCGATGGCGCGCTCGATCGTCTTAATATCGTCATCCCGACCGACTTCGCCATGCCCGAAGGCGGGCTAAATGTCCGTCTGGTCGACACCATTCTCGGTCAGGAAGCGCGGCTGCACGACTACAAGCGCGACGCCATGCTGGCCTTCGTGCGCGCCAACAAGATCAACAAGACGATCATGTCCGGCGGCCGCGCGCCCAAAATCGGCATCATCACCACCGGCAAGGCCTATCTCGACGTGCGCCAGGCCTTCGACGAACTCGGCCTGGACGAAATCAAGTGCAACGATATCGGCATTCGCCTTTTCAAGATCGGCTGCGTCTGGCCGATTCCGCGCGAGGAGTTGCTGGAATTCGCCGCCGGCCTCGACCTCATCATCGTCGTCGAAGAGAAACGTTCGCTGATCGAAGTGCAGGTGCGCGAGGAACTCTACGGCACGCCGAACCAGCCGGTCTGCATCGGCAAGAAGGACGAGAACGGCAACTGGCTGTTCCCGGTCAAGGGCGCGCTCGACGCCAACGATATCGCCATCGCCATCGGCGAGCGTATTCTCAAGCTCGACGCCAACGGTGAGATGGCCGCCGATGTCGCACGATTGAAGTCGGCGCAGCGGACATTGAACGAAACAAGCGACGTCGCCCAGCGCATTCCGTATTTCTGCTCGGGCTGTCCGCACAATACGTCGACGCGCGTGCCGGAAGGCAGCCGCGCCTATGCCGGCATCGGTTGCCATTACATGTCGCAATGGATGGATCGCAAGACGCTGGGCTACACCCAGATGGGCGGCGAGGGCGCCAACTGGATCGGCGAAGCGCCGTTCTCCAAGCGCGATCATGTTTTCCAGAATCTCGGCGACGGCACCTACAACCACTCCGGCTACCTCGCCATTCGCGCCGCGATCGCCTCCGGCGTGACGATGACCTACAAGATTTTGTTCAACGACGCGGTAGCGATGACCGGCGGTCAGGCCAACGATGGCGGTCTCACCGTGCCGCAGATCGCGGCGCAGGTGGCGGCCGAAGGCGCCAGGCGCATCATGGTCGTCACCGACGAGCCGGATAAATATCCGAGCGACATTGAATGGCCGAAAGGCCTGACCATTCACCACCGCGACGATCTCGACGCGCTGCAGCGCGAACTGGCGACCGTATCGGGCGTCAGCATTCTCATTTATGACCAGACCTGCGCCGCCGAGAAGCGCCGCCGCCGCAAGCGCGGCACCTTCCCCGACCCGGACAAGCGCGTCGTCATCAACGATCTGGTCTGCGAAGGCTGTGGCGACTGTGGCGTCAAGTCGAACTGCGTCTCGGTGCAGCCGCTGGCGACCGAATGGGGCCGCAAGCGCACCATCGACCAGTCGAGCTGCAACAAGGACTATTCCTGCGTGAAGGGCTTCTGTCCGTCCTTCGTCACCGTGCATGGCGCCAAATTGAAAAAAGGCGAGGGCATTTCCGAGCCGGCCGGCTGGCCGGCGCTGCCGGCGCCGAGCGTGCCGCTGATCAATCATCCATACGGCATCATCGTCACCGGCATCGGCGGCACCGGCATTGTCACCGTCGGCGCGATCGTCGGTATGGCGGCGCATCTGGAAGGCAAGGGCGTCGGCATCATCGACATGGCCGGCCTCGCCCAGAAGGGCGGCGCTGTCTATAGCCACATCCGCATCGCCAATTCGCCGGATGACATTCACGCCATCCGCGTAGCGGCCGGCGGCGCCGATCTGGTGCTTGGCGGCGACATCGTCGTGGTCGGCTCGAAAAAAGTGCTGGGCGCCATCAAGCCGGGCAACACCCGGATGATCGTCAACACCGCCGAATTCCTGCCCGGCGATTTCACCCGCAATGCCGAATTCTCGCTGCCGACCGAAAAGCTCAAGCGCGCCATCACCGGCGCCGCCGGCAGCGACCGCAGTCACTTCGTCGACGCCACGCGCCTGGCGACCGCGCTGCTCGGCAATTCGATCGGCGCCAACATGTTCATGCTGGGCTACGCCTATCAGAATGGCGGACTGCCGTTGTCGGCGGAAGCGGTCGAAAAGGCCATCGAGATGAACGGCGAAGCGGTGGCGATGAACCTCGCCGCGTTCCGTTACGGACGCCGTGCCGCGGTCGATCCGGCCGCCGTCGAGTCGCTGATTGCGCCGCGCCCCGCGGAGGAAAACGACTCGCTGCGTATTTCGCAGAGCTTCGACGAGATCGTGGCGCGCCGCGTCGTCTTCCTGACCGCCTATCAGAGCGCGCGCTATGCGCGGCAGTACCGCGCATTTGTCGATAAGGTCGTCGCGGCGGAAGCTGCGAGGGTGCCCGGCCAGACGGCGCTATCGGAAGCGGTGGCGCGCTACCTGTTCAAGCTGATGGCCTACAAGGACGAATACGAAGTCGCGCGTCTCTACACCGATACGTCGTTCATTGAGCGGGTGAAATCGACCTTCGCCGCCGGCGACCTGCGTTTCGAATTCCACCTGGCGCCGCCGTTGCTTGCTAAGATTGATCCGTTGAGCGGCGAGCCGAAAAAAATGTCGTTCGGCCCCTGGCTGCTGAAGGTCTTTGCGGTGCTGGCAAAATTCAAATTCTTGCGCGGCACGCCGTTCGATCCGTTCGGCTATACGCATGAGCGCCGTATGGAGCGGCGGCTGGTGGCCGAGTACCGGGCAAGGATCGAGACAATGTTGGCCGAACTGTCGCCGTCCAATCATGCAGCGGCGGTGGCGATTGCCGCGATCCCGGAAAAAATTCGCGGCTACGGACCAATCAAGCAACGCACCCTCGCCGTCGCCAAAGCCGAGGAAACGGCGCTTTACGAGCAATTCCGCGCCGGCGCTGCGCCTTTCCTCAAAGCGGCCGAATAGCCAATCGTAAGGCTTGACCCGCCTTCGGCGGTGATTTCATATCAATACAAACAAGACCGTCCTTAAATGACGGCTGAGGGGAAGACGCGGACAGGCGCCAGGAGCGCCGGCTGAAGGGGAGGATATGGCTGTGGCGTTCGATGCCGCCGCGAAGGCGGATACGTTTCCTAAATTGCTGGTTCGCAATGCCCGTCTGTATGGCTCCCGGCCGTCGATGCGGCACAAGGACCTCGGCATCTGGCAGAGCTGGACCTGGGCCCAGGCGCTCGAGCTGGTGCGGGCCTATGCCGTCGGCCTCAGCCGCCTCGGCCTCAAGCGCGGCGAGACCATCGCCATTGTCGGCTCGAACCGGCCCAAGCTTTACTGGTCGGTGATGGCGGCGCAGATGCTCGGCGCCGTCCCGGTGCCGGTCTATGCCGACGCGGTCGCCGACGAACTCTCCTTCGTGCTCGCGCATGCCGATGTGCGCTTCGCCGCGGTGGAGGATCAGGAGCAGATCGACAAGATCCAGTCGGTGCTCGACCGTCTGCCCAAGTTAGAACTGATGGTCTACGACGAAACGCGCGGCTTGCGCGACTATGACCACGCCAAGCTGCGCGCGATGGACGATGTCATCGCCGACGGCCGCGAGGCGCTGGCCGCCGATCCCAAGCTCGGCGAATGGCTCGATGGCGAGATCGCCGCCGGCAAGGGTTCGGACCCGTCGATCATTCTCTACACCTCCGGCACAACCGGCGCGTCGAAAGGCGTGGTGCTGTCCGGCGAGCGATCGATCCAGGCGGCGACCGACACCGTCGCCTTCGACAAGCTGACCGAGAAAGACGTCGCGCTCGCCTATTTGCCGCTGGCCTGGGTCGGCGATCACTATCTCAATTACGCGCAAGGTCTGGTGGCCGGCTTCTGCATGGCCTGCCCGGAAAGCGCCGACACCGCGACCTCCGATCTGCGCGAGATCGGTCCGAGCTTTTACTTTGCGCCGCCGCGCACGCTCGAAGTGCTGCTGACGCGCGTGATGATCCGCATGGAGGACGCCAGCGCTTTCAAGCGCAAGATGTTCCACTACTTCATCGGTGTCGCGCGCAAATATGGCGAGCGCATTCTCAACGGCGAGAGCGTGCCGTTCACCGGCCGGCTGCTTTATTGGCTCGGCGATATTCTGGTCTATGCGCCGCTCAAGAACGTGCTCGGTTTTTCGCGCGTGCGCGTCGCCTATACCGCCGGCGAAGCGATCGGCCCCGATCTGTTCGCCTTCTATCGGTCGATCGGGCTGAACTTCAAGCAGCTTTACGGCCAGACCGAAGCCTTCCTCTACGTCACCGCCCAGCCGGACGGCGAAATCCATTCCGACACGGTCGGTCCGGCCTGTCCGCATGTCGATATCCGCATCGCCGACAATGGCGAGGTTCTGTTCAAGTCGCCGGGCATGTTCATCGGCTACTTCAAGGACGCCGCCAAGACCGCCGAAGTGATGACGCCGGACGGCTTCGTGAAAACCGGCGATGCCGGCTATTTCGATGACAAGACCGGCCATCTCAAGATCATCGACCGCGCCAAGGATGTCGGCCGGCTCAACGACGGCACCATGTTTCCGCCGAAATACATCGAGAACAAGCTCAAGTTCTTCCCCGACATTCGCGAGGCGGTGGCTTACGGCGACAAGCGCGACTTCGTCACCGTGATGCTCAATATCGATCTCACGGCGGTCGGCAGCTGGGCCGAGCGCAATAACGTGTCCTACGGCTCCTATCAGGAACTGGCCGGGCATCCGCTGGTCTACGCCATGATGGAAAAGCACGTCGCCGACGTGAACAGCGCGATGGCTGCCGACAAAATGCTGGCCGGCAACCAGATCAAACGCTTTCTTATTCTTCACAAAGAACTCGACGCCGACGACGGCGAACTGACGCGGACGCAAAAAGTGCGGCGCGGTTTCGTCGCCGAGCGTTATGCGCCGCTGATCGATGCGCTCTATAACGGTTCAAGCGAGGCCGACATCTCGACCGAAGTGACGTTCGAGGACGGCCGCAAGGGCACGCTCAGTGCGCGCGTAAAAATCCATGACATGCAGCCGGTCGCGGTTTCCGGGGCTTTGGGGAAAGCGGCATGAGGGCGCCCGACGGACCACCGGTGACAGCCGGCGACGTGCTGCTGTCGATCGACAATGTCTCGCTGTCGTTCGGCGGCGTAAAAGCCGTGAGCGGCGTATCGTTCGATATCCGCAAGGGCGAAATCCGCGCCATCATCGGTCCGAACGGCGCCGGCAAGACGTCGATGCTCAACATCATCAACGGGTTCTATCACCCGCAGGAAGGCGTCATCACCTTCAAGGGCGAGGCGCGCGCCAGGATGCGTCCGCACGACGCCGCCGATGGCGGCATTGCCCGCACCTTCCAGAACGTCGCGCTGTTTCGTGGCATGACCGCGCTCGACAACATCATGGCCGGCCGCACGCTGAAAATGCGCCGCAACATGTTCTGGCAGATGCTGCGGATCGGGCCGGCTCTGGCCGAGGAGGTCGAGCATCGCCATCGCGTCGAGGAGATCATCGATTTTCTCAAGATTCAGGAAATCCGCCGCACGCCGGTCAGCCGCCTGCCCTATGGCCTGCAGAAGCGTGTCGAGCTTGGCCGCGCGCTCGCCATGGAGCCAGAACTGCTGCTGCTCGACGAGCCGATGGCCGGCATGAACATCGAGGAGAAGGAAGACATGTCGCGCTTCATTCTCGATGTGAACGATCACTATGGCACCACCATTGCCCTGATCGAGCACGACATGGGCGTGGTGATGGACCTGTCCGACCGCGTGGTCGTGCTCGATCACGGCATCAAGATCGCCGACGGCACGCCGAATGAAGTCAAAAGCAATCAGGCGGTAATCGACGCCTATCTGGGAGTGGCGCATTGATGATCGCTTTTGTGAAATGCGCTTCCTTACTTTCCCTCCCCCCGCGAAGCGGTGGGGAGGGAAGACGCTCATCGCATCAGCGATGGGCTTCAGGGTGGGGGGGGTCTTACTCCTATTCGTCCCCCCACCCCCGACCCCTCCCCACCACTCGCGTTGCTCGCGGGGGGAGGGGAGAAGCATGATCGCCTTTGGCCAATTTCTCGAAGTCCTCGTCAGCGGCCTGCTTGCCGGCGTGCTCTATTCGCTGGTCGCGCTCGGCTTCGTGTTGATCTTCAAGGCATCCGGCGTATTCAACTTCGCGCAGGGCGCGATGGTGCTGCTTGCCGGCCTGGCTTTGGTGCGCTCGCTCGACTTCATGGTGGCGAAAGGCCTGCCGTTCTGGGCGGCGATCGTCATCGCGCTGCTGTTTGCCGCCGTCGTCATGGCAATCACCGCCTGGATGGTCGAGCGCTTCGTGCTCGGGCCGCTGATCAATCAGGACGGGTTGACCTTGTTCATGTCGACCATCGGCGTCACCTTCATGATCGAGGGTGGCGCGCAGATGCTGTTCGGCTCCGACGTCTATCCGCTGCGGCTGTTTCCGAGCGACGCCTGGTTTCTGTTCGAAGGCTCGTTCCCCGGCGGCATCCTGGTCAGCAAGATCGACGTCTGGGGCGGCCTGATCGCCGCCGTGCTGGTTGTCGGCCTGGCGCTGTTCTTCCAGAAGACCAAGACCGGCCGCGCGCTGCGCGCTGTCGCCGACGATCACGCCGCGGCGCAGTCGGTTGGCATTTCGCTGAACTGGATCTGGTTCATCGTCTGGCTGGTCGCCGGGCTCGTCGCGCTGGTCGCTGCGACCGTCTGGGGCACCAAGCTCGGCGTGCAGTTCTCCATCACCTTTCTGGCGTTGAAGGCGCTGCCGGTTCTGATTATCGGCGGCTTCACCTCGGTGCCCGGCGCCATCGTCGGCGGGCTGATCGTCGGCGCCGGCGAGAAACTGGCCGAAGCCTATCTCGGGCCTTTCATCGGCGGCGGCATCGAATACTGGTTTGCTTATGTGCTGGCGCTGGTCGTGCTGATGGCGCGGCCGCAAGGCTTGTTTGGCGAGCGCATCATCGAGCGCATCTAGGGGGACGTTTTGTTTTACCGCGAGACCGGGCAGTTCAAGACCAGCTACGCCGCCGACATGCAGATCTTTCCGATCCGGCAGGATCGCATCGCGCTATGGGTCTTGCTGGCAGTGGCCTTTATCGGCATTCCGCTGCTCAACGCCTTTCATATCTGGCCGTTCGGCAACGAGTACATGCTGCGCGCCATTCTGATCCCGTTTTTGATTCTCTCGCTCGCCGCGATCGGCCTCAACATCCTGACCGGCTATTGCGGCCAGTTGTCGCTCGGCAGCGGCGCCTTCATGGCGATTGGCGCCTACAGCGCTTACAAATTCGGCACCGGCGTCCACATTCCGTTTGGCCTGTTCGATCTCTCGATCCCGCCTTTGCCGATGCTGCCGTCGATCCTCCTGGGCGCGCTGATGTCGGCGGTCGTCGGCATCCTGTTCGGCATACCCAGCCTGCGCATCAAGGGACTTTATCTGGCCGTGGCGACGCTTGCCGCGCAGTTTTTCTTCGACTGGGTGTTTATCCGGGTGAAGTGGTTCACCAATTACAATTCGTCCGGTTCGGTGAGCGCGCCCGACCTGAATTTCTTCGGCTTCGTCGTCAACGCGCCGATCGAGCGCTATCTGTTGTGTCTGATTTTCGTCGCCATCTTCGCGCTGCTGGCGAAAAATCTGGTGCGCGGCAATATCGGCCGGCAGTGGATGGCGACGCGCGACATGGACATCGCGGCCGAACTGATGGGCATCCGGCCGCTTTACGCCAAACTGTCGGCCTTCGCCATTTCGTCCTTCATCATGGGCGTGGCGGGGGCGTTGTGGGCCTTCGTCTATCTTGGCGCCTGGGAGCCTTTGGCCTTCAGCATCGACCGCTCGTTCCAGATACTGTTCATGGTGATCATCGGCGGCCTGGGCTCGATCCTGGGCTCATTCCTGGGCGCGGCTTTCATCCTGGTTTTGCCGATCCTGCTCGATCAGGTGCCGCATGCGCTCGGCGTGCCGATCTCGGTCGAGACCGTGTCGCTGCTGGTCTTCATCGTGACCGGCGCGCTGATTTGCTGGCTGTTGATCGTTGAACCGCGCGGTTTTGCGAGACTTTGGTCGACCGGGAAGGAAAAGCTGAGGCTCTGGCCATACCCGTATTGAAGGCATAGGCTCGGGGCTTCGAAGGTGAGGTACGCAAAGAGGAGCGGCGTGCCGACATCTCAAGAAAAATGACCGCTTCGACGAACCGGCTAACAAGCCGACTCACAGGGAGGACGACATGAGAAAGCTCACTTTGGCTCTCGCCGCCTTAGCGCTCGCCGCGCCGGCGGTGACCGAGCCGGCGCTGGCGCAGAATGAACAGTTCATTCCGGCGCTGGTTTACCGCACCGGACCTTACGCGCCGAACGGCATTCCGTTCGCCAACGGCGTTGCCGACTACTGGACGCTCCTCAACGAGCGCGACGGCGGCATCAACGGCGTCAAGATCGTGTTCGAGGAATGCGAGACCGGCTACGCCACCGACAAGGGCGTCGAATGCTACGAGCGCCTCAAGGGCAAGGGCCCGACCGGCGCGGCGTATTTCTCGCCGCTGTCGACCGGCATTACCTTCGCGCTCACCGACAAGGTGCCGGGCGACAAGATCCCGCTGCTGACCATGGGCTATGGCCGTTCGGAAAGCCGCAACGGCGCGGTGTTCCCGTGGAATTTCATCGCCGTCGGCAGCTACTGGACCGCGGCCGATGTCGCCATTCAGCACATCGCCAAGGAGCTCGGCGGCTTCGACAAGCTCAAGGGCAAGAAGATCAGCCTCGTCTATCACGACAGCCCGTACGGCAAGGAGCCGATCGCGGCGCTCGAGGCCCGCGCCAAGCTCAATGGCTTCGATTTCAAGGCGATCCCGGTCACGCATCCTGGCGTCGAACAGAAGTCGCAGTGGCTCGCCATCCGCCAGGATCGTCCCGACTATGTCCTGCTCTGGGGCTGGGGCGTGATGAACTCGACCTCGATCAAGGAAGCGGCCGCGGTCGGCTTTCCGCGCGAGAAGGTCATCGGCGTGTGGTGGTCGGGCGCCGAGCCTGACGTGACGCCTGCCGGCGAACAGTCCGCGGGCTACAAGGCGCTGATGCTCCAGCATGGCCCGGGCAAGTTCGCCGTGCATGCCGATCTCGAAAAGAACGTCGTGTCGAAGGGCAAGGCGGCGGCCAAGGAAGACTTCGCGCAGGTGCTCTACAACCGCGGCCTGATCAACTCGATGATCGGCACGGAAGCGATCCGCACCGCGATGAAGAAGTACGGCAACAAGCCGATGACCGGCGAACAGGTCCGTTGGGGTTTTGAGAACCTCAACCTGACCGCCGCGCGCATCAAGGAACTCGGCTTCGAAGGCATGCTGCAGCCCTTGCGCTTCTCGTGCGAGGACCACCAGGGCGCCGATGTCGCCCGCATGCAGCAGTGGGACGGCAAGGCCTGGAAGACGATCTCGGACTACTACAAGGCGGACGATTCGATCCTTGCGCCGCTGGTCAAGGAAAACGCCGCCAAGTACGCGACCGAGAAGAAGATCACCGCGCGCGACTGCTCGAAGGAGAGCTGATCGCGGCTGAAAGAACCGGGAGGCGGCGCGCTGCCGCCTCCCACTTTTTCCGACTTGAGATCGGAGTTGATCGCGTGTCATCCGCCGCCGCACCCCTCGCATCAGGCATTTCCGAAAAGGCCGTGCCGGAAAAGTCGCTGCTCTCGGTGAACAACATCGAGGTGATCTACAATTCCGTCATTCTGGTGCTCAAGGGTGTATCGCTCGATGTGCCGGCGGGCGGCATCGTCGCGCTGTTGGGAGCCAATGGCGCCGGCAAATCGACAACGCTGAAGGCGATTTCCAATCTGTTGCGTGCCGAACGCGGCGACGTCACCAAGGGCAAGATTCTGTTCGAGAGCAATGAGGTGCAGAACCTGTCGCCGAACGAACTGGTCCGGCGCGGCTGCATCCAGGTGATGGAAGGCCGCCACTGTTTCGGCCATCTCACCATCGAAGAAAACCTGATGACCGGCGCGTTCACGCGCACCGACGGCAAGGCCGCGGTCATGCGCGACCTCGATCTGGTCTATGGCTATTTCCCCAAATTGAAACAGCGCCGGAATTCGCAGGCCGGCTATACGTCCGGCGGCGAGCAGCAGATGTGCGCGGTTGGCCGCGCGCTGATGTCGCGGCCGAAGATGATCCTGCTCGATGAGCCGTCGATGGGGCTGGCGCCGCAGATCGTCGAGGAGATTTTCGAGATCGTGAAGCATCTCAACGAAAAGGAACAGGTGTCGTTCCTGCTGGCCGAGCAGAACACCAATATGGCGCTGCGCTATGCGCGCTATGGCTACATTCTCGAAAACGGCCGCGTGGTGATGGACGGCGACGCCAAATCGCTGTCCGAGAACGAGGACGTCAAGGAATTCTACCTCGGCATATCCGACGGCCGCCGCAAGTCGTTCCGCGAGGGCAAGCATTATCGCCGGCGCAAGCGCTGGCTGGCGTAATCCGGATGGGCGATCATTACGACAATCTCGAAACTCGCAATCCGGCGCTGCGCGAGAGCGAGCAATTTGCCGTCCTGCATGGTGCGATCGCGCATGCCATGATCGCGCCGGGCTGGGCGGCGCATCTCAAAGGCGTCGATCCGAAATCCGTCACCTCGCGCGCCGCGCTGGCGAAGCTGCCGGTGCTGCGCAAGTCCGACATCGTCGATCTGCAAAAGGCGTCGCCGCCGTTCGGCGGCCTCAACGTCACGCCGCCCGGCAAGGCGAAACGGTTGCTGATGTCGCCCGGCCCGATCTACGAGCCGGAAGGTTATGAGGCCGCCAACTGGGGCGCGGCGCGCGCCTGCTATGCCGCGGGCTTTCGCGCCGGCGATATCGTACATAATTCATTTAGCTATCACCTGACGCCCGGCGCCTTCATGCTGGAATCCGGCGCGCACGCGCTCGGTTGCGCGGTGATCCCCGGTGGCGTCGGCAATACCGAGCAGCAACTGGAGGCCATCGCGCACTACAAGCCATCAGGCTATGTCGGTACGCCGGATTTTCTCAAGATCCTGCTCGACACCGCGCAGAAGACGGGCAAGGACGCTTCCTCGCTCAAACGCGCTCTGGTATCCGGCGCGGCGCTGCCGGGCTCCTTGCGCGATGAGTTGCGCGCGCGCGGCGTCGCCGTGGTGCAATGCTATGCCACCGCTGAACTGGGCGTCGTCGCCTACGAGTCCGACCCGCGTGAGGGGTTGATCGTCAACGAACACCTGATCCTTGAAATCGTGCGTCCCGGCACCGGCGATCCGGTCGCCCCGGGTGAGGTCGGCGAAATCGTGGTGACGACATTCAGCCCCGATTACCCGATGATCCGCCTCGCCACCGGCGATCTGTCGGCGCTGCTGCCGGGCCTGTCGCCGTGCGGCCGGACCAATATTCGCATCAAGGGCTGGATGGGCCGCGCCGACCAGACCGCCAAGGTCAAAGGCATGTTCGTGCACCCCCGGCAGGTAGCCGAAATCGGCCAGCGTCATCCCGAACTGTCGAAGCTGCGTCTCGTCGTCGGCCGCGAGGCCGAGCAGGATACCATGACGCTCTTGGCCGAAACCGCGTCAACGGCCGCCACGCTGGCGGCGGCGGTGGCTGACACCTTGCAATCGGTTACGAAACTCAAGGGCACAGTGACTTTGGTAAAGCCCGGCGCGCTGCCCAATGACGGCAAGGTGATCGCCGACGAACGGCCGGTCGGCTAGCCGGCTCTTGACCGCGCGCGCCATTTCCCGCTGATAGGCTTATGAACGCCAATCCGCATTTGCCGCCGAACCACCCGGCGCTGCCTCCGCGCCGCATCGGCGTCTTGCTGGTCAATCTCGGCACGCCCGACGCCACCGACTACTGGTCGATGCGGCGCTACCTGAAGGAATTTCTGTCCGACCGGCGCGTGATCGAGGAAAACCCGGTCAAGTGGTGGCTGGTGCTCAACCTGATCATCCTGACGGTGCGGCCCGGCCGCAAGGGGCGCGACTACGACAAGATCTGGAACAAGGCGCTCAACGAGTCATTTCTCAAGACGATCACCCGCTCGCAATCCGACAAGCTTGGCGCGGCGCTCGCCGGCGAGCCGCGCATTCTGGTCGATTGGGCGATGCGCTACGGCAATCCGTCGATCCGCTCGAAGCTCGATGCGATGCGGGCCTCCGGCTGCGATCGTATCCTGATCGTGCCGCTTTATCCGCAATACGCGGCGGCGACCACGGCGACGGTCTGCGACAAGGCATTCGAGGCGCTCGCCGAGATGCGCTGGCAGCCGGCCTTGCGCGTCGCGCCGGCCTATTTCGATAACCGCGTCTATATCGAAGCCCTGGCGACGTCGCTCGAGCAAAGCCTTGCCAAATTGTCTTTCAAGCCGGAAGTGATCATCGCCTCGTTCCACGGCATGCCGGAAGACTACTTGCGCAAGGGCGATCCCTATTATTGCCAGTGTCACGCCACGGCGCGGCTTTTGCGCGAACGCCTCAAGCTCGACGATAAACAACTGATGCTGACCTTCCAGTCGCGCTTCGGACCGGCGGAGTGGCTCAAACCCTATACCGATGTGACGGTAAAGGCGCTCGCCGAGCGCGGCGTGAAAAATCTCGCCGTCATCACGCCCGGCTTCTCCTCCGATTGCCTGGAGACCCTGGAAGAGATCGCCATGGAGAATGCTGAAATCTTCCGCCATGCCGGCGGCGAGAATTTCGCGGCGATTCCCTGCCTCAACGACAGCCCGGGCGGTATCGCGGTCATCCGCGACGTAGCGATGCGCGAGCTGCAAGGCTGGGTCTAGCTTCCTTTCCCTCCCCCGCGAAGCGGTGGGGAGGGTCGGATCACTCGCGCCAGCGATGTGATCCGGGGTGGGGGGCATTTCAGACGGGCCCCCACCCCCAACCCCTCCCCGCTGCTCGCAAATGCTCGCGGGGGAGGGGGGAAGAAGCATCAACGCCTCATTAACCATAGCCCTTTAACGTCCGTTAACCACTTCCCGCCGGCTCCGCGGGCGGTGCGCAATGGCGCGCGCCCAAAGGCCGGAACAAGGAGGCTGAGGACTGAGAGTGCCGCGCCTTCCTCGCCCAATCGCGGCCGCGCCCTATGGCGCAGGCCTGTTGACGGCTGTTTGCGCGCTGGCGCTCGGCTGCGGCGCGGCGTTGGCGCAAATGACGGCGCCGGATTTTCCCGACCCGCTGGCGCCGAAGCTGCAAACCGATCCGCGCAAGCCGCCGCGCTTCCAGCAGTTCGGCCAGGCGGCACAGCCGCAACTCGGCCCGCCGACGAATTTCACGCCGCAGCCGTCGGCCGCCGGCGATACGGGTTTCGACTCGACCAACAAGAACAAGGCCAAGAACGCGGCAAAGGCGAAAGCCGCGGGCAAAGCCAGGCCGAAGCCGCCGGCCGGCGACGCAACTGCTCCTGTTGCTCCCGCGATCTCGCCCTATCAGAAGCCGTTTCAGGCGCCGGGCAACGGCGCTTATACCTCCGCGCCGCCGGGCGCCCCGCCGGCCGAGATCGGTCCGATCCGCAAGCCGGTCTCGAAGCGCAAGGCGCACAGCGAGCCCGACGATCCTTACGCACCGCTCGGGCTGCACGCCGGCAGCTTTCTGCTCTATCCGGCAATCGAATTGATCGGCGGCTACGACACCAATCCGGCGCGCGCACCCAGCGCCAAGGGCGCGACGCTGTATTCGGTGGCGCCTGAATTGCGCGCGCAATCGACCTGGTCGCGGCATGAGCTCAAAGGCGAGTTGCGCGGCAGCTATACCGGCTACAGCCCCGACGACGAGCCGACGTTGAGCCGCCCGAACGTCAACGGCAAGGTCGATGGCCGTGTCGATGTCACCAGCATGACGCGGATCGATCTCGGCAGCCGGCTTATTGTGGCGACGGACAATCCGGGCAGTCCGAATTTGCAGGCCGGTCTCGCCAAATTGCCGGTCTATACGACCGTCGGCGGCAGCGTCGGCGTTGGGCAGAAGATCAACCGCTTCGATCTGTCGCTGAAGGGCGACGCCGAGCGCACGACCTATCAGGCCTCCAAGCTGACCGACGGTTCGACCGTCAGCAATGACGACCGCAACTACGATCAATATGGCGTTAATCTACGGGGCGGTTACGAATTGACGCCGGGCGTGACGCCTTTCGTCGAGGCCGGCACCGATACGCGGCGCCACGATCTCGTCACCGACTCTTCCGGCTACCAGCGCAATTCCAAAGGCGTCACCGGCCAGCTTGGCTCGACGTTTGAGTTGTCACGTCTGCTGACCGGCGAAATCGCCGCCGGTTATACGCGGCACGACTACGACGATGCGCGGCTGGCGTCGCTCAGCGGCCTGATCGGCAATGCGTCGCTGGTGTGGACCGCCAATGCGCTGACCTCGGTCAAGTTCACGGCGGCGTCGGCGATTGGCGAATCGAACGTGCCCGGCGTGTCCGGCTCGTTCTACCGCGACGTCGGCTTGCAGATCGATCATTCGTTCCGGCGCTGGTTGATCGGCAGCGTCAAACTCGGCTTCGGCCTTGACGACTATGTCGGCCTGTCGCGCGAGGACAAGCGCTACTCCGCCGGCGCCGGCCTGACCTACAAGCTCAACCGCACGACCCAGATCAAGGGCGAAGTGCGCCAGGACTGGCTGCGCTCGAATGTCACCGGCAACGACTACACCGCCAGCATTTTCCTGCTCGGATTGCGGTTTCAGCAGTAAATCTTTTTATTCGCCGAGAATGCGCTTCAACTCGCCGCGGAATTCCGCCGCGAGGTCGGGCCGGTCGAGCGCGTAGGCGACGTTGGCGGTAAGGAAGCCGATCTTCGATCCGCAATCATAGCTGCGGCCCTCGAATTTGAGGCCATAGAACGGTTGCGTCTTCGCCAGCGCCAGCATGGCGTCGGTGAGTTGAATTTCGCCGCCGGCGCCGGCCGCCTGCTTGCCGAGCAACTCGAAAATTTGCGGTTGCAAAATATAGCGTCCGGTGATCGACAGATTGGATGGCGCATCGGCCGCCTTCGGCTTCTCGACCATCTGCGTGATCTCGAACGCCTTGCCCTTCGGCTTGCCGACGCCGACCACGCCATACATGTGGATGCGGTCCATCGGCACTTCCTCGACCGCGACGATGTTGGCATTGGCGTCGAGATCCTTGGCGGCGTCGATCATCTGCGCCAGACAGCCGCGCGGGTTTTTCACCAGCACGTCGGGCAGGATCACCGCGAAGGGTTCGTTGCCGACCAGTTCGCGCGCGCACCAGACAGCGTGGCCGAGGCCCAGCGGCGACTGCTGGCGGGTGAAGCTGGTGCCACCGGCGTCGGGCAGGTCGGTTTCCAGGAGCTTGAGTTCGTTCTTCTTGCCGCGCTCGATCAGCGTCACCTCAAGCTCGAACTGGCGGTCGAAGTGATCCTCGATCACGCTCTTGTTGCGGCCGGTGACGAAAATACAGTGCTCGATGCCGGCCTGCCGCGCCTCGTCGACGACATGTTGGATCAGCGGCCGGTCGACCACCGGCAGCATCTCCTTTGGCATGGCCTTGGTGGCCGGCAGGAAGCGGGTGCCCAGACCGGCGACGGGGAAAATGGCTTTGCGGATATGGCTCATGGTGCGGGAAAACTCGTTGCGGGACCGGGAACCGCCGGCGCGGATAAAAAGCACGGTCGCGTCCTAAGGTCCAGATTAGTCCACATTGCGGCCGGATAAGCCGATAGTCCAAGACTGTTAACGTCCCCGAAACGATATCGCGCCACCCCTATATGTGGAACGCATTCAAAAGAGCAGGCCGGCTGTATCGATGCGAACGATCCGACCCTTATTCCTGGCCACCACGCTGCTCGTCACCGTTTGCGGTGGCGCGCCGGCGCAGGACTTAGGTGACCGTACCGGTGCTATTCCGGCGGCGGCGCTGTCCGGCCCTCCGGACGCGCGTGACTGGAGCGGCGAGGACGGCGCCTCCGGCCACCCGCTGATGACGGCCGCGGCCATCCGCCAGGCGGCCGCGGACTTCCCCGGCTGCCTCGAACGGCTATGGCCGCAGGCGTCCCGCCGCGGCCTGTCGCGCGCCGCGTTCGAGCGCCTGACCGCGCCGCTGTCGCCCGACCTGCGCATCATGGATCTGCTCGACAGCCAGCCGGAATTCACCAAGGCGGTGTGGGACTATCTCGACGTTCTGGTCAACGAGACCCGCATCGCCAAGGGGCGTGCGATGCTGGAAAAATACCGCGCCACGTTCGAAGCGGTCGAGCGGGCTTACGGCGTCGACCGTTTCACCATCGCCGCCATCTGGGGCGTCGAAACCAATTACGGCGCCATTGGTGGCGACCGGCCGGTGCTGCGTGCGACCGCCACGCTCGCCTGCGTCGGCCGGCGCCAGCGTTATTTCAGCGACGAATTCCTGGCGGCGTTGGATATCCTCAATCGCGGCGACGTGCCGGCTGGCCGGCTGATCGGCTCCTGGGCCGGCGCCTTCGGACCGACGCAGTTCATGCCGACGGCGTTCAAGCGCTACGCCGTCGACTTCGACAATGACGGCCGTCGCGACGTGATCGACTCGATGCCGGATCTGATCGCCTCGACCGCCAACAATCTCAAAAAAATCGGCTGGGCCAGCGGCCAGACCTGGGGCTACGAAGTCGTGATCCCGGCGAATTTCGACTTTCGCCTCGCCGATCAACATCGGAGCATGACCGTTGCCGAGTGGGAACGGCATGGGATCGGCCGGCCGGACGGTAAGCCGCTGCCGCATCCGGGCAACAGCGCCTTTCTGCTGGTGCCGGCCGGCGTGCAGGGGCCCGGCTTTCTGATGCTGCCGAACTTCAAGGCGATCATGCGTTACAATCCGGCCGAGGCCTATGCCTTGGCGATCGGCCATCTGGCCGACCGGCTGCGCGGCGCCGGGCCTTTCGCGCAAAGCTGGCCGCGCTACGAGCGGGTGCTGACCCGCGCCGAGCGGCTGGAACTCCAGCAGCTTCTGGAGCGGCACGGTTTCGAGGTCGGCGAGCCGGACGGCCGGCTCGGTCTGAAAACCCGCGACGCGCTGCGCGATTTCCAGAGCCGGATCGGCCATGTGCCGGACGGTTTTGCCTCGGCCGATGTGCTGGAGCGGCTGCGCCGGCGTTAATCTTGTCCTGCGCGCTGCAACTAACCA
Source organism: Bradyrhizobiaceae bacterium (assembly GCA_947479905.1). Taxonomy (GTDB): domain Bacteria; phylum Pseudomonadota; class Alphaproteobacteria; order Rhizobiales; family Xanthobacteraceae; genus Pseudolabrys. The sequence continues at coordinate 21,367 of CANKBJ010000030.1, forward strand.
ACGCCTGACCTTCGAGTTGACATTTTTGGCTGGCTATTGGTCCATGTGCCTCGGCACCATTTTCGAGGCTTGTTTCAGATTTGGGCATCGGCATGACGCGGAAAAACCGGTTTTTGCAGCGTTTGGCGATCCTCGCCATTCTGGGCGCCGCCGACTACGCCGGACTGGCCGTCCCCGGCATGGTCGGCCCTGCGATGGCGCAGGACTATCCGTTCCTGAGCCGCCAGCGCCCGGCGCGCAGCGAGGGCTTTTTCCAGCAATTGTTCGGCACGTCCAACCGGCGGCAGGACGACCGCGATCTTCAGCAGCAGGCACCGGCCGATAATTCGCGTGCGCCGGCCGCGCGCAAGCTGGACCCGAAAGCCGAGCAGGTCGCGCCGACGACGTCGGTGATGGTGTTCGGCGACGGCATGGCCGACTGGCTGGCCTATGGTCTTGAGGATGCGTTCGCCGACGCGCCCGAGGTCGGCATCGTTCGCAAGAACAAGATTAATTCCGGCCTGCTCCGCTACGACGTCAAAGGCGATCTCGACTGGTGGCGCGTCGCCCGCGACATCCTCGGTGCCGAGAAGCCCGATTATGTGATCATGATGCTCGGCGTCGGCGACCGGCAGAATATCCGCGAAAAGGATGTCGCCAAGGAATCCGACAAAAAGGAAGCGGATAAAAAAGAAGCCGCCAAAAAGGAAGCCGACAAAAAGGCCGACGGCAAAAACGCCGCCGCCAAGGATCAAACCAGCAAGGATGAATCCGGCAAGGATGCGGCCAACAAGGATTCGTCCGCCGCCGACAAGAGCGCCTTGACCAAGGAAGCCGAAGACGACGAACCGCCGTCGATCGCCGCGCCGGAACCGGCGCCCGGCAAGAGAGCCAATGGCGTTATCGAATTCCGCGGCGATGCGTGGGAAAAAATCTACAGCCGCCGCATCGACGAGACCGTCGCCGCGCTCAAGAGCAAGGGCGTGCCGGTATTCTGGGTCGGGCTGCCCTCCATTCGCGGCACCAAGTCGACCGCCGACGTGGTCTATCTCAACGATCTTTATCGCGCCCGCGCCGAGAAGGCCGGCGCTGTCTATATCGATGTGTGGGACGGCTTTGTCGACGAGGCCGGCAAGTACACCACTTTCGGCCCCGACTTTGAGGGCCAGATACGCCGCCTGCGTTCGGCCGACGGCGTCTTTTTTACCAAATATGGCGCGCGCAAGCTGGCGCATTATGTCGAACGCGAGTTGCGCCGTTACATGAGCAATCGCGGACCGGTGGCGCTGCCGTCCGGGCCGATGGGTCCGTTGACGATCGATCCAAGATCGGTGGCGCGGCCATTGGCCGGGCCGGTGGTGCCGTTGACGCTGACGACCGGCAATGCCGACGAACTGCTGGGCGGCGCGGGCGCTACGTCCGCGCGCGCCGACGCAATGGCGGCTGGCGTTCTGGTGAAAGGCGACGCGGTGGCGGCGCCTTCCGGTCGCGCCGACGATTTTATCTGGCCGCGTGGCGGCGCCGCGCCGCAAGCCGCCGCCGTGCCACCCGCCGGCGCGTCGGCCGCGATCGCGCCGCCAGTCAGGGACGCCGTGAAGCCCGAACCGGCTGTGAAACCCGTGGCGAATGCCGAAACAAAGCCAAAGCCGGCGCAGCCTGCCGCGGCGCCTAAACCCGCGGAAGCAAAACAGCCGCGCGCGGCGGCGTCGGCCGGCGGTCCGTTCGGCTGGATGCGGTAAGCCTGTCGACCAGCATTTATCGCGGCAGCGTCGTCTTGCCCATCAGGAATTTGTCGACCGCGTGCGCGCACTGTCGGCCTTCGCGGATCGCCCACACCACCAGCGATTGGCCGCGGCGCATGTCGCCGGCGGCGAACACTTTCGGCACCGAGGTGAGATAAGCGTTGGTGTCGGCCGAGACATTGCCGCGCGGATCGAGCGCGACATTGAGCGACTTCAGCATGCCTTCGTGCAGCGGATGCACGAAGCCCATGGCCAGCAGCACCAGATCGGCTTCGATATCGAATTCGGTGCCGGCGATCGGCTTGAATTTGTCGTCGAGCCGGGCGCAGTGCAGCTTCTTCACCTGGCCGTTTTCGCCGGAAAAGCTCTGCGTGCCGACCGCGAAGTCGCGCTCGACGCCTTCCTGATGGCTCGATGAGGTGCGCAGCTTGAGCGGCCAATCCGGCCAGGTCAGCATCTTGTTTTCCAGCGCCGGCGGCTGCGGCATGATTTCGAAATTGGCGACCGACACCGCGCCCTGGCGTATCGAGGTGCCGATGCAGTCCGAGCCGGTATCGCCGCCGCCGATGACGACGACCTTTTTGCCCGTCGCGAGGATCGGCTCGAGATTGCCGAGTGGCTCGTTGCCGACGCGGCGGTTCTGCTGCGGCAGGAAATCCATGGCGAAATGGATGCCTTTCAAGTCGCGGCCCGGGATCGGCAGGTCGCGCGGCTTCTCGGCGCCGCCCGACAGGATGACCGCGTCATGCCCGGCCACCAGTTTGGCAATATCGACATTGACGCCGACATCGGCGTTGTAATGGAACGTGACGCCTTCGCCTTCCATCTGCGCGACGCGGCGGTCGACGTGGACCTTTTCCATCTTGAAGTCGGGAATACCGTAGCGCAAAAGGCCGCCGGCCTTGGCCCAGCGCTCGTAGACATGCACCTCGTGGCCGGCGCGCGCGAGTTGCTGCGCGGCGGCAAGGCCAGCGGGACCCGAGCCAACCACCGCAACCTTCTTACCCGTCTTGTTCGCCGCAACGTCGGGCTTCAGCCCTTGCGCGATGGCGCGGTCGGCGATCTCGCATTCGATCGTCTTGATGGTGACCGGGTTGTCGTCGATATTGAGCGTGCAGGACGCTTCGCACGGCGCCGGGCAGACGCGGCCGGTGAATTCCGGAAAATTGTTGGTCGAGTGCAGGTTGCGCGCGGCTTCGTCCCAGTTGCCGCGATAGACCAGATCGTTCCAGTCCGGGATCTGGTTGTTGACCGGACAGCCGGTCGGCGCATTGGAGAGGAGCTGCGTGCCATGGCAATAGGGCACGCCGCAATCCATGCAACGCGCCGCCTGGTCGCGCACTTCCTTTTCCGGCAGCGGCAGAACGAACTCATGCCAATGCTTGATACGCTCCTCGACAGGCGCGTATTTGCGGTCGTGGCGGTCGATTTCGAGAAACCCGGTGATCTTGCCCATCTTACTCCGCCGCCTGCATCGTGGCGGCCTTTTCCTTTGCCATCTCAGCGAGCGCGCGGGCGTATTCGACCGGCATCACTTTCTTGAACAGGGGACGATAGCGTTTCCAGTCGGCGAGAATGGCTTCCGCCCGGCTGGACTTGGTATAGCGCGCGTGATCGGAAATCAGCTTGCGCAGCCGCGCCGCGTCGCCGTTCGACAGATCGGCCATGACGTCGACCATGCCGCTGGTTTCCAGCTCGACGCCGAATTCCTTTTCGGCGACGGCTTCTTCTTCCGGCACCGGTTCGAGCGCGACCATCGCCATGTTGCAGCGGGACTGGAACGTGCCGTCCTCGTCGATGACATAGGCGATGCCGCCGGACATGCCGGCCGCGAAGTTGCGGCCAGTGCGGCCGAGAACGACGACGACACCGCCTGTCATGTATTCGCAGCAGTGGTCGCCGGTGCCCTCCACGACGACCGTGGCGCCGGAGTTGCGCACGGCGAAGCGTTCGCCGGCGACGCCGCGGAAATAGCATTCGCCGGCGATGGCGCCGTACATCACCGTATTGCCGACGATGATCGACTCTTCGGGCACGATGCTGGAATCCGCCGACGGCCGGATGACGATGCGGCCGCCCGACAGGCCCTTGCCGACATAGTCGTTGGCTTCGCCTTCGAGTTCGAAGGTGACGCCGGCGGCGAGCCACGCGCCGAAGGCCTGACCGGCGGTGCCGTCGAAGCGCACATGAATTGTGCCGTCGGGCAGGCCGGCATGGCCGTAACGCTTGGCGACTTCGCCGGACAGCATCGCGCCACAGCTGCGGTTGGTCGAGTTGATGGCGGTCTGCAAGCGCACCGGCGCGCCGCGATCAAGCGCCGCCTGCGACCCGGCGATCAGCTTGCGGTCGAGAATCGCCTCAAGGTGGTGATCCTGCTTCTCGCAGTGGAAGATCGGCGTCTTGGCGTCGGCAGCCGGCTTCTGGAAAAGCCTGGAGAAATCGAGGCCCTTGGCCTTCCAGTGTTCCACCAGCTTGCGCCGGTCGAGCATCTGCATCTGGCCGACCATCTCGTTGAAGGTGCGGTAGCCGAGAGAAGCCATGATCTCGCGCACTTCCTCGGCGACGAAGAAGAAGTAGTTGATGACGTGCTCAGGAGCGCCCTTGAAGCGCTTGCGCAGCACCGGGTCCTGGGTGGCGATGCCGACCGGGCAGGTGTTGAGATGGCACTTGCGCATCATGATGCAGCCGGCGGCGATCAGCGGCGCGGTGGCAAAGCCGAATTCATCGGCGCCAAGCAGCGCGCCGACGACGACGTCGCGGCCGGTGCGGATGCCGCCATCGACCTGCACCGCGATACGGCTGCGCAGTTTGTTGATGACGAGCGTCTGATGCGTCTCAGCCAGGCCGATTTCCCATGGGCTACCGGCATGCTTGAGGGAGGTCAGCGGGGAGGCGCCGGTGCCGCCCTCAAACCCTGAGATGGTGACGTGGTCGGCGCGCGCCTTCGACACGCCGGCGGCGACGGTGCCGACGCCGATTTCGGAGACGAGCTTGACCGAGACGTCGCCAGTCGGGTTGACGTTCTTGAGGTCGAAGATGAGCTGGGCGAGATCCTCGATCGAATAGATGTCGTGATGCGGCGGCGGCGAAATCAGGCCGACGCCGGGCGTCGAATAGCGCACCGCTGCGATGGTCTTGTCGACCTTGTGGCCGGGCAACTGGCCGCCTTCGCCGGGCTTCGCTCCTTGAGCCATCTTGATCTGCATCATGTCCGAGTTGACGAGATACTCGGTGGTGACGCCAAAGCGTCCCGACGCCACCTGCTTGATGGCCGAGCGCATCGAATCGCCGTTCGGCATCGGCTTGAAGCGATCCGATTCTTCGCCGCCTTCGCCGGTGTTCGACTTGCCGCCGATCCGGTTCATGGCGATGGCCAAAGTGGTGTGCGCCTCGCGCGAGATCGAGCCATAGGACATGGCGCCGGTCGAGAAGCGGTGGACGATGTTCTTGGCCGGCTCGACTTCCTCAAGCGGCACCGGGTTGCGGCCGGCCTGTTCGGCGGTCTTGATGGTGAACAGGCCGCGAATGGTCAGCAGGTGCTCGCTCTGATCGTTGATGATCTTGGCGAAGGCGCGATAGTGATCCTGCGAGTTGCCGCGTACGGCGTGCTGCAGCCGCGACACCGTCTCGGCGGTCCAGACATGGTCCTCGCCGCGCATGCGCACGGCATAGTCGCCGCCGACGTCGAGCATCGAGCGATAGATCGGTGCATCGCTGAAGGCCGAGCGATGACGCCGCACGGTTTCCTCGGCGATTTCCGGCAGACCGACGCCTTCGATCTGGGTGTGCGTGCCGGTGAAATACTTGGCGATGAAGTCCTGCCGCAGGCCGACGGCGTCGAAGATCTGCGCGCCGCAATAGGACTGGTAGGTCGAGATGCCCATCTTGGACATGACCTTCAAGAGGCCCTTGTCGATCGACTTGATGTAGCGCTTGACGATTTCGTAGGGCTCGAGCTTGACCGGCAGCGCGTCCTTCATCGCCACCAGGGTCTCGAAAGCCAGATACGGGTTGATCGCTTCGGCGCCATAGCCGGCAAGGCAGGCGAAATGATGCACTTCGCGCGGCTCGCCGGTCTCCAGCACCAGGCCGACAGCGGTGCGCAGGCCCTTGCGGATCAGATGGTGATGCACGGCGGCGCAGGCGAGCAACATCGGAATCGGAATGCGCTCGGCGCCGGCCCTGCGGTCGGACAGAATGATGATGTTGCAGCCGCCGTTGACCTCTTCCTCGGCGCGCACGCACAATTCGTCGATCGCCCAGTCCATGCCGTCGGCGCCATGTTCGGAGGGGAACGTGACGTCGAAGGTCAGCGACTTGAAGTGGTCGCCGGTCATTTCCGAGATCGAACGGATCTTTTCCAGGTCCTCGTTGGTCAGGATCGGCTGGCGCACTTCGAGGCGCTTGGTGTTCGACATGCCTTCGTGGTCGAGCAGATTCGGACGCGGCCCGATGATCGACACCAGACTCATCACCAGCTCTTCGCGGATCGGATCGATCGGCGGGTTGGTGACCTGCGCGAAGTTCTGCTTGAAATAGGTGAACAGCGGCTTCGGCTTGTCCGACAGCGCCGAGATCGGCGTGTCGTTGCCCATCGAGCCGATGGCTTCCTCGCCGGTGGTGCCCATCGGCGTCATCAGCAGCTTGGTGTCTTCCTGCGTGTAGCCGAACAA
>CANKBJ010000031.1 GCA_947479905.1 Bradyrhizobiaceae bacterium
CGGCACCGCCAGCAGCGGGAAACTATCGATGCCCCCGGCCATGCGATGCAGGATGACGAAGTCCGGCAATTCGGCGATGAAATGGGTGTAGATGTAAGATGAGCCGGCGAGCGCGATGAACACCGGTACGCCGGCGAGCAGGACCGCGATGAACAGGAGCGCCATGATGATCATCGCTAATTCCTAGTCCGCTGCGATCTGGTGCGTGACGTCGTGCGGCTTCTTCCAGCCTTCGCGGGCGTTGCGCCAGACATTGATGATCTGGCGGAACAGCATCAGGAAACAGCCGAAAGCGACGCCGCCATAGACCCAGCTCATCGATACATCGAACACAGTCATGCGCTGGATGCCCATGCGCTCGGTGATGGTGATTGAGATGAAGGCGAGGAACGCCAGGAAGGCGAGCTTGATGACGTCGACCAGCGCCAGTAGCGCCTGCCGCATCGGCCCCGGCTTCATCACGTTCGACAACAATTCAACGGCGATGTGGGTGTTGCGCCGCGTCACCATGGCGCCGCCGATGAACACGACCCACATCAGCCCGTAGCGTGCGATTTCCTCGGTCCAGGCCAGGCTGTCGTTCATGACATAGCGGGTGAAGAACTGCAGGAAGACGATGAAGGCCAGACTCCAGAAGATGACAAAGGCGAGCCAGTCCTCGGGATAATGCTCAACGACCACCTCTGTGTCTTCGGCGACGATGAGGTGGACGTTTTCTTCCGGCGGCTTCTGCCTGAGATCTTTCATGTCGGATCGCCTGACCGCTCGCCGGGCATGCCCTGCGAGCGGCAGGCATCGGCTGATGGGAGAAATAAAAGAAAAAGCCGCTGTCATCGCGCACGACGGCGGACGATGACAGCGGTGCCTGGGCTACTTCAGCGCTTGCAGCGCGTCGTATTCGGCCTTGCTCCAGCCGGCGCCGGCCGAGGCATCATTGTGCAGCGCCACCGCCGCGGTGCGGAACGCGGCGCGGTCGACCATGACGACGTTCTTGCCGAGCTTTTTCAGCTCGTCGACCACCTTCTGCTCCGAGGCGCGGATTTCATCCGACGCCTTGGCCGCGGCCTGCGCCAGAACTTCCTCGAACACCTTCTTGTCCTCGGCCGAGAGCTTGGCCCAGGTCGTCGCGCCGATGATCGACAGCAGCGACTCGGTGATGTGCGCGGTGATCATGATGTGCGACTGCACTTCGTAGAACTTCTTGGCCATGATGGTCGGCAGCGGATTTTCCTGGCCGTCGACGGTGCCCTGCTGAAGCGCGAGATAGACTTCGGCAAAGGCGATCGGCGTGGCGTTGGCGCCGACCGATTTCGCCAGCATCAGGTAGAGCGGCGCCGGCGGCACGCGCAGCTTCATGCCCTTCATGTCTTCCGGCTTGGTGATCGCCTTGTTGGCGGTGACCATGCGCTCGCCGTAATAGGTCAGGGCGACGATCTTGTGCTTGGTCTTGTCTTCGTAGCCCTTGGAAATATCTCGGAACAACGGGCTGTCGCGATAGGCCTTCTAGTGGTTGAAGTCGCGCATCATGAACGGCGCGCCGGAAATCGACAGCGGCTTGTGGATCGAGCCGGCGAACGAGGTGCCGGTGTAGATGATGTCGACCGTGCCGAGGCCGAGGCCTTCATTGATCTGGTTTTCGTTGCCGAGCTGCGACGCCGGGAACACGCCGATCTCGTAGCGGCCATTGGTGCGCTTCTTGATTTCTTCGGCGGCCCACAGACCTTGCGTGTGATAGGGCTCGGAAACTTCGTAGACGTGCGCCCACTTGAGTTTGGTTTGCGCGCTGGCCGGCCCGGCAACCGCGACGACGGCGGCAGCGACCGCACAGCCCAGCGTTATTCTGCGAGAAAAATTCTGCATAACGATAGTCCTCCCCATGTCTGTTTTTGATTTGCCGTACCTGGCTTCTTGAGTGCCAAGAAGGCGCCAGGCCGGCTGGCTCCTCTTGAGCGGGAGCCTTCGGTTAGCTAACATGTTACCGGGAAAATGAAGATGCGCAATAGTCCCTACAGCTTCCTCAAGGCCTTGCAGCGCGACAAACGCGGCGGCGCCGTCCAGAATATCCAGGATGTGATCCGCGATGCGATCGTCCGGCTGGATTTCGCGCCCGGCGTTTTCATCGACAAGAAGGCATTGTGCGAACAGCTCGGCACTTCGCGCTTTCCGGTATCCGAGGCGCTTGGGCGGCTGGCGGATGAGGGCTTCGTGGAGGTTCTGCCGCAGCACGGCACCCGCGTCACCCGCATCGATCTGGCCGCCTGCGGCGAGGCGATGTTCATTCGCCGCGCGCTGGAAAGCGACACCTTGCGCGCCATCGCGCCGCGCGTCGACGCGGCCCTCGTCGCCGCGCTCAACCGCAATATGTCGGACCAGCAAGCGGCGATGGCGCGCGACGACCGCGTCGGCTTTCATGAATGCGACATCGCCCTTCACGACATGCTGCTCGACCGGCTCGGCTACGAGCGCGTCAAGACGGCGGTGTTTGCAGCAAGGGCCAAGCTCGACCGGCTGCGGCTGTTCATGTGTACGCCGCAGCGTCAGGCCTCGACCTTTGCCGAACACCGCGCCATCGTTACCGCCCTGATCAAGCGCGACGCCGTCGCCGCCGGCCGCGCCATGGAACATCATCTCGATATGGTGATGGCCGAACTGACCGACTATGCCGCCGCGTATCCGGACTCATTCGAGACCGGCGAAAAGACGACCGCTGCCGCTTAGAATGCATCAATCGCGGACGCCGACTATGCAGGGCGGGTCGGCCGGGTTGTCGGGCCGCGCACCGAAGCGCAAGAGGTCGCGCCGGCCGTACTCGTCGGCGATCCGCTCCGCGATCTGCCGGATTGTCACCGCGCGCGCCGAGCAGATATTGACCGGACCCTGAACCGAACCGAGCGCGGCATCGACGATCATGCGCGCCGCGTCGCGGACATCGAGATAGTCGCGAACCTGCGTGCCGCTGCCGAGTTCGGCCGGCTCGCCGGCGGCGAGCTTGTCGCGCAGCACCGGCATCAGCCGGCGCGGGTCCTCGCCCTCGCCATGGAGATAGAACAGCCGGCACCAGACGAATTCGACCTCGTCGCGCGGCAGCAATTGCGACAGCGCCAAAAAGGTCGCGGCCTTGGCCGCGCCATAGGGCGTGTGCGGGCGCAGTGGCGTCGTTGTGCGCAGCGTGCCGCCGCTGGTGTCATATTCAAAGCAGGTGCCGATGCCGGCAAAGCGGAGCACCCCGGCCGCCGCCGCGCCTTGCGCCAGGCGCAGCGTGCCTTGCTCGCAATCGGCGTTCTTCGGCGAATGCAAATAGAGCCCCGGCTCGGCATACCAGGCGGCGTGGATGACGGTATCGACGCCGCGGCAGGCCTCCGCGTACCAGGCGGCGCTCTCCGACCACAGATCGGCCGTCGTTACCACCGATTCGATCGCATCCGCCGGCGCCAAAGCCGCCAGCGCAGCCCGCGCATTGTCCACCGTCGGGCGGACGACGACGCGCACCTTGCAGCCGCGCCTTGCCAGATCACGCAGCACCTGCCGGCCGACGAATCCAGTAGCACCGGTCAATAGGATCAGACGGGCGGCGGCGGCCATGCGGCATCCTTGCTCGAAGCGCCGCCTTGTTTGCGCGGCCGGATAATTGTCAACGCCGGGCCGTCATCGCGCAAGCCGGTGTCAATAAACTGGCGGTTCTCCCGACTGATTAATGAGATGTTAACCATAAACAGGCCTTCAATAGGGCCATGTTGCAGACATTGACGAATGCCCAGCCGTTCAACGCCGCGCAGGTTTACGACCGGGGTTTGACCCTGCACAAGCAGGGCCGGTTCAACGAGGCCGAACAGCTTTACGCGCAGGTCCTCGCCGTCCGGCCCGACCACGTCGACGCGCTGCATATGATGGGCGTGGTCAAGCATGCCAAGGGACAATTGCCCGAGGCGCTACGCTTTATCGCGGCGGCGATGGCGTTGCGCAAGCCGACGCCGATCATGTTCTACAATCAGGGTCTGGTGCAGAACGCGCTGGCGCGGCCCGAGGAAGCGCTCGCCAGTTTCGACCAGGCGGTCAAGCTGAAATCGAAATTCGCCGAGGCGCACAAGGATCGCGGCGTGGTTCTGTGCGGGCTTAACCGGCACGAAGAGGCGCTGGCTGCCTTCAACAAGGCCGTCGCCACCAAGCCGGATTTCGCCGAAGCTTTTTTCAACCGGGCGATCTCGCTGCAAGCGCTCGGCCGCGGCGAGGAGGCGTTGAAATCGCTCGACCGCGCCATCGCACTGGTGCCGAATTACGTCAAGGCGCACAATAATCGCGGCTTTCAGCTTGTGCTGCTCGGCCGCCACGAAGAGGCGCTGGTGGCTTACGAACGCGCGCTGGCGCTGGATCCCGATTTTGCCACCGCCATCCACAATCGCAGCCAGGTGCTGTATGAAATGAGCCGGCCCGGCCAGGCTCTCATGCATCTGGACACGGCGGTTGCGCGACGGCCGAACGATGCCGAGTTGCATAACAGCCGCGCCATGGCGCTGCATATTCTCGGCCGCTTCGACGAGGCGCTGGCGGCGACAGAACGGGCGCTCGCGCTCAATCCGAATTACCCCAAGGCGCATAACGATCGCGGCGTGCTGCTGCTCACGCTCAATCATTACGCGGCGGCGCTCGACAGCTTCGATCGCGCGCTCGCGCTCAACCCGAACTACCCCGAGGCGCGCCATAATCGCGGCAGCGTCTTGTACCTGATGAACCGCTTCGACGAGGCGCTGGCGCATTGCGACGCCGCCGTCCGCCAATGGCCGGCCGACGCCGAGTCCTATTACATTCGTGGCCGCGTGCTGCTCGAATTGAATCGCAACGACGAGGCGCTGGCCGATTTCGGCCGGGCGCTGGCGCTCAAGCCGAACCATGCCGATGCGCGCTTCGCCGACTGCTTCGCCGAATTGCCGATCGTCTATCGCGACACCGCGGAGATCGACAGCCGCCGCGCCGCTTACGAACAAAAGCTCACCGCGCTGCGCGACGACGTCGCCGCCGGCATGCTCCCCGCCGTCGACAAGGCGATCTCGACCCGCCAGCCGTTCTATCTGGCCTATCAGGGCCGCGACGATCGCGACCTGCAAAACGTCTATGGCGACATGATCTCCCGCGTCGTCGAGAAGCAATACTCGCCGACCTTGATGCCGCCCGCGCCGCGGACGGCTGAAAAAATCCGCGTCGGCTTCGTCAGCAGCTTCTTCGTCAATCACTCCAACTGGAAGATGCCGATCAAGGGCTGGCTCAGCCAGCTCGATCGTAGCCGCTTTGAATTGTTCGGCTACGATCTGGCGCTGGAGCGCGACGCCGAAACCGACGCCGCCGCGGCGATGTGCGACCGCTTCGTGCAACTGCCGCTCGACATCGCCGGCTGGCGCCGCGAGATTCTCGCCGATGCGCCGCATGTGTTGATCTATCCCGGCATCCTGATGGATACGATGTCGACCCAGCTTGCCGCGCAACGGCTCGCGCCGGTGCAGTGCAATTCCTGGGGCCATCCGGATACGTCGGGCCTGCCGACGCTCGATTACTATCTGTCCAGCGATCTGATGGAGCCGGCGGACGCCGCCGCCAGCTATTCCGAAAAACTGGTGCGGCTGCCGAATCTGTCGGTCTATTACGAGCCGGTGGCGACCAATCCTGTGTTCATGAGCCGCGCGGCGCTCGGTATTAGCGACGACGCCTTCGCCTTCTGGAGCGGTCAGTCGCTGTTTAAGTATCTTCCCGAGCACGACGACGTGTTCGCGCGCATTGCCGTGAAAGCGCCGCAGAGCCAGTTCGTCTTTATTCGCCATCGCGGCAGTGCGCATGTCACCGAAGTCTTCCAGGCGCGGCTGGATCGCGCCTTCGCGGCGCACGGCCTGGCCTGGCGCGATTACTGCGTGTTTCTCGACAAACTCGGCCAAAGCGAATTCGTCGCCGCGCAGGGACTCTGCGACGTCTTTCTCGACAGCGTCGGCTGGTCGGGCTGTAACTCCACCTTGGAAAGCCTCGCCAACGATCTGCCGGTCGTCACCATGCCGGGCGATCTGATGCGCGGCCGGCACAGCGCCGCGATTCTGCAGATGATGGGCGTCACCGAAACAATCGCGCCAACGGTCGACGGCTATGTCGCGCTGGCCGCGCGCATGGCCAACATGCCGGACGAGCGCGCCGCCGCGAGCCGCCGTATCGCCGAGAACAAGCACAAGGTCTATCGCGACCGCGCTTGCGTCACCGCGCTGGAGGACTTCCTTGAGCGCGCCGTGCGCGGCGAATAGCTATTTCCCCGTCCACTTCGCCGGCCGCTTCTCGACGAACGCTTTCACGCCCTCGTGGAAATCGGCGCTGCCATAGGCCGCGCGCACCAGATCGTCGTCGGCGGGAAGCCCCGCCATCTGCAAGCGCCGCATCGCTTCCTTGGTGACGCGCATGGTCACCGGCGCGTTGCCGGCGAGCCGTTCGCAAATCGCGACGATCGTCGCGTCGAGCGCCATCGGGTCGACCACCGCCATCAGAAAACCGGCGGCCAGCGCGTCCTCGGCCGGCACATTCTCCGCCATCAGCATCATGCGCTTGGCCCGCGCTTGCCCGAGGCCGACGACCAGCCGCGCATAATTGGCGACTGAAAGACAATTGCCGAGCGTGCGCGCGATCGGCACGCCGAATTTCGCCTCCGGCGTGGCAATACGCAAATCGCAGCAGGCGGCGATCGCCAGCCCGCCGCCAATGGCCCAGCCTTCGACCACGGCGAGCGTCGGCATCGGCAGCTTTTCCAGCGCCGACAGATAGCCTTCCATCCTCGCCTCATAGGCGATGCCGTCCTCGCCGTCCTTGAATTCCTGAAACTGGGCAATGTCGGTGCCGGCGATGAACGCCTTGCCGCCGACGCCGCGCAACACGACGACGCGCACCCGCTCGTCTTGGCCGAGTTCGGCGCAGGCGGTTGCGAGCCCTTCATACATCCGCCAGGTCATGGCGTTGCGCGCCTGCGGCCGGTCGAACAAAATCGTCGCCACCACGCCCATTGGCGTCTCGTCGCGGATCAGGCGGGTTTCGCCGTCGTTCATTGCTGATGCTCCATGGCAATGAGTGGACGCTAACGGGAATTTCGCCGATGTGCTAGGCACGCCGCATGGCCTCGTTGCTCAACAGTCTGATCTGCGCCGCCGCCGCGCTCCTGATTTATTCGGGCCTCGGCCTTCCGCTGGCTTTGCGCATCGCGCCGCGTCCGCTGGCGCTCATGCTGGCGCCGGCGCTCGGCTGGGCCGTGCATAGCGCGCTGGCGCTGCCGCTGTTCTTTCTGATCGGCCTGTCGCGGCCGGGCGTTGCGCTCGTCATCGCCGCGCCGCTGCTGGCGGCTCTGGTGGTTTTGGCAAAGGCTCGCGCGTGGCGCGGCGAACCGATGTTTGGTGGTGCGACCGCGCTGGCGCTCGCCGGCGCGCTGCTGCTAGCATTCGTTGTCATGGCGGCGGCGCTGCCGAAAGTATCGTCCGACGGTGTCACGCTGGCCGGACCTATCTTCGACCATTCCAAGATCGCGATGATCGACGAGATGGCGCGGCTCGGCGTGCCGCCGGGCAATCCGTTCTTCGGCGGCGAGGGCGCGCCGGCGCATTTGTCCTACTATTATCTCTGGCACTTCAGCGCCGCCGAGTGGGCATTGCTGACCGGCGTCAGCGGCTGGGAGGCCGACGCGGGCTTAAGCTTTTTCACCGCCGTCTCCTCGCTCAGCGCGCTGGCCGCCTTCGCGGTCTGGCTCAGTGGCCGCGCCAGCGCCTCTTTGTGGGTCGTTGCGCTCGCTGCCACGGCCTCGCTGCGACCTTTGATCTACGCGCTACCCGGCGTCGAGCGCGCCGACGAAATTATCGGCTATCCAAGTGGCTTCGGCGGTTGGCTGTTCCAGACGTCGTGGGCGCCGCAGCACACCGCGTCTGCCATGGCGGCGCTGCTTTCGATCTATCTGCTGGTCGCGGTCTGCAAGCAGCCGGGCTTACTCAATGTTCTGGCGCTGGCGCTGACCATGGCCGCCAGCTTTGAAAGCTCGACCTGGGTCGGCGGCGTCGCTCTGCCGCTCGCGGCCGCGCCGGCCGCGCTCGGACTATTGGTGCGTGCCGAGCCGCAACAGCGCTTCCGTCTTGTCGTCGCTCTCGGGTTGGCCGCAGCATTGGCCTTCCTGCTGGTTGCGCCGATGCTCTACGACCAATTGCAGATGACGTCACTGCGCGGTGATGGCGCGCCGATCCGGTTTGAGCCGGTCCAGATCCTCGGGGGCAACGTCACCGATCGCTTCGGCGCCTGGCTCAACCTGCCGGCGTTCTGGCTGATTTATCTACCGGTCGAGTTTCCAGGGACTTATGCGACGGGACTCGTCGGCCTTTATTTCCTGTTGAAGGACCGCGCGCTGCCGCGCGATCGCCGCGCCGTCATCGTGGCTTTTGCGCTGACGCTCGCCGCCAGTCTTCTCGCGTCATGGCTTCTGGTCAGCGCGCTTGGCGACAACAACGATCTCGGCTGGCGCGCGGTGCTGCCGGGTCTGATGCTGTTGATCGTTTTTGCCGCCGTTTGGCTGTCGCGGCTTTCGTTCCGGCCCTTAACCGCGGTGCCTGCGATCACCGTTTTGTGTCTGTTGCTCGGCTTGCCCGACGCCGC
This sequence comes from Bradyrhizobiaceae bacterium, assembly GCA_947479905.1. Classification (GTDB taxonomy): domain Bacteria; phylum Pseudomonadota; class Alphaproteobacteria; order Rhizobiales; family Xanthobacteraceae; genus Pseudolabrys. The sequence goes on from CANKBJ010000031.1 coordinate 8,647, forward strand.
GCAACTGGCGCGCAGCAATATCGCCGGCACGCCGGGCGCGCAGGGAAAAACTTTTGCCGCCTCGCCGGCGCTGTGGCAGGCGGTGCGGCGTGTCACGGCTACTGACGAGCGCATCGCCAATAATCCGAATTATCTGGAAAAGGTCACGCCCTGGGGCGTGAACATTTCCTGGGCGCTGCTTGCGGACCGCCGTTCCTGCTACGCCAGCCCGGCTTTGGTCGGGCCGTTCTCGGCGCTGTCAAAAGCGCGCGAGGCTGAGATCGGCGCGCAATTCGTTCGCGTCTTTTCTGGCCAAGCCTTGCCCGGCGATGTCGAGGCGTTGGCCACGCAATTCAACTGCCGCACCGCCGTGGTCACTCACGACGATGGCGCCTGGGTGCGCGATCCGTTCGCCACGAGCGCGCGCTATCGCCTCGCCGACGGCAACGCGCAATGGCGCATTTATCGCGTGGCGAAGTGAGGTGTCTTAAAGCCCGGCGAACCAGTTGAAGCCCTGCTTCGACCAGAAGGTCGGGATGAAAGTATTGGTTACCTCCATCGCGGTGATCCATTTGGCGTTCTTGAAGCCGAGCTTGGTCGAGGTGCGCAGCCGCAGCGGAAAACCGAACGGATCGGTGATCGGCTCGCGCGCATATTTCGTCGCCAGGATCGTCTGCGGATGCAGCGCGGTGGCCATATCCAGCGTCTCGGTGTAGCCGTCGGCGCATTTGAAAGAGATATATTTGGCGCGCGTGTCGGCGCCGATGCGCTTGAGGAAGTCCGACAGGCTCGGCCCCGACCACTGGCCGATATAGTCCCAGCCCTCGACGCAGATATGGCGGACGATGATTTCCTGTTCCGGCAACGTGTATATCTGCGCGGCGGTCCACGGTGATTTGTTGTCGATGAGGCCGGCGAGTTCAAGCTTCCAGGTCGCGCCGTCGACCGGCTTGACCTCCTCGATTTCGTAATAGGCGTTGAAGCGCGGCGGCTTGACCACCTGATCGGCGCTGTACGTCGGCGCGAGCTTTTTCGGATCGAACAGCAGCGCTTGTACGCCGTCGTTGAAATCCGACACCGCGCGCAGCACGGTCTGCACGGAGTCGGTATCGCTCACCGTGCAGCCGGTCAGCATGGTCAGTGCGCCGAGCGACACCGTGCCGCGCAGCAGATTGCGCCGGTTGATGTCGGCGACCAGTTTGCGGCCGTCGTCGAGTGGCGACTGGTCGATGCCGCCTTTCGGCCGGAAGATCGAGCGCGAGGGTGAGGCCATTTTGGTCGGTCCGTTATTCGGCGGGAGCAGGGTGGGGCGCAGGCCCGATTTCGTCGGGAACGTCGGGGCCGCCGGCAATCATGGCGCCGATGGTTTTCGGCACCAGCAGCGCCAGTGCGACGTGAATGACGAGGAAGCCGACGATCGCCGCCATGCCGATGAAATGCGCCAGCCGGCCGCCCTGAAAGCCGCCGAACAAAGCCGTCAATTCCTGGAATTGCACCGGCTTCCAGATTGCCAGCCCGGACAAGACCTGCACGACGATCACCAGCATGATGCCGACATAGAGTGTCTTCTGCACGGCGTTGTAGTGCGTGATGTCGTCATGCGCGAGCTTGAAGCGCAGCGCGTCGCGCACATCGGCGGCGATTTCGCTGGGCCGGATTGGCAGCAGCTTGTGGCGGAAGCGGCCCGTATAAAATCCGTAAAAGACATAGCAAAGGCCATTGATGAACAGCAGCCACATCGCCGCGAAATGAATCTGCAATCCGTGTTGCGCCCAGTGGCCGAAGGTCATCCAGTCGGGAAAATGCAGCCAGCCAAACAGCACCTCGTCATTGTAGATCTTCCAGCCGCTGCCGATCAGCATGATCATGGAGACGGCGTTGATCCAGTGCATCGTGCGCACCGCGATGGGGTGCAGCTTGCGATGACGGCGAGTTGATTTGACCGTGAGTGTGTCCGTCATGATGGTCATGCTCATTAAGGGCGCTAGCGTCACGGATAAGACGTAAACGGCTTTTGACGTGCAACACACGACTTCGTGTAAGTCCCGCGATCAAGCACGCACGAAAACGCGAGATCAGGAAGCAGCTCGATGCCGCCGTTCACCCGCGCTTTATTCTGTCTGGCGCTGATCGGCCTCGTCGCGCCGGCGCTGGCCTCCGGCCCGCCGATCGCCAAACCGGAGGCGGGAGCGGCGGCCGAAAAGGAATTGACCCCCGAGCAGAAGATGCAAAAGCGCTTCCCGCATCCGGTGCGGGTCGGCGACCTGATCGGCCTTGCCGTGCTCGACGATGACGATTCGACCATCGGCTATGTGCGCGAGGTCGTCCGCACGCCGGAGGGAAAAGTAGTCCTCGTCGTTCCATACAGCGCCTGGTTCGGCTGGGCTCGCACCGAATGGCGCAAGCGCTCGGTGGCGGTTCCGATTGAAACCGTCGCGCTGTTGGCGCGGCAGATCAATGCCGTCGACATGGCGCGCAGCGACTTCGCCGAAGCGCCGACCTGGTCGCCGGATCAGGGCAAACAAATACCGCCGGAGGAAAAGACCCAGATAGCGCTTGGCCGCAGATAATACCGCATCCGATTATTGCCGTTTTCCCGCGAAAATCGTCTCCGTCGGCGGAACTCCCCCATAGCCGTGAGGTTGGTACTTCAGGATGGACGACCAGACCAAAATCAGACTCAGCACGCGGACTCTGGCCGCCCAGGCGCTCGGATCGCACGATCCTGTGACCAAGGCGATCGTCCAGCCGATTCATATGTCGGCCACTTTCATCCGCGACGCCGATAACGGTTATCGCGCCGGTTATGTCTATGGCCGCACCGACAATGTTTCCGTGCAGCAGGCCGAAACGCTCATCGCCGCGCTGGAAGGCGGCGACGAAGCGTTGCTGTTCGGCTCCGGTATGGCGGCAGCAACGTCCGTGCTGATGGCGCTCGACAAACCGACGCACATCGTCGCCTCGCAGGTGATGTATTATGGCTTTCGCGCCTGGTTGAAGGATATCGGCCGCTACGGCCACAGCGTCACCTTCGTCGACACGTCGGATCTCGACGCCGTGCGCGGCGCCGTGCAGCCGGGCAAGACCGGCCTGTTCTGGATCGAGACGCCGAGCAACCCGACCTGGAGCATCACCGACATCGCCGCGGTTGCCGACATCGCGCACGCGGCCGGTGCGGTCCTGTGCGTCGACTCGACGGTGGCGACGCCGATCTTCACCAAGCCTCTCGCGCTTGGCGCCGACATCGTCATGCATTCGGCGACCAAATATCTCAACGGCCATTCCGATGTCGTCGCCGGCGTACTCGTCGCGTTGAACGGCAATGCTTTGTGGGAGCGCATCGCGAAATTGCGCGGCCAGTTCGGCTCGGCGCTCAGCCCGTTCGATTCGTTTCTGCTGATGCGCGGCCTGCGCACGCTCGATGTGCGCGTGCGCGCCCAGGCCAGAACGGCGGCGCAGCTCGCCGCGCAACTGGTCGGTCATCCGGCGGTCGCGCAAGTGCTTTATCCCGGTCTCGTCAGCCATGTCGGCCACAAGGTGGCGAAGCGGCAGATGATCGGCGGCTTCGGCGGCATGTTCTCGCTGCGCATTAGGAAGGGCGAGAAGGCGGCGGTCGCGGTCGCCGCCTGCGTCGAATTGTGGAAACGCGCCACCTCGCTCGGCGGCATCGAGAGCCTGATCGAGCATCGCGCCTCGATCGAAGGCGAGGGCTCGCCATGCCCCGGCGATCTCTTGCGCCTGTCGGCCGGGCTCGAAGACCCCGACGAATTGTATTACGATCTCACCCGCGCGCTGTCGGTCGCGACCTGACGAGACACTCATGAAACCAGTCGCCGTTGCGATCGTCTGCAAAACGCCTGCGCCGGGCAAGTCGAAGACGCGTCTGTCGCCGCCGCTGCGGTCGGAAGAATGCGCGGCGATTTCGTCCTGTTTCATCCGCGACCTGTCGCAGACCATCCATTCGCTGCAGTCGGACGGCGATGTCGCCGGCGGCGCGCTCTATACGCCGTTTGGCACAGAGGCAGCGTTGCGCCGCCTGTTGCCGGATGGCTTTCACCTGACCTTACAGGGCGACGGCGATCTCGGCGCGCGTCTGTTGAAAGGCACCGCCGACCTGATCGACGCCAATTTTGCCGGCGCCATTCTGGTCAATTCCGATTCGCCGACGCTGCCACGCGCTATCCTGCGCGCCGCGGTCGATGCGGTGCGCGCCGGCGGCAATGTCGTGTTGAGCCCGGCGCTCGACGGCGGCTACACCTTGATCGGCCTGTCGAAGCCTGAGCCGCGGCTGTTCGACGCCATGCCTTGGAGCACGCCGGAAGTTTACGAACTGACCGTGCGGCGTGCCCGCGAGATCGGCCTTGCTGTGGCCAACGTGCCCGGCTGGTATGACGTCGACGATGCCGCGTCCTTTGCGATGCTGGAAGACGAATGGCGCGGTACGCGGCCGGCCTTCGCCGATCCGCGCCTTGTCGCCGCCGACGCGCCGGCGACCTTCCAGTTCCTGCAAGAGCGCGAACGCGCCTTGCTGCGGGCCTGATCCAGATGCATTTTTCATCCGGCGGCCGCTTTGTCAGCGTCGTGATCCCGTGCCTCAACGAGGAAGAGCCGATCGCCGATGTCGTGCGTGAGGTTCTGGCGCAACAGGTCGATGAGGTCATCGTCGTCGATAACGGCTCGACCGACCGCACCGCCGTATTCGCCGCCAAGGCCGGCGCCCGGGTCGTGCGCGTGCCAAAGCCGGGCTATGGCCGCGCCTGCGCCGCCGGCGCCCACGCGGTTGATGATCGCTGCGACATCATCTGCTTCCTCGATGGCGATGGCAGCGATGTGCCGCGCTTCATGGCCGATGTGGTCGAGCCGGTGGCGTCAGACCATGCCGATTTCGTCATGGGCTCGCGCCTGCGCGGCCACCGCGAACCGGGCAGCATGACGCCACAACAGATACTGGCCGGCTGGCTCGCCGGGTTGCTGCTGCGCGCGGCCTATGGCGTGCGCTTCACCGACATGTCGCCGTTCCGCGCCTTGCGCGCCGAGCGCCTGCGCGCGCTCGGCATGCGCGAGGAGACCTATGGCTGGAATCTGGAAATGCAGATGCGCGTGGCCGCCGCGCAGTACCGCATTGTCGAAATTCCGGTCGATCACCGCTGCCGCCAGGGCGGCGTCTCGAAAGTCTCCGGCAATCTCGTTGCCGGCATCAAGGCGGCGTGGAAGATCGTCACCACCTTCCTGCGGCTTGCCGTGTCGCTGCGCCGCGCGCCGCCGCCGCAATTTCGCCTGCGCGACAAGAAGGTCTAGATTATGCGCGTTCTCTTGACCGGCGGCGCCGGCTTCATCGGCCGGCATGTTCTGCATGAGCTACTGGCGCGCGGCCACGCGGTGCGCGTGTTCGATTCGCTGCGGCCGGACGTGCATGCGAATGGTGAAACCGCGCCGCTCGATGGCGCCGAACTAATCGTCGCCGATGTGCGCGACGCCGGGGCCATCGACACGGCGCTCAAGGGGGTCGACGCGGTGCTGCATCTGGCCGCCAAGGTCGGCCTCGGCGTCGATGTCTCCGATTTGCCGGACTACGCCTCGTCGAACGATGTCGGCGCCGCCGAAATACTGGCCGGCATGGCGCGGGCGAATATCAAGCGGCTGACTCTGGCAAGTTCGATGGTGGTCTATGGTGAGGGCGTTGGCTATTGCGCCGAGCACGGCGCGGTGCGGCCCGGTCCGCGCGTCGAGAGCGAATTGAAGCAGGGCCGTTTCGAGCCGCCCTGTCCGCAATGCGGCAAACCATTGGAGGCGGCGCTGGTCGATGAGGACACGCCGTTCGATCCGCGCAACGCCTACGCCACCAGCAAATTGGCGCAGGAATATTATGCGTCGAACTGGGCGCGCGTCACCGGCGGTTCGGTCGCGGCGCTGCGCTATCACAATGTCTACGGACCGGGCATGCCGCGCGACACGCCGTACGCCGGCGTCGCCTCGATCTTTACGTCGGCCTTGCGCAATGGCGAAGCGCCGCGCGTGTTCGAGGACGGCCGCATGCGCCGCGATTTCGTCCATGTGCGCGACATTGCATCGGCCACGGTCAGGTCCTGCGAGGCGCATACCAGCGGCGTGCGCGCCTTCAATGTCGGCTCCGGCACGCCGCGCACCGTCGGCGACATGGCTTTGGCTCTGGCGCGGGCGCTCAACGGCCCGCTGCCGGTCGTCACCGGCGGCTACCGCCTCGGCGACGTGCGCCACATCACGGCGGATTCCTCGCGCCTGCGCCGCGAACTCGGCTGGCAGCCGCAAGTCGACTTCGCCGACGGCATGAAGGAATTGGCGGGGCTCTAAACGGGCGCGGCAAAATCAGGTGGGCCTGCTTCTCCGCTCCGGGGCGACGTGTGCGCGGCCCGGGTCCGGCTTTGCGAAAAATACTTTAAACCTAAAATATTTATGTTGCAGGCATTCCGCCGGTGGCGCAGACTGGCCGCCATCTGACCCCTCCCCGATGGAGCGACGCCGATGCGTGCGGCCATGCGTACGGTAATTCTGGGCGGCGGCCCGGGCGGGCTCTATTTCGCCATCTCGCTGAAGCTGCGCAATCCGGCGCACGAGGTCGTCGTCATCGAGCGCAACAAGCCCGACGATACGTTCGGCTGGGGCGTGGTGCTCTCCGAGGATACGCTCGGCAATCTCGACGCCAACGATTCCGTCTCGGCGGCGGCGATCCGCAACTCGTTCGTCTATTGGGATGACGTCGCGGTGCATTATCGCGGCGCGGTGATGCGCTCGGGCGGCCACGGCTTTTCCGGCATCGGCCGTCAGCGCCTGTTGAATGTGTTGCAGGAGCGCGCTCGCTCGCTCGGCGTCGATCTGCGCTTCGAGACCGAGGCTAAGAGTCTTGAGGCTTACAAAGACTACGACCTGATCGTCGGCGCCGATGGCGTCAATTCGCGGGTGCGCGCGGCACATGCGGACGTGTTCAAGCCGGACATCGACGTGCGCGCCTGTAAATACATCTGGCTCGGCACCAAACAGAAATTCGACAAGGCGTTTACGTTTATCTTCGAGGAAACCCCGCACGGCTGGATCTGGGCGCACGCCTATCAGTTCGATGCCGATACCGCGACCTTCATCGTCGAATGCTCGGAAGAAACCTGGCGCAAGGCTGGCTTCGACACGATGCAAGGAGACGAGGCTCTCCGGGCTTGCGAGAAGATCTTCGCGCCTTATCTCAATGGCAATGCCTTGATGTCGAATGCCCGGCATCTGCGCGGCTCGGCCTGGCTTAATTTCAATCGCGTACTGTGCGAGCGCTGGTCGACCGGCAATGTCGTGCTGCTGGGCGACGCCGCCGCCACCGCGCATTTCTCGATCGGCTCAGGCTCCAAGCTGGCGCTGGAAAGCGCGATCGCACTCGCCAATTATCTCGATAGCGAAGCGACGATGGCCGGCGCTTTCGCGCGCTACGAGGACGAACGCCGGATAGAAGTGCTGCGTCTGCAAAGCGCGGCGCGCAATTCGATTGAATGGTTCGAGGAAGTCGAGCGCTATCTGCATCTCGATCCCGTTCAGTTCAATTATTCGCTGCTAACCCGTTCGCAGCGCATCAGCCACGAGAATTTGCGCGAACGCGATCCGGACTGGCTCGCCGCCGCCGAGATGTGGTTCGAGCAGAAGGCGACCGGAGAGGTGCCGAAGGCAGCGCGGCCGCCGATGTTCGTGCCGCTGCGCGTGCGCGGCGTCGAATTGAAAAATCGCGTCGTGGTCTCGCCGATGGCGCAGTACCGCGCCGTCGATGGCGTGCCGACCGACTGGCACTTCGTGCACTATGCCGAGCGCGCCAAGGGCGGCGCCGGTCTGGTGTTCACCGAGATGACCTGCGTCTCGCCGGAAGGCCGCATCACGCCGGGCTGCACGGGTCTCTATAACGAGACGCAGGAAAGGGCGTGGACGCGTATCGTCGATTTCATTCATGCCGAGACCGATGCGAAAATCGCTCTGCAACTGGGTCATGCCGGGCCGAAGGCCTCGACGCAATTGGGCTGGGAAGAATCCGACGCGCCGCTTGAATCCGGCAATTGGCCGATCATGTCGGCCTCGGCGTTGCCGTGGAGCCCGAACAACCAGACGCCGCGCGCGATGACCCGCTCCGATATGGACAATGTGCGCGATCAGTTCGTCCGCGCCGCCGAGATGGGAAATCGCGCCGGCTTCGATTGGCTCGAGCTGCACTACGCGCACGGTTACCTGATGTCGGCCTTCATCACGCCTTTGACCAACAAGCGCACCGACGACTACGGCGGCTCACTTGAAAACCGCATGCGTTTCCCGCTCGAAATCTTTCATGCGGTGCGCAAGGTCTGGCCCGACGATAAACCGATCTCGGTGCGCATCTCCGCCAATGACTGGGTCGGTCCGCAAGGCGTCACGCCGCAGGAGGCCGTGACGATTGCGCAGATGCTGAAGGACGCCGGCGTCGATCTCATCGATGTCTCGGCCGGCCAGACCTCCTTGCAAGCAAAGCCGGTGTACGGCCGCATGTTCCAGACGCCGTTCTCGGATCGTATTCGCAACGAGGCTAATGTCGCCACACTCGCCGTCGGCAATATCTACGAGCCGGATCACGTCAATTCGATTCTGATGGCGGGCCGCGCCGACCTCGTTTGTCTAGCGCGTCCGCATCTCGCCAATCCGTACTGGACGTTGCACGCCGGCGCCGATGCGCATTATCAGGGCACGACCTGGCCGAAGCCCTATTGGCCCGGCCGCGATCAATTGCATCGACTTAAATCGCGGCCCGACGTGCTGACGGGGAAAGTGTGATGGGCGCGCAAGAAGGCTTGCTTTTGGGCCGGCACGTTCTGATTACAGGCGGCGGTACCGGCATCGGTGCCGCGATAGCGCGCGCGCTGAGCAAGGAGGGAGCAAAGCTCTCGCTCGCCGGCCGGCGCAAGGGCCCACTCGACGCGATGGCGTCTGAGCTGCCGAACACCGTGGCTATTGTCGCTGACATTACTCAAGTTGCCGATTGCACCGCGATGGTGAAAGCCGCGAATGCAGCCCACGGGCCGATCGATATCGTCATCGCCAATGTCGGCGCGGCATCGAGCGCCCCGGTGGGGCAGATCGATCTCAAAGCCTGGCAGGCGGCCATCGACGTCAATCTGACCGGCGCCTTTCTCACCGTCAGCGCGGCGCTGATCGATGTGACGCGCGCACCCGGCGGCCGCATCGTCTTCATCGCCTCGACGGCGGGCCTCAAAGGCTATCCTTACGTCGCGGCTTACGTCGCCGCCAAGCACGGCGTCGTTGGCCTGATGAAAGCGCTGAGCATCGAGCTTGCGCCGAAGGGCGTCACGGTAAATGCCGTGTGCCCGGGTTTCACCGATACGCCGCTGCTCGACGCAGCCGCTGACAAAATTTCCGCCAAGACCGGCCGCGGCGCCGATGAGTCGCGTTCGGCCCTGGCGAAGGACAATGCGCACGGCCGTCTGATTACACCGGAGGAAGTGGCGCAGGCCGTGCTCTTTCTGTGCGCGCCGGGCGCCGCTTCGATCAACGGCCAGGCCATCGCCATGACGGGAGGCCCGCTGTGAACGTCGCCGGCAAGAAGCGCGAAGCCGGCGCCGCCCGCCCCTTAAGCAAGCAGCGCCTGCGGCTGTGGATACGCCTGTTGCGTGCCGCGCGCGGCATCGAAGGCGAATTGCGCGAAAGACTGCGCAAGCAGTTTTCGATCACGCTGCCGCAGTTCGACGTGATGGCGGCGCTCGCCCGCAACGAGAGCGGCATGAACATGACGGAGTTGTCGCGCATGCTGATGGTCTCGAACGGCAATGTCACCGGCATCATCGACCGGCTCGCCGCCGACAAGCTCGTGCTGCGGCAGGCACCGGCCAACGACCGCCGTTCCTATATCGTGCGGCTGACGCCGAAAGGCGCGGCGCAATTCGCCGTCGTCGCCAAGGCGCACGAAGGCTGGATCGACGAATTGCTGGCGGGCTTCGACGCGGCAGAGGCCGAGGAACTCATTCATCAACTCGGCGGGCTCGCCTTGGGCGCCCGCGGTGGAGAAGCACAGCCATGACGATGTCGGACTTCAAGCCGAAACACTTCAACTGGCGCGTCGACGGCAAGGTGGCGCACATCACGCTGTCGCGCCCCGAACGCAAGAATCCGATGACATTCGAATCCTACGCCGAATTGCGCGATACGTTCCGCGATCTCGTCTATGCCGATGATATCAAGGCGGTTGTCATCGGCTCGAATGGCGGCAATTTCTGTTCCGGCGGCGACGTGCATGACATCATCGGTCCGCTGCTCGACAAGGACATGAAGGGGTTGCTCGCCTTCACGCGCATGACCGGCGATCTGGTCAAGGCGATGCATTCCTGTCCGCAGCCGGTGATTGCCGCGGTCGATGGCGTCTGCGTCGGCGCCGGCGCGATGATCGCTTTGTTCAGCGATATGCGTCTCGGCACGCCACAGGCGAAAACGGCGTTTCTTTTCACGCGCGTCGGGCTTGCCGGCTGCGACATGGGCGCCTGCGCCATGCTGCCGCGCGTCATCGGCCAAGGCCGCGCATCCGAGTTGCTGTTCACCGGCCGTACCATGTCGGCCGACGAGGGGGAGCGCTGGGGCTTCTACAATAAGCTTGTCGCGGCCGATCAACTGGAAGCCGAAGCGCTCAAGCTGGCGCATCAACTGGCCGACGGTCCGACTTTCGGACACATGATGACCAAGACCATGCTCAAGCAGGAATGGTCGATGTCGCTCGACATGGCGATCGAGGCCGAGGCGCAGGCGCAGGCGATCTGCATGCAGACGTTAGATTTCCGCCGCGCCTATGAGGCTTTTGTCGCCAAGGGTAAACCGGTATTCGCGGGAGATTGATGGATGCCGGACAAGAGTTTCCTCACCTGGCCGTTCTTTGAGCCGCGCCACCGCGCCTATGCCGAGAAGCTCGAGGCGTGGGCCGGCGCGAATCTGACACATGTCGATCATCACGATGTCGATGCCGCTTGCCGTTCGCTGGTGGCAAAACTTGGCGATGCCGGATTTCTGCAGCACACCGCGCCGGGCGATAGCGACGCCGAGAAGATCGACGTTCGAACTTTGGCGCTCAGCCGGGAAACATTGGCGCGTTACTCGGGCCTGGCCGATTTCGCCTTCGCCATGCAGGGCCTCGGCGCCGGACCGATTTCGCTCTTTGGCACGCCGGCGCAACGGGCTGCCTGGCTGCCGAAAACGCGCGCCGGCAAAGCCATCGCTGCTTTTGCCTTGACGGAAGCTGCCTCCGGCTCCGATGTCGCCAACATCACCACCAGCGCGCGCAAGGCGGCCGATGGCTATATCCTCGACGGAGAGAAGTGCTGGATCTCGAACGGCGGCATTGCCGATCTCTATGTTGTCTTCGCCCGCACCGGCGAGGCGCCCGGCGCGCGCGGCCTGTCGGCTTTCATCGTCGAAGGTTCCAACCCTGGTCTCACGATCGCCGAACGCATCGACGTGATCGCGCCGCATCCTCTGGCGCGGCTCACTTTCAAGAATCTTCGGGTGCCCGCCGACGCCTTGATCGGCAAGGCCGGCGACGGCTTCAAGATCGCCATGGCGACGCTCGACGTGTTTCGCACAACCGTGGGCGCCGCCGCGCTTGGCTTTGCCCGCCGCGCGCTTGACGAAACGCTCAAGCGTTCCATGACGCGCAATTTGTTCGGTGCGCCGCTCGGCGACCTGCAAATGGTGCAAGGGCACATTACGGACATGGCGCTCGACATCGATGCCGCGGCTTTGCTGGTCTATCGCGCCGCCTGGACCAAGGACATGGGTGCGACGCGCGTCACCCGCGAAGCGGCGATGGCCAAGCTCTACGCCACCGAAGCCGCGCAGCGCGTCATCGATACGGCGGTGCAGATTCACGGTGGCGACGGCGTCCGTTCCGGCCATCCGGTTGAGACGCTGTATCGCGAAATCCGGGCGCTGCGCATTTACGAAGGCGCGTCCGATGTCCAGAAAGTCATCATTGCCCGGGCGGTTCTAACGTCGGTGGAGAGCTAACATGGCAAAGGTTCAACTCGGTCCGTCCGCGCATGTCGATACCTTCGCGCGCGACAATCTGCCGCCGTTCGAGCAATGGCCCGAACTGCTGCTCGATCGGCCGGAAATCCAGTATCCGGATTATCTCAACGCCGCGGTCGAACTGACCGACCGCAATGTCGAGCGCGGCTTCGGCGATCGCATCGCGCTGATCGGCAATGGCCGCCGCCGGACGTACAAGGAATTGTCGGACTGGACCAACCGGCTGGCGCATGCGCTGGTCGAGAATTACGGCGTCAAGCCGGGCAATCGCGTGCTCATCCGCTCCGGCAACAATCCGGCGCTCGTTGCCGCGTGGCTGGCGGCGACCAAAGCCGGCGCCGTTGTGGTCAACACTATGCCGATGCTGCGCGCCGGCGAACTGGCCAAGATCGTCGACAAGGCGGAAGTCAGTCTGGCCCTGTGCGACAGCCGTATCGCCGACGAACTGATTGCTTGTGCGAAGACCAGCAGGTTTCTCAAGCAGGTGGTCAATTTCGACGGTACCTCCAACCACGATGCTGAGTTGGATCGCATTGCGCTCGACAAGCCGGTCAAGTTCGACGCAGTGAAGACCGGCCGCGACGATGTCGCGCTGCTCGGCTTTACGTCCGGTACCACCGGCGAGCCGAAGGCCACCATGCATTTCCACCGCGATCTGCTGGCGATCGCCGATGGCTATGCGTGCGAAGTACTCAGTGTCACCGAGAACGACGTGTTCGTCGGATCGCCGCCGCTTGCGTTCACCTTCGGCCTCGGCGGCTTGGCGATCTTCCCGCTGCGCTTCGGCGCCACGGCGACGCTGCTGGAAAGCGCCTCGCCGCCGAACATGATCCAGATTATCGAAACCTATAAAGCGACCATCTGCTTCACGGCGCCTACCGCCTATCGCGCCATGATGGCGGCGATGGACAACGGCGCCGACCTGTCGTCGCTGCGCATCGCGGTGTCGGCCGGCGAGACATTGCCGGCGCCGGTGTTCGAGGAATGGACTCGCAAAACCGGCACGCCGATCCTCGATGGCATCGGCTCGACCGAACTGCTGCACATCTTCATCACCAACCGCATCGGCGACGCGCGCCCCGGCGCCACCGGCAAACCGGTCGGCGGCTATGTCGCGAAAATCGTCGACAAGGGCATGAACGAGGCGCCGCGCGGCGAGATCGGCCGCCTGGCGGTGCGCGGGCCGACCGGCTGCCGTTATCTCGCCGACAAGCGGCAGAAGGAATACGTCCACGACGGCTGGAATCTGACCGGCGACACTTTCATGCAGGACGCCGACGGCTATTTCCATTTCGTCGCCCGCGCCGACGACATGATCGTCTCGGCCGGCTACAACATCGCCGGTCCCGAGGTCGAGGCGGCGCTGCTGGCGCATGCGGATGTCGCCGAATGCGCCGTGGTCGGCGCCAGCGATCCGGAGCGCGGCGAGATCGTTGCCGCATTTATTGTGCTGCGGCCCAATGTCGTCGGCGACGAAAGCTGCGCGAAAAAATTGCAGGATCACGTCAAGGCGGCGATCTCGCCCTATAAATATCCCCGCGCCGTGCATTTCGTCGAGGCTCTGCCGAAGACGCAGACCGGCAAGATCCAGCGCTTCCGCTTGCGCCAGTCATAGGCACCTCAATGAAAAATCACATGCAGGTTCTTCAGCCCAAAGGCTGGGCGGCGCCCAAGGGCTACGCCAATGGCATCCTCGCCGAAGGCCGCCATGTCCATATCGCGGGACAGATAGGCTGGACCGCGGAGGCGAAACTGGTGAGCGCCGATTTTGTCGCGCAGGTTGAGCAGGCGCTCGCCAATATCGTGCAGGTTCTGGCCGAGGCCGGCGGGGAGCCTGCCCACATTGTCCGGCTTACCTGGTACATAACCGATAAATCCGAGTATATGTCTCGGCAGAGGGATATCGGGGCGGCCTATCGGCGTATCATCGGCCGGCACTTTCCGGCCATGTCCGCGATCGTCGTCGCGGGCCTGATCGAGGATGGCGCCAAAGTCGAAATAGAGGCGACGGCGGTGCTGCCGCCGAAATAGCGCGGCCGGTCCGGCAGTGGTAAAAAGATAAAAAGCTCAAGGGAAGAACAATGTCGGACAAAGGTCTCTTCAAATACAAAGGTCGCCGCGAAGACGGACGTCTCGTCACCGGCCAGGGCCGTTACGCCAACGACCATAATCTCCCCGGCCAGGCCTATGCCTGCTTCCGCCGCTCCGACCGCGCCCACGCGATCATCAAGTCAATCGACGTCGAGGCCGCGAAAAAGAGTCCTGGCGTGCTGGCGGTGCTCACCGGCAAGGACGTTGCGTCCGAAGGTTTCGGCACGTTGCCGCCGATCCAGCCGCCGCCGGGGCGGGGAGGGATGGCGCTTCTTTGGGTCGATCGACCGATCCTGGCGCGCGACCGCGTGCGCTTTGCCGGCGAGGAAATCGCCGTCGTCGTCGCCGAGACGCAAGGACAGGCGCGCGATGCCGCCGATCTGATCGAGGTCGAATTCGAGGACCTGCCTGTTCTCATCGGCCCCAGGAAAGCAATGGCGCCGGGCGCGTTCCAGATGCACGACAAGATTCCCGGCAATCTCTGCTTCGATTTCCAATACGGCAACGAGAAAGCCGTCGCCGACGCCTTCGCCCGCGCCGCCGGCTCGGTGACGCTGACGGCGGAAAGCCCGCGCGTTGCGCCCAATCCGATGGAAGTGCGCAGCGCACTCGCCGCCTACGACGAAGCCAAAGACGTCTACACCTTCTACAGCCCGAACCAGGGCGGCCCGTCCTTCGGCCACGAACTGTCGATCATTTCCGGCGTCCCGCACGAGAAGATCCGCGTGCCGATGATCGACGTTGGCGGCGCCTTCGGCGCCCGCACCGCGCCGTTCTCAGAGTATCCGGTACTGATGGTGCTGGCGAAGAAGCTCAAGCGTCCGGTGAAGTGGTCGTCGACCCGCTCGGAGGATTTCCTCACCGACAATCACGGTCGCGCGGTGTCGCTCAAGGGCGAACTGGCCTACGACGCCAACGGCAAGTTTCTCGCCATCCGCACCGAATGGCTGTGCGACTCGGGCGCCTATCTGTCGCACGCGGGCGCCTTTACCAACTCGATCAACGGCTTCGTCATCGGCGCCGGAGTCTATAACGTCGAAGCTTTGTATGGCCGCCACTACCAGGTGATGACCAACACCGCGCCGACCAACGCCTATCGCGGCGCTGGCCGCCCGGAAGCCAATTACATCGTCGAGCGGCTGGTCGACGAGGCCGCCGCCAAGCTCGATATGGATCCCTTCGAGCTGCGCCGCCGCAACATGATCAAGAAGACGCAGTTTCCCTACAAGACGCTGACCGGCGCGATGTTCGACAGCGGCGATTTCCATGCGCTGGTGGCGAAAGCCAAGGAAGAGGCCGACTGGAAGGGCTTCGCCGCGCGGCGCCGCCAGTCGAAGAAGGCCGGCAAATTGCGCGGCATTGGCACCGCCGTGTTCATCGAGCCGTCGGGCGGCGGTGGCATGAAGAAGGACGAAGTGGCGGTGCTGTTCGACAGTGACGGCCGCGCCACGATTCACAACGTTGCCGGTTCGAGCGGGCAGGCGCACGAAACCGTATTCCCGGAACTGGTCGCGGGCTGGCTCGGTATCGACGCCGAGAGAATTATCAGCAAGTCGGGCGATCCGGACGGTCCGCACCTGATCGGCCATCCGTCGATCGGTTCGCGCTCGGCATTTTCGCAAGGCAGCGCCTTCAAGGTCGCGGCCGACATCATCATCGAAAAGGCGAGGAAGATCGCCGCCGACGAACTGGAAGCCGGCGTCAACGATATTGAATTTGCCAATGGCGTGTTCACCATTGCCGGCACCGACCGCAGCATCACCATGACAAGGGTCATCGAGAAAAGCTGTGCCGTCGTGCCGTCACCGCTCGATACAGTCGCCGAGCGCGGAATTTCGATGGCGTTTCCCAGCGGCGCGCATGTCGTCGAAGTCGAGATCGATCCGCAAACCGGCAAGGTCGACGTCGTCAATTACATCGCGGTTGACGACATGGGCACCGTCATCAATCAGGTGCTGGCCGACGGCCAGGTGGTCGGCGGCATCTTCCAGGGCGCGGGCCAGGTGTTCGGTGAAAGCTGCCAATACGACATGACCGACGGGCAGCTTCTGACCGGCAGTTTCATGGACTACTGCATGCCGCGCGCGGACCTCGTTCCGTCCATCGGGCTGTTCAATGTCGTGGTGCCATCGCCAAACAATCCGATGGGGGTCAAGGGCGTCGGCGAAGCCGGCTCGACCGGCTCGCTGCCGGCCTGCATGAATGCGGTGTTGAATGCCTTGCGGACGGTCGGCGTCACGCACTTCGATATGCCGGCGACGCCGGCGCGCATCTGGAGCGCCATCGCCGCGGTCAAACCGGCGTAAGGTGTCGCGCTCAATTCAGGCCGCGCTCAATTGAGGCGATGAGCGGCCGGTTCGGTATTGGTATCACCGGGAAAGGCGCCGGCTTCGATGGAGGTCGGGTCTTCGGCTTCGGCCAAAGCGAGGTAGAGTTGCTCCAGCCTTAGATAACGTTCGCGACTTTCTTCGTCATAAGTCGCGTCCGCCAGGGCCGCGCATGTGGCCGCTTGCCGTTTCAGACATTTTGCAGTCGTCATGGTCGCAGACCTTTCGACTAATTGCTTGTTTGCATTGCAGCATTAAAAATGCGGCATTGCAACAAAAATTCACAAAACCCTCACAATTCAGAAAAATCGTGCCGTTTTGCCGGTCAGGCGAAACCGAACAGCCGGCGTGGGGTGTCGATAAACAACGCGCGGCGGTCATTAACGTTCGGAATCAGGTGGGCAACCAGTTCCGCCAGGGGCCCGTAATCCTGCCGTTGCGGCGCGCGCAAATAGGGCCAATCCGACGCCCACAGGCAGTGTTCCAGCGTGAAAGCGTCGACGACGGCGTGGACGAAAGGCCAGCAATCCTCGAACGGATAGCCGCGTTGCGAGTATTTCGAATAGCCCGACAATTTGACGCTGACCCGCTTCGTTTGGGCCAGTTTCAGTAAGGCTGCGAAGCCGGGCTGGCCGAGGCCCGCGGAAGGCGTCGGGCGGCCGAGATGGTCGATCAGGACCTTGACCGGGATCGTCTCGATCCACGGCACATACATCAGAAGCTGGTCGTCCTCGCTCTGGATCTGCATAAACATGTCGAGGTCGGCCAGTCTGCGAATCAGCGGCTCGGCGACTTTGTAATAGTCATTGCCGTGAAAGGTCGGGTTGAACGCGGCGCCGACAATGCCTTGCGTTTTCAGGGCCCGCAGGTCGTCGAGGCTGGCGTTAAAATCGATAATGGCGACGCCTTTGAGCCGGTCCTTGTCGTGGGCGATGGCGTCGAGCATGCAGCTATTGTCGCCGCCGTAGCCGGAGTTCGGTTGCACCAATAAGGAGTGCGACACGCCATAGGTCTGCATGACCTGTCGCAACTGCGCGGCGGTGCCGATTTCCTGCCCGGATGGGTGGTAGGCAATGTCGCGGCCGTAAGGAAACCGTACCGGATCGAAGACATGCGTATGGCAGTCGATTTTTGGCTCCTGAAAGATCGCCGCGCGCTCGGAAATGGTCATGCCGTCATGTTGCCTAACGGAATACCGGGGAGCAATACGGAGGCTAATTCTTTAAGCATGGAATAGGTCTTGCATGACAAACAGGTACAATCGGTCGTAATGAGTTCGGCGGAGATTTGCAGTTGGCCGAAACGCGCAAGGGTTCTGATGCATCAAGCCCCGGCTCCCAGCCGCAGGGCGGGCAACGCGATTCCTCGCTGAAAATCGCCATCGTCGACGAAAGCCCGATCCGGGCCGCCATACTCGAGGATGGCTTGCGCGAGGCCGGCTTCACCCAGGTTGAACGCATTGCCGAGACGCATAATCTCTTGGTCCGCATCTATGCGATGGACCCGGACGTCATCCTGATCGATCTGGAAAGTCCCTCGCGCGACATGCTCGAACAGATGTTCCAGATGAGTCGCGCGGTGAAACGCCCGGTGGCCATGTTCGTCGACCAGAGCGACACCGCCTCGATCCAGGCGGCGGTCGATGCCGGCGTCTCGGCCTATATCGTCGGCGGGCTGAAGAAA
>CANKBJ010000032.1 GCA_947479905.1 Bradyrhizobiaceae bacterium
AGGGCGTGCTGGTGTCGCGCCGGCTGATGCGCGGGACGCCCGACGAGATTATCGCGCGCATCGACGAGGAAGCGGAAGCCTTCAAGGCGCGGCTGCAATCGCCCGACGCGCAGGCGGCGTTCATGGCGTTCATGTCGCGGAAGCGGTGATTTTTTTCCGCTACCGCCCGGTCAGACTGTTCGGGCTGAACATCCGGTTCGAGTCGTAGCGCTGGTCGAACGACTCGCGGCCGCCGAATTGAAACGTGGTGTTGCCGCCCTGGATCGTGGTCCTGTCGCCGGTATTGCCGTTCATGCGCAATTTGGCCCGGTCGGCGGGATCGGTGAATTTCGTCGCGCTGTCGGCGCCGCCGCCGCTCGGCTGGTCGTTGAAGGTGAAAGCCTGCGCCGCGACGCCGGCCAGCATAAGGATACCGATCGCGCCAGCGCCCGCTGCGGCGATCCTGCTGACGAGCCGGTGCCGGCGGCAAGATTTCAGGCTAAATCGCGGGTTTGTCATGGCTGCCCTTTCGGTCTTGCTACGCTCTTGATGGTTCGCCGGCATAGCGAAGCCTGAAAATACGGCCAGATCGCGGCTTTGGCAAATGAGACTTCTCCGGCGCGGTGATGTAGGCTTTTCCGGTAGCGGAGTTTGAGTCTGGGTCCATGCATCATGGAGCGATCCCATGCCGACCGACCTGCCACGCCCGAAACGCAAGCATCCGCCGCGGAACCTGGCTGTCGCCATCCCAAGGCATCCCGTCCTTAGCGGAATGTTGAATGCCTGCATGATCGGCACCGTGCTGCTGCTGTTCACGCTCGTCCTGTTGCAGCAGAAAAGATGGGCCGACGGCGACCCCGGATCGGTCGCCGACGCTTTTCTGCAACGGGCGCAAGCGGCGCTCATCGGCGGCGAATACGACAGCACATTGCCGCATTGAGCGAGCCGGTCGCGCTTTTTGTTTTGACGCGTTTTCTTTACGCGAACCGGTACCCACTTCGCTCGAAAACGCTACAGCTTCACTGCACCTTCAGCCCAAGCCCGCTCACCAGCGAGCGCCACATGGTTTCTTCCTTGTCGATATCCACGCCGTAAGCCTCCGGCGTGCCGGCCAGCGACTCGGCGCCTTCGGTGGTCAACCGCTTCTGCACGTCCGCGGTGGCCAGCACCTCGTTCAGCGCCTTGTTGAGTCTGTCGATGACCGGACGCGGCGTGCCGGCCGGCGCCGCCAGGCCGTAGCGCAACGCCACGTCGAAATCCTTCTTGAGGGATTCCTGCACCGTCGGCAGTTCCGGCAGCAGCGCGGAACGCTTCGGGCTCGACACCGCCAGCGCGCGCAGCTTGCCGCTCTGCACGTTGCCGATGGAATTCGGGATCGGCACGAACATCATCGGAATGTGCCCGCCGATCAGGTCGGTCATCGCCGGGCCCGAACCCTTGTACGGGATATGCTGCAACTTGACGCCAGTCGCACTGGCGAACAACTCCCCCGCCAGATGATTGGCGGTGCCGACGCCGGGCGAGCCGTAGGACACCGGCTGGGCCTGCGCCTTGGCATAGGCGACGAATTCCGCCACCGTCTTCACCGGCACCGAAGGATGCACCACCATCACGCTCGGCGCGGTGCCGATCAAACCGATCGGCGCGAAATCCTTGCGTGGATCGTAGCCGGGATCGGCGTAGAGACTGGGTGCGATCGAAAACGTGCCGGTGTAACCGAGCACGATGGTGTATCCGTCCGGCGGCGACTTCGCCGCCGCGCGGGTGCCGATGGTGCCGCCGGCGCCGGCGCGATTTTCCACGACGATGTTCTGGCCGAGCAGGGTCGACATCTTGTCGGCGACGTTGCGCGCCATCACCGTGGTGCTGCCGCCGGCCGGAAAAGGAACGATCAAAGTGATCGGCCGGTTCGGATAATCGTCGGCATGCGCTCGCGGCGCGCCGGCGAGCGCGAGCAGACCGAGCACAAGCAGACCGGGCGCAAGAAAGCGCGACAAAGACCGCATGACATCCCCCCTTAAGAATGATTTTCGACGTGCTACCGCTTTAGATTTTTCGCATTTCCGGACGCCTGGCAACGCTCTCGATCAATCGACCTTGAGATTAAGCTTGCGCACCAGACCGCCCCATTTCTTTTCCTCGGCGACGATATCGGCGGAGTACTCGGCCGCGGTCGAGGTCAAAGGATCGCCGCCTTCCAGGTGAATGCGCTGCTGCACGTCCTTGTCGTCGGCGAGCTTGCGCAGTTCGGCGCTGAGCTTTTCGACGATCTCCGGCGGCGTGCCGGCCGGCGCCAAAAGGCCATAGCGCAGCACCGCCTCGAAACCCGGCATGCCGGATTCGTCGAAGGTCGGCACATCCGGCAAAAGCGAGAAGCGCTTCTTGCTGGTGACGGCGATGGCGCGCAGCTTGCCGGCCTGCAGATTGCCGAGCGCCGGCGGCAGCACGCCGAAGGCCATCGGCACATGGTTGCCCAGAAGATCGTTCATCACCGGCGCGGTGCCTTTATACGGAACGATGGCGACGTCGACGCCGGCTTCCGACTTGAACAGTTCGGCGCACATGTAGCCGCCGGTGCCGATCGCCGAGGTGCCGAGATTGAGCTTGCCCGGATCCTTCTTCATCAGCGCGATGGTCTCGGCCAGCGTCTTGGCCGGAAACGACTCATGGACCAGAAGCGCCACCGGCATCGAGGCGATCAGGCCGATGGCGGCGAAATCCTTGGCCGGGTTCAGGTTGAGATTGACGTAAAGGCTGGGGTTGATCGACACCGAGCCGGTATGACCGAGCAGCAGCGTGTAGCCGTCGGGCGCGGCGCGCGACACGGCGCGATAGCCGATGGTGCCGCCGCCGCCGCCGCGGTTCTCGACATTGACCGGCTGCTTGAAGGCGCCCGAGATTTTCTGCCCGACCACGCGGGCCATGGCGTCGACGCCGCCGCCGGCCGGATAGGGCACGATGATGGTGATGGCGCGGGTCGGGTAATCGGTCGCGGCCAGGGCCGGCATGGCCAGGTTCGGCGCGGCAAGCGCGGCGGCCCCGGACGCCAAAGTCCGCAATGCGCCGCGGCGCGTCAGGCGATCGAAAGAACCCATGGTGGCGTCTCCCCGATTGGCGATGGGCCGCCATTGGCCGGCGGCTATCCTTTGCCATTAACGGGACGGTAGCCGGTTCGGCATGGCCATGACAATCGGGCCGCCGCCGGGATCCCTTAAAAAAGCAAAACCGCCACCCGCGCCAAGACGGCGCGCTGGCGGTTGAGCCTTAAATAAAAAACCAGAATTATTCGATCAGTGGACGCTGTCGCTTTCGGTGTGACGGAGCCGCTCGATCTCGTCCTTGATCAGTAATTTACGCCGTTTGAGTTCCACAACTTCCAGATCATCGGTGGCGGGGTGCGCTTGGCAATCGTTTATCTTTTCGTTGAGTGCCCGGTGCTTTTTTTCAAGTTCCGCGAGATGCGATTGCATCGACATGCCGAATGTCTCCTCAATCTTTGAGTTCTGATGATGTTTGGCTCTCTGATTTGGCACGCTCATAAAAACGCTACCACTACAAATGTAAGTGTAGCCCCATTTGGCCGCAAGAGCGACGGTAAAGCGAGGTTAGCAATCGATCAATTTTTTGCCCAAACCCCTTGGGGCAATCGGACGAATTTTGTAGCGCTTGTCGGCGGCTGTGGAAAACGCGATAATTCAAGTCGCTTACACCCAGTAATACCTCTCATGGTCCTCCGACCTTTCGGGGTTCCCCAAGAGCGCCGATGTCCGGACGTCAAGAAAACAAGCGGTGGCGATGAACGACAACGAAGAAGTTGCGTTGCGCGAGCAACTGGCGCGCCTGCAACAGGAGCATCGCGACCTCGATGCCGCGATCGAGGCGCTGATGACATCGCCGGGCTCCGACCTGATCCAGGTGCAGCGGCTGAAAAAAACGCAAACTGGTGCTGCGCGACAAGATCCGGCAGGTCGAGGACCAGCTGACGCCGGATATTATCGCCTGACGTGCTAGAGCCTTTCCGGCTTTGATGGAATCAAAGCCGGGGCTCTAGCTTTTTGTTTTGTCGCGTTTTCTTCACGCAAACCGGGGCCCACTTCGCTCGAAAACGCTTTAGCCCCGCCGCCCGTGCTTGCGCGCATACATCGCCTTATCGGCGGCGTCGATGATCGCCTCGGCGCTCGACTCCGGCGAAAGCGTCACCGCGCCGGCACTGGCGCCGACTGTCAACGCGACCCCGCCATGATCGGCGCGCACCTGCTCGATGACATTTTCCAGCTCGACGACTTTGCTCGCCGCGCGGCCGGCATCGACGTTCCACAACAGCACGCCGAACTCGTCGCCGCCGAGCCGCGCCACCACATCCGAGGCGCGCACCTTGCCGCGCAGCGCGGCGGCCACCGCCTTGAGCAGCGCGTCGCCGGCGGCATGACCGTGCCGGTCATTGACGCCTTTAAAGCCGTCGAGATCGATCACCATCAAAGCGGCATCGGTGCCGTAGCGCCGGACATAGGCAAGCGAACGCGCCAGTTCGCGCTCGAAGCCGCGGCGGTTGAGAATATCGAGCAGCGGATCGACATCGGCGCGCGCTTCCAGCTCGGCGATCTTGCCCTCGGCCGCGCGCAGCGCGGCGCGCAACTGCTCGATCTCGGCCACCAAATGCTCCGCCGGCGCCGCGCTCAGATCGCGGTCGGCGGACAGCTCCGCGGCTTCGGCCCTCTGGCTATTGGCAGTCACTATCCGACCTTTTTTTGCGCGCGGTCTGCCTGTGGCGAATCTTTCCCACCCCGCAACCAGTATAGCGCGCTCCGCGCGTCCATTTCACCTTGCCAGCGAAGGTTCCAGACCTATAATCCGCCGCTTCCTTTAAGCCCGCCCGGGCGTGGGACAGGGGGCAAAATGGCTGCAAAACCGGTCGCGATCATCATGGGCAGTCAATCCGACTGGGCCACGATGAAGCATACGTCAGAGACACTCGACGCCCTCAAGATCGGCTACGAGGCGCTGATCGTCTCGGCGCATCGCACGCCGAAGCGGCTGTACGATTTCGCCCACAGCGCCCGCGACAAGGGCTTCAGGGTGGTGATTGCCGGGGCCGGCGGCGCCGCGCATCTGCCCGGCATGGCGGCGTCGATGACGCCGCTGCCGGTGCTCGGCGTGCCGATGAATACCCATGCGCTGGAGGGCAAGGATTCGCTTTTGTCGATCCTGCAAATGCCGAGCGGCATTCCGGTCGGCACTTTGGCCATCGGCAAGGCCGGCGCTATCAATGCCGCGCTGCTCGCCGCCGCGATCCTGGCGCTGTCGGACAAGGCGCTCGCCAAACGGCTCGATGCCTGGCGCGCCCGGCAGACCAAATCGGTCGCCAAGAAACCCAAAGATTAATCCCTTGCTCAAGCCAGGCTCAACGATCGGAATTCTCGGCGGCGGCCAGCTCGGCCGCATGCTGGCGCTCGCAGCCGCGCGGCTCGGCCTGCATTGCCATATCTATTCGCCGGAAAAGGATTCCGGCGCCTTTGAAGTGGTGCGGGCCTCGACCTGCGCGCCTTACGAGGACGAGGCGGCTTTGGCGAAATTCGCATCAAGCGTCGACGTCATCACCTACGAGTTCGAGAATGTGCCGGCGAAAACGGCCTCGTTCCTTGCCAAGCGCAAGCCGGTGTTCCCCGATCCGCATGTGCTGGAGCTGACGCAGGACCGGCTGATCGAAAAGAATTTCATCGACGGGCTGAAAATCGCGGTCGCGCCCTACGCCGCCGTGCATTCGGCCTCGCAGCTTGCCGCCGGACTCGACAAAGTCGGCCGGCCCGCCGTGCTGAAGACGACAACGATGGGGTATGACGGCAAGGGCCAGGTCAAGATCATGCCGGGCGACGACGCCAACGCGGCCTGGCGCAAATTGAAGAACGCGCCGTGCATTCTCGAAGGCTTCGTCAAGTTCGAGCGCGAGGTCTCGGTGATCGCCGCGCGCTCCGCCGACGGCCATGTCGAGTGTTTCGAAGTGACCGAGAACGAGCACCGCGACCACATCCTGAAAATCTCGACGGTGCCGGCGAAGGTGTCGCCGGCGCTGGCGACGGAAGCCAAACGCATCGCCACCCGCATCGCCAAGGCGTTCGATTATGTCGGCGTGTTCGCGGTCGAGATGTTCGTGGTCAAGACGGGAAAGAAGCAGGCGGTGCTGGTCAACGAGATCGCGCCGCGCGTCCACAATTCGGGGCACTGGACCATCGACGGCGCCACGGTGTCGCAATTCGAGCAGCATATTCGCGCCGTCGCCGGCTGGCCTTTGGCCAAGCCAATCCGGCTCGGCCGCAAGGTCGAGATGACCAATCTGATCGGCGCGGAGGTGAACGAGACGCAAGCCTGGCTGACGGTACCCGGCGCCTCGGTGCATCTTTACGGCAAGACCGACGCCCGGCCGGGCCGCAAAATGGGCCATGTGACGCGGGTTTACACCAAATAGGCCCGATTTCCGGCCCTTTTCGGCACCCCCGGCCGGCGCCGCGAAAGCTGCCTCCTGGCGGAAACCGGCGGAACAGCCCGGAAACCGCGCTTTTTTGGCCGTTCCAATAGACTCGCCGGAAAAGGTCTGCTAAAGCCACCCGACTCAAAGAGCCAATTTATCGCGGCTTTTGACCGAAATTCGATTCTTCATCAACGAAGGAGCCTGCGTGCAAGTTCTCGTTCGCGACAACAATGTAGACCAAGCCCTCAAGGCGCTCAAGAAGAAGATGCAGCGTGAGGGCATTTTCCGCGAAATGAAGCTTCGCGGCCATTACGAAAAGCCGTCGGAAAAGAAGGCGCGCGAAAAGGCCGAGGCCGTCCGCCGCGCCCGCAAGCTGGCGCGCAAGAAGATGCAGCGCGAAGGCCTGCTGCCGATGAAGCCACGGATCGTTCCGGGCGCGGCCGGTCCGGGCGGCGCGGGTGGTCCTGGCGGTGCCGGTGGCCGTGGCGGCCGTGGTGGCGCCGGCGGCGGCGGCTCGCGCTTCTAGTCGAAATTTCAGATTCCGTTGCAAAGCGCGGGTCCGCAAGGTCCCGCGTTTTTTGCTTTTGGCCGGTGCGCGCAGCGATACCGCCCTACGTCCCGAACACCAGCCGCATACCGACCGCCGAATGGATCACCTTGTCGCCCAAGGCAGCGCGGGCGAGATCGTAGAAGCGGTCGCCGGTGCAATGACCCACGATCAGATATTTCGGATCGATGGCGCGGAATTCCTCGATCGTCTTGTTGATGTAGTCGTCGCCGAGCGGCGGCACGACGTGGAAGCCGCCGACAACGGCAAGCACCTTGTTGACGCCGGAGGCGGCAATGGCCTGGCGCACGGTATTGATGACGCCGCGATGGCTGCATGACGTCAGCACCACCAGGCCCTGATCCTTGACCACATAATTGGTGGCGATCTCGTGGTCGAAATCGTCGGGTATATAGGTCCCGGTGTTCTTTTCCGCCGGCATGTCCTCGGCGAAACAGCCAAAACCGTCGGCGTTGATCCCGATGATCTCGGTCGAGGGCTGCAACGGCTTTTCGAACGAGGTTTGTCCGATGCGGCCGGTGGTGAAAGCGTGGTCGGCGACAATGGCCGGTTCCGACGCCATCATCAGCGTGAGGTCGGCATCCATGATTGCCTTGCGGTCGAGCGCGCCGAACTGGCCGCCGGGATTGCGGCGAATGCAGAAGCAATCCTCGCCGCCAACATAGAACGGCATCTTCGGCTTCAATTTGCCTTTCGTGGCGTTGAGAAAGCCGACCATGCCGCCGAAATGATCGTAGTGGCCGTGGCTGAGCACCAGCGCATCGAAGACCGCCGGATCGATTTGCAGGATATCGATATTGTTCAGCAGCACTTCCGGCGTGTAGCCGAAATCGATCATCACATTGCGCTCGACGCCCGCCGCGAACGATTGCGCATGCATGGCCAGGCCCCATTCGCCGTTCAGCATCGTGCGCGGCGGCTTGTCCGGAAAGGTATTGCCGCTTTTGCGTTCGACGGTGAGGCCGTCGCGCTTTTCGGTCGGCACGAACTGGATGACGATATTGTCGGTGACGATGCGCACGGCGAGCTTGTCGACCACCGGCACCGCGGCGCGCAGGGTCTTGGCCGGCTGCGTCCGGGCACTGGCCGCGAGCGTTGCCATCATCGCCGTGACGAAGCCTGCGCCACCGGCGCATAGCGGCCCCAACCCCACGGCGAGCGGCGATGACCCGACGCAGGAACAGACGTTGAACAGCATGGCGGCATCCCCCGTAAGTATTGTGGCGATCATATGCAGCGAGGGCCGAATGTCCAACGTCCCGCCGTCAAGGCAGTTGATCCAGAAATGCCTTCGCCGCCGCGAGGATACCCGCATCGTCGCTGTAGGCGTGGTCGGCATCGGGAAAGCGCACCATGCGCTTGGGTTCATTGGCCAGGGCAAAGAGCCGTTCGCCGAAGCCGATCGGGATCACCCGGTCCTTCTCGCCGTGCATCACCAGAACCGGCGCGCGCACGGCGCCGATGCGCCGGTCGGACTGATAGCGGTCGCGCAGCAGCCAGCGCACCGGCAGATAGGGAAACGCCGCCGCCGCGACGTCTACCGTCGACGTGTACGGCGCCTCCAGGATCAGACCGCCGACCGGATGGCGCGCTGCGATCGCGACGGCGACGCCGCTGCCAAGCGAATAGCCGAAAGGCACGATACGATCCGGCGGATAGAGGGTGGCAGCGAATTGATATGCCGCCTCGCCATCGGCGACCAGCCCGGCTTCGCTGGGTGTCCCGCTCGAGCCGGCGTAGCCGCGAAACGACAGCGCGACGAGCCCGGTCCCGTCCGCGACCAGGGCGCGGAAGCGGGGCACGCGCCAGGCCAGAACCTCGCCATTGCCATGAAAGAACAGGATGACAGGCCGACCGGCGCGGGCCGGGACATGCCAGGCGATGGCCTTCTCGCTGTCAGCGGTGTCGAGGGTCAGTTCCTGCGCCTGCGGAAAGCCGGCGGAACCGGGCGCCGTGCGCTCGACCTGGGGGGCCGGATACATGATTGCGCGCTGCATCAGATAAAGCGCCGCCAACAGGCCGCCATAACCGAGCAACGCCACGATGCCGAACCATTTCCACACGGCCATGGCGTCACTTTATCATGGCCGGGGCGACCTGCCGCAGGTGCCGAGCGCCCGAGGGCGCGGCGTTTTGCCAGTCGCAACAGCGGATTATTCAACAATTTCACGGAACCATATGTGTTTTGCCGGCTTTAAAGACATTGGGGCTGTCAGGTCCCGGCAAATCCCGTAGCGCCGGACCGCGCAAGAGACTGGATACCCTGGGGAATGGACAAGCAGGCCGGGTTTTTGGAGAGCGAATTCGAGCGCGCCGTGAGCGCGCGCGCGACGGCGGACGACACCGTGGTGCCGTTGGCCGGCGCATTGCGCACGCTGGAAACGCTGCGCGAGCGCGAGCGGCGCTTCCGCGAACTGCTCGGCGCCCTGCCCGCCGCCGTCTACACCACCGACGCCGCCGGCCGCCTGACCTATTACAACGAAGCCGCCACCGAACTGTGGGGCCACCGGCCGACGCCCGGCTCCACCGAATGGTGCGGCTCGTGGAAACTGTATTGGCCCGATGGCACTCCGATGCCGCATGGCGACTGCCCGATGGCGGTGGCTCTGCGCGAGGACCGGCCGGTGCGCGGCATGGAAGCGATCTGCGAGCGGCCGGACGGTACGCGCGTGCCCTTCATCCCCTATCCGACGCCGCTGCATGACGAGGCCGGCCGGCTGGTCGGCGCCGTCAACATGCTGGTCGATATCACCGAGCGCAAACGCGCCGAGGAACGCCAGCACCTGATGGTGCGCGAGTTGCACCATCGCGTAAAAAATACGCTGGCCACCGTGCAGGCGATCATGGGCTCGACCGCTCGCAGCGCCACCAGCATCGAGGATTTCCAGACGGCGCTGATCGGCCGCATCGGCGTTCTGGCCAAGACCCACATTTTACTCAGCGACGACAGCCGCCCGGTATCGTTCAGCGATATCCTGCACAGCGAACTCGACGCTTTCGACGACGGCAGCGACGGCCGTGTCAGCCTGACCGGGCCGCCGGTCGAGATCGCCGCGCAGGCGGCGGTGCCGCTCGGCCTCGCCATGCACGAACTCACCACCAATGCCGCCAAATACGGCGCGCTGTCGGTCTATGGCGGCAAGGTCGATGTGACCTGGAGCGAAACCATTACGGCCTCGAGTCGTCAATTGAACTTCGATTGGGTGGAGAGCGGCGGACCGACGGTGACGCTGCCGACGCGGCAGGGCTTCGGCTCACGGCTTTTGCAGTTCGTGCTGCCGGGGCAGATCCAGGCCAAGGTCAGCATCGATTATCGGCCGGAAGGCATTCGCGTGCATGGCACGCTGCCGCTGCCAAAGAAGGCGGCGGATTGAACGCGGCGCCGGTCCATAAGACGCCCGCCGGCGCGCCGTTAAAGTAAACAGACCGATAATTTAACCAAATCCTCACCACGTTGCGCTAATTCTTTGCGATACCGGCAGCTAAGCCATCTATTCGCGGGACGTATCCCGGCGGGGATTTGTGATGTTGAGGCGCAGCGTGACATTGGCGTGCGTGAGTCATGCCGCTTTCAAATCTCCCGGCGTTGCAGCCCCACGGGACGCCGCATGAGCGGCCTTCCGGAATTCGACACCATCTTTCTGCTGACCGGCCCTATCGAGGCCGCGGCGCTGGCCGGGGTGCTCGGCATTCGCGATCCGCGCATCGACGTGCGCCACGTCGCTTCGCTGCAAGAACTCGACGCCCTCGCGCCCGATGAACTGGCGCGGGCGCGGCTGATCGCCTTCTCGACCGATGTCATCGTGCCACCGCGCATTCTCGACGCGCTCGGCTATGGCGCCTACAATTTTCATCCTGGCCCGCCGAATTATCCCGGCTGGGGCCCGGCGCACTTCGCGGTCTATGATCAGGTCGCGACCTTCGGCGTCACCGCCCATGTGATGCTGGAGCGCGTCGATGCCGGGCCCATTGTCGGCGTCGAAATGTTCTGCGTTCCGCCCAACACGACGGCGCAGCGGCTCGAGCAGATGGCCTTTGTCGCCCTGGCGCGGATTTTCTGGAATCTGGCGGGATCCCTAACCCGCGCCGAAGCGCTGGCGACGCTGCCGGTGACCTGGCGCGGCCGCAAGACCACGCGGCGGCTATACGAGGAACTGCGCGCGGTGCCGCCGACGGTGGCCAAGGACGATCTCGACCGCCGTGTCGCAACCTTCGGCAATCGCGACGATGATGACGGCCTCACCGTGACGCTGCACGGCCACACATTTCGCTACGTTCCGCCGCCGGCCGATCCGCAGATCGAGACCGCCGAAATGCTGGCGATCGAACGGTTCGCCAGAACGGCGTGAGGCTTAGAGCCCTCCGCCTTTCGAGAATTTCGCTCATGACCGCTGGCGCATAGCGTCGCGGCACATTTTCTGGAACAGCAACGCCGTTGCTTGCCAGGTTCCCTGCATTGATTCGGCCGCGACCGCATCATATGGACTGTCTGGGCGCGGCCGCAGGCGCGCGAACGCGGGAAGCCCGTAGCGCATGGCGACGTAGTTAACCCAGACGCGCGCCATGCGCCCGTTGCCGTTCGCAAAAGGATGAATCCGCACCCACTCGGCGTGCAGCCACGCGCAAACGTTGATGACGGCCTTGAACTGGTCGGCGGTCAACGCGCCGTCGATGGCAATATCCTCATCGAGCGCCGCCAATGCGCTTTGCAGCGTTTGCTCCAAAATTGCCAGTTCAGCCGCGACGAGCGCAGAGCGGACGCCGTAGCGCGTACCGATCCGCACGTTCACGCCATCGAGCCCCGGCTCGCCGCGATACTTTCCAATATAACCGGGGGTCGGCACGTTGAGGTTATGCATCATGAGGCGATGCCATTCGCGCGCCGCCGCGACGGTCGGGACGGCTCGCAGAACGGCTTCGCCGCGAATAAGGAGAGACAACGCTGCAAGGTTGACGCCGAGTTCAGGACTGTCTTCGTCCCAATCAGCCATTCAAGAGCTTTTGTATTTTTTGCTGGCTGGGCCCGAGTCTGTCGATGTCGCTTTCCATCACGACAGTGCCTTCGAGCGGGTCGGGGCCCTCGGAAATTTCCGCCTTGACGAATTCCTTCAGCGAACGGTCGAAGTTCGGATCGCTTTGCCGGTAGGCGCGCAAGTCATTCAGCGTAGCGGCAAGATCGCCTTCGAGTTCGGCCATGCGCCGCTCGACATATTCTTGCAGGGCTTCATTGGCGAGCTTGTTGAGCGGCCGGTGCAAAAGCGCGCCCAGCTTTTCCAGGCCGCCCATTGTGCGCGGCTCAATGCGAAACGTCGTCGCGGCGCGCGGATGAACTTTGGTCTCTGGGCGTCGTCGGGCCATAAAAGCGACAATAAATCTTTTGACACCAAAATACAATAATGACGTCAAAATTAATTTATATAACGATCACAGCGACTTAACAATGCTTTCGGTCATCTTCTTGGCGTCGCCGAGAAGCATCATCGTGTTGTCGCGGTAGAACAGCGGATTGTCGATGCCGGCGTAACCCGACGCCAGCGAGCGCTTGATGAACATCACGGTGCCGGCCTTCCAGACCTGCAGCACGGGCATGCCGTAGATCGGCGAGGTCTTGTCTTCCTCGGCCGCCGGGTTGGTGACGTCGTTGGCACCGATGACGAAAGCGATATCGGCCTGGGCGAATTCGGAATTGATGTCTTCCAGTTCGAACACTTCGTCGTAAGGCACATTGGCCTCGGCGAGTAGAACGTTCATGTGGCCCGGCATGCGGCCGGCGACCGGGTGAATGGCGTACTTCACCTCGACGCCTTCCTTCTTCAACCTATCGGCCATCTCGCGCAGCGCGTGCTGCGCCTGCGCCACCGCCATGCCGTAGCCCGGCACGATGATGACCTTCTGCGCGTTCTTCATGATGTAGGCGGCGTCCTCCGCCGACCCCAGCTTGACCGGGCGCGCCTCGACCGCGCCGCCGGCGGCGGCGGTCTCGCCGCCGAAACCGCCGAGGATGACCGAGACGAACGAGCGGTTCATCGCGTGGCACATGATGTAGGACAGGATCGCGCCCGATGAACCGACCAGCGCGCCGGTAATGATCAGCGCCGAATTGCCAAGCGTGAAGCCGATGCCGGCGGCGGCCCAGCCGGAATAGGAATTCAGCATCGAGATGACGACCGGCATGTCGGCGCCGCCGATCGGGATGATCATCAACACGCCGAGCGCCAGCGCCAGGATGGTGATCAGCCAGAAGTCGAGCGCCGACTGCGAGACGTAGAAGCCATAGATGAAGAACACCAAAGCGAGCGCAATGGCGATGTTGATGACGTGGCGGAACGGCAGCATGATCGGCGCGCCGCTCATGCGCGCGGACAATTTCAGGAAGGCGATCACCGAGCCGGTAAACGTCAAGGCGCCGATGGCGACACCGAGCGCCATTTCGATCAGGCTGGCCTGATGGATGTGGCCGTGCGTGCCGATGTCGAAGGCCGCCGGCGCGTAGAAGGCGCCCGCCGCCACCAGCACCGCCGCCATGCCGACCAGCGAATGGAAGGCAGCTACCAGTTCCGGCATCGAGGTCATCGGCACTTTGCGCGCGATAACCGCGCCGATGCCGCCGCCAATGACAATGCCGCCGACGACCAGCACCCAGCCGATCGTGTCGGTCGGCGGATGCGCGGCGAGCGTGGTGACCACCGCGATGGTCATGCCGATCATGCCGAGCAGATTGCCCATGCGGCTCGAAGCCGGGCTCGACAGTCCGCGCAGCGCCTGAATGAACAGGACGCCGGCGACGAGATAAAGCAGCGCTGCGATGTTGGCGTTCATGGCTGCTATTTCTTCTTCTTTTGATACATCGCCAGCATGCGCGAGGTGACCAGGAAGCCGCCGAAGATATTGATCGAGGCGAAAATCAGCGCGACGAAGCCGAACATCCGTGCCCAGAGCGGGCCGTTGTCGTTGACGGCGAGCGGCACGCCGACGGCGAGCAGCGCGCCGACGACGATGACGGAGGAGATCGCGTTGGTCACCGACATCAAAGGCGTATGCAGCGCCGGCGTCACCGACCAGACGACGTAATAGCCGACGAAGACGGCGAGGACGAAGATCGAAAGCCGGAAGGTAAAGGGATCGACCGCGGTTGCGAGGTCATGCATTGGTGACGCCCCTTAGGCTGCCGTCTTCGGCATGAAATTCGGATGGATGATGGCGCCGTCGCGGGTCAGCGCGGTGCCCTTGATGATCTCGTCGTCCCAGTTGATCGCCAGTTTCTTTTCCTTCTTGTCGATCATGGTCTCGACGAAGGTGTAGAGATTCTTGGCGTAGAGCGCGGACGCGGACGCCGCGAGGCGGCCCGGCACATTGAGATAGCCGACGATCTTGGCCGGGCCGACGACCGCGATCTCCCCGGGCTTGGCGCCCTCGACATTGCCGCCACGCTCGACCGCGAGATCGATGATCACCGAACCCGGACGCATCGAGTGCACCATTTCCGAGGTGATAAGGCGCGGCGCCGGTCGGCCCGGGATCAGCGCGGTGGTGATGACGATGTCCTGCTTCTTGATGTGCTCGGCGGTGAGCACGGCCTGCTTGGCCTGATATTCAGCCGACATCGGCTTGGCGTAGCCGCCGGCCGTCTGCGCGTTCTTGAATTCCTCGTCCTCGACCGCCAGGAACTTGGCGCCGAGACTTTCGACCTGCTCCTTGGTGGCGGGGCGCACGTCGGTCGCGGTGACGACCGCGCCGAGGCGGCGCGCGGTCGCGATCGCCTGAAGGCCGGCAACGCCGACGCCCATGACAAAAACCTTGGCCGCCGGGACGGTGCCGGCCGCTGTCATCATCATCGGTAGCGCGCGGCCATATTGCTCGGCGGCGTCGATGACGGCGCGGTAGCCGGCGAGATTGGCCTGACTGGAGAGAACGTCCATCGACTGGGCGCGGGTAATGCGCGGCATCAATTCCATGGCAAAGGCAATCAGCCCGGCGACCGCCATCTGCTTGAGGGCGGCTTCGTTGCCGTAAGGGTCCATGATGGCCAGAACCAGCGCGCCCTTCTTGTAAGAAGAGAGTTCGTTGGCCGCCGGGCGGCGGACCTTGAGCACGAGGTCGGCGTCCTTGACGACGTCTTCGCCGATGGTCGCGCCGGCAGCTTCATAGTCGGCGTCCGGAATGCCGGAGGCGATGCCGGCGCCGCGGGCGACCGCGACATCGGCGCCGAGCGCCTTGAATTTCTTGACGGTTTCCGGCGTGGCCGCGACGCGCGGCTCCTGCGCTTCGGTTTCACGCGCTACGGCAATTCGCATTCACGGCCCCTGCTTTACCGGTTGTCGCCGGCCGGGCGTGGCCGCCCGGCGCGGTTTCGGTAACTTTGCAATTATGCGCTAGTGCGACAGACCGGTGAAGGCAAAGATCAGGAAGCAGAGCACGAAAGCGACGTAGCTCGAAGTCTTCGAACCGGTCACCAGGCCGATGATGGCGATCAGGAAGACCGGGATCGACGTCAGCCAGTGTCCCATCACGCCGCCGACCGTCAGGCCGAGCAACAGATTGATGATGTGGATCGACCCCACGAAGGCGAATTTGACGAAGGTCTCGTAGGTGTTTTCGTGCGCCGGATAGTCGTTGCCGGTTGCGGTCTCGTATTGGACGGTGCCGTGGTCGGCCATGGGGGAATCTCTCCGAATTGCTCAAATCCCTGACGGCAGAGGGGTTAGCGCAATCGGGGCGTCAGGGCAACGCCCGGCGGCGGCAAGGAGGCGCCCGGATTCAGGCCCCTGTGGAGGATTTCAGGCCAACGGCATCGACCGCGGCGGTCTGCCGCGCCGCCACCTGGCCGAGGTCGAAATTCTCTATCGCCTCGTTGAACAGACGATAGAAATTCAGCTCCGCCGCCAGATGCAGGAACACGGCGCCGAGGCCGACGGCGGCGCGGTCCATGAAGACGAATTCGCGCGGCACCTGGACGGGGCCGAGCTTTTTCAGGGCCTGATGCACCTCGAAGGCCTGCTTGCGGCCGTAATCGGACGGCTTGACCCCGTCGGCGATGGTGCGGACGCGGTCGTCGAGCAGCGGACCATAGATGAAGCGCGCCCAGATATTGAGAGCGTCGATCAGGGGCTTGGTCAGCCGCCTGAAACCCCAGGTCTCGTAGGCATGGACGACGCGGGCATCGTCACCTTCAAGCAGGCCCCGATAGAGATCGACCACGCCGCCGACAAAGCCGGGCGGGAAGATGCGGATGCAGCCATAGTCCAGCAGATTGATGCCGGCGGCGTCGCCTTTCGCATCGTCGAACACCGTGTAATTGCCGAGATGCGGATCGCCGTGGATGACGCCGAAGCGGCTGAACGGAAACCACCAGGCGGTGAACATCGCGGTGGCGAGTTTGTTACGAACGCTAAGGCTGTCGTCGGTATGTGACAGCATCTTGCTGCCTTCCATCCATTGCATGGTCAGCAGCCGGCCGCTGGACAGTTCGGGCCAAACCTGCGGCACGCGGATGGACGGCTCGTCCTTGAGCATCGCCCGATAGAGCGCGGCGTGTTTCGCCTCGCGAGCGTAATCGAGTTCCTCACGCAGGCGCGCGCCGATCTCGACCGCCATCTCGTCGGTGTCGATCGCCGGATCGAAACGCTTGCGCAGGGAAAACAGCATCTGCAACTGATTGAGATCGGCTTCGACCGCCGACTGCATGTCCGGGTATTGCAGCTTGCATGCCAGCAAGGACCCATCGAGCGCGGTGGCGCGATGTACCTGGCCGAGCGAGGCGGCGGCGGCCGGCTGATGCTCGAAGTTCTTGAACTTCGCTTGCCAGTCTGCACCAAGCTCCGCGTTCATGCGGCGCTTGACGAAGGCCCAGCCCATCGGCGGCGCCTGGCTTTGCAGCTTCATCAACTCGGCGGCGTATTCCGGCGGCACCGCGTCGGGAATGGTGGCGAGCAACTGCGCCACCTTCATGATCGGCCCCTTCAGGCCGCCGAGTGCCGCGGCGAGCGCGAAGGCGTTACCGGCGCGATCCGGCTTGGCGCCGAGGAAACGCTGGCTGGCCACGCGCGCGGCGACGCCGCCGACCTTGGTGCCGACCTTGGCATAGCGGCGCGCGCGGGCGGCGAAGCGGTTTTTTTCGGTGTCGGTGGGAGGGGTGTCTTTTGACACCTAGCCCAACCCCTCCAACTCAGTAATCAGCCCGGCAATCACCGACAGCCCGCCGTCCCAGAACTTGGGGTCGGTGGCATCCAGCCCGAACGGCTTGAGCAGTTCGGAGTGGTGCTTGGTGCCGCCGGCCGCCAGCATGGCGAGATAGCGCTCGGCGAAGCCCTCGTTCGACTTCTCGTAGACGGCGTAGAGCGAGTTCACCAGGCAATCGCCGAAGGCATAGGCGTAAACATAGAACGGCGAATGGATGAAGTGCGGAATGTAGGTCCAGAAAGTCTCGTAGCCCTCCTTCAGTTCGATCGCCGGCCCCAGGCTTTCGCTCTGCACTGACATCCACAGCTCACACAGCTTGTCGGAAGTCAGTTCGCCGTTGCGGCGTTCGAGATGAACCTTGCGCTCGAAACTATAGAACGCGATCTGCCGTACCACGGTGTTGATCATGTCCTCTACCTTGGCGGCGAGCATGGCCTTGCGCTGTTTCGTGTCGGT
Organism: Bradyrhizobiaceae bacterium; assembly: GCA_947479905.1. Lineage (GTDB taxonomy): Bacteria > Pseudomonadota > Alphaproteobacteria > Rhizobiales > Xanthobacteraceae > Pseudolabrys. The sequence continues at coordinate 17,649 of CANKBJ010000032.1, forward strand.
GGTGCCGGCGAGCAGTTTGCGGAAGGTCAGCATCTCGCCGAACACCGACGCGGTTTCGGCGAGCGTCAACGGCGTCGGCGCCATCAGCGGACCGTTCGGCGCCGCGAGCACCTGATGCACGCCGTGGCCGAGTTCGTGCGCCAAGGTCATCACGTCGCGCGGCTTGCCCTGATAGTTGAGCAGCACATAAGGATGCGCCGACGGCACGGTCGGATGGGCGAAAGCGCCCGGCTGCTTGCCCTCGCGCACGCCGGCGTCGATCCAGTTTTTCTGGAAGAACCCGTCCGCCACCTCCGCCATTTTCGGCGAGAACTTGCCGTAGGCGTCGAGCACGGTCGAGCGCGCGGTCTCCCAGGGAATCGTGCGCTGCTCGACCTTGGGCAGCGGCGCGTTGCGGTCCCAATAGGCCAGGCTCTTCTTGCCGAACCATTTCGCCTTTAGCGCATAATAACGGTGCGACAGTTTCGGATAGGCGGCGCGCACGGCGGAGACCAGCGCTTCTACCACTTCCGGCTCGACGCGGTTCGACAGATGGCGCGCATCGGCGACATCCTTGAAGCCGCGCCAGCGGTCGGAGATTTCCTTGTCCTTGGCCAGCGTATTGGTGATCAGCGTGAACGGGCGCAGATTGGCTTTGAAGGTTTTCGCCAGCGCTTGCGCGGCTTCCTTGCGCTTCTTGCCGTCGGCATCCTGCATCAGGTTGAGCGCCGGCTCGATCGAAATGTCCTTGCCGCCGATCTTGAAGCGCAGCGCGGCGATGGTGTCGTCGTACTGCCGGTTCCAGGCGGAATAGCCGGTCAGCGACTTCTCGTGGAAGAGCTGTTCGATGCGGTCTTCCAACTGGTACGGCTTTTCCTTGCGCACATCCTCGATCCACGGCCGGTAATGGCCGAGCGGGCCATTCATCGCCGCGTCGAGTACGGCATCGTCGATGCGGTTCAATTCGAGATCGAAGAACAGCAGATGCGAATAGGCCTGCGTGATGCGCTCGCTCATGTCGCCGTAGAATTTGGTGATCGCGGCGTCGGTCGAATTGCCGGCATGCAGCAGGCCGGAAAAAGAGCCGATGCGGCCGAGCAGATCGCCGATCGCCTCATAGCGCTTGACCGCGTCGAGTAATCCGGGCGCTTCCGGCGCGGCGGCCAGCTCAGCCAGCCGGCCCTTGAAGTCCTTCTCGAAGGTGGCGCAGTCGGCGTCGGCCTTTTCCAGGTCGCGCTTCAATTCGGGGCTGTCGATGCCGGGATAGAGGTCGTTGAGGTTCCAGACCGGCAGGCTGCTCAATTTAGCGCCTTTGGCCGACGGCTTGGACTTCCGGGACATCGCGGTCGGACGGGCACGGCTGGGTACGCGCTTCGCGGCTTTTGACATTCTGCCCTATCGACAAGTTGGAGATTCGCTTGATCCCACAAGATAGGGACGATCGCGCCCGAGGCAACCGCGCAGGATCGCATGCGCGTGTGCGCTTTTAGAGGAAGGCGCCGAATTGCGGCGCGATCAGCGAGACCATCTCGATCGGTTCGGCCAGCGCCGGTTCGACCTTTTCCTCGAAAGTTTCCCGCACGGCGATCCAGGCGGCTGCGATACGGGTGATGATCGCCGCCTTCTTGCGGCGGAGAACGCCGCGCATCTGTTCTGCCAGGACGCCGATGGCATCGTGCTCGAACAGGATTCGGCCTTGACCGTCCTCCATGACGTAAAGCCGGCCGATCCGCGTCAGGCAGACCAGGCATTCCCGTTCCGGCGGCGGGCCCAGCAGGTACAACTGCGGATCGCCTGCCTCGGTGACGCCGGCTTCCCAGCCGCTCACCTCGCCGCGCGACAGCGGCTCGGCGCAGGCGTCGGCGACGCGCTGTATTTCAAAGCGTTGCCACAGGCCGACGATATCGCCGTCGCGGCGGGGAAACGGGACGATGTTCATGTCTTCACCTTGGCTTCACCTCGAACAGGAGCCGGTGCAGTTCCGGGTCGTAAAAGGACAGCAAGTGACGGGCGAAGCTGGAAGGATCCTCGCCGAGCGCCAGCGACCAGGCTTCCATGCCCTCGGTCGGGACCCGGCCGTGGCCATTCTCCACCTGGGCGATGAAAGTGTAATATTTGTAGCCCAGCCGTTCGGCGAGCTGGATCTGCGACAAACCAGCGCGCTGGCGCAGCGCCTTCAGCCATGTGCCCGCTTCTTTGCGGCGCAGCTTGGCTTCTTCAGGACCTTTCGCGGAATGCGGCTGCTCGTTCAAGCGCGGTAATCCTGCGTTCATTGACGTTTCAAACTTACTAAACTATCATTCACGAAATATGAATGGACCGAATGCAGAATAGCACGTTTCGGCTGTCCGCCAAAGTTACGCGCCCCATCCAGAGGCGTCAGGGAGAACGGAATGGCCACAAGAATTCCGGCAAAGATCCAGGAGACGGGCGCGCTTTCGCAGCCCATCGGGCCAGTCCACTTGTTCGTTTTCGCCGCCGGCGCGAGCGCCATTCTCGCCGCCTATGCGGCCCGGGAAATTTCGCCGGATGCGCTCTACCCCGCCGTCGCCGCATCCCTGTTCGTGTCGGCAGCAATCCTCGCCGCGCTCGGCTGGCGGCAGCGCAAGGCAAAGCCGGCTTTCGTCACCTATTGGGATGTCTCCGGCGCACTGACCTTGATCGGCTGCGCCACGGCGATGATGACCGAACCTGAGAACGTCATGCAGCTGTTTGAACTGAGGCAGAAAAACTAATCGCAAAATCCCACCGCCAGACCGGGCCCCTCTGGCAGCCGCGAGGCTGCGATGTCGGCTGGAATTACTAGCAAGGCCCCTGGTCATGATCGAATTCTTCACGTCTACAGCGATGATCGCTTTTCTCCAGGTCGTCATGATCGACCTGGTGCTCGCCGGCGACAATGCCATCGTCATCGGGCTGGCCGCGGCCGGCCTTCCCAAAGATCAGCGCACCAAGGCAATCCTCGCCGGCATCGCCGCCGCCACCATCCTGCGCATCGCCTTCGCCGGCGTCACCACGCAGCTATTGCAAATCGTCGGCCTGCTGTTCGCCGGCGGCATCCTGCTGTTATGGGTGTGCTGGAAGATGTGGCGCGAACTGCGCACATCGCACGAGGCGGAACAGGAAGCGACCGAGGCGCTGGCCAACGCCGACCTCAATGCCGATGGCACCATCGCCGGCCATGCGCCGCGCAAGACCTTCCGGCAGGCCGCCGTGCAGATCCTCATCGCCGACGTATCGATGTCGCTCGACAACGTGCTTGCCGTCGCCGGCGCCGCGCGCGACCACCCTTATGTGCTGGTGTTCGGCCTGATTTTGTCGATCGCCCTGATGGGCATCGCCGCGAACTTCATCGCCAATTTGCTGCAGAAGCATCGCTGGATCGCCTATGTCGGCCTGCTCATCATCCTCTATGTCGCCGGCGAGATGGTCTGGCGCGGCGTGGCGGAAGTCCAGCCCGCGGTCGGCGCAATCCTCTCCGCCCTCTGAGGCACACCCCCGGCCGCCGGCTGGCAACGATCGGTTAACCAGGCTTTCGCCACGGACTTAACAGCCTCTTAAGCCGGATCGCCGACACTGCACCAAATCGGCACAGGTGTGAGCCGCGCTTTCGCGTGCGGGCGTCGGTGGTGGGAGTGATTCATGTCGGAAGTGGTGTTGATCGTCGATGACGATCCGGTGCAGCGCCGTCTGATCGAGGCCATGGCGCAGCGTTTCGGCTACCGGGCGCTGACCGCCGATGGCGGCGATGCCGCTCTTAGCCTCCTCCTTGGCGATCAGGCGACCCGGGTCGACTGCGTCGTGCTCGATCTGGTGATGCCCGACCTCGACGGCCTCGGCGTTCTGGCGCGCATGCGCCAGGCCGGGCTCGACACCCCGGTGATCGTGCAGACCGCGCATGGCGGCATCGACAATGTGGTGTCCGCGATGCGGGCCGGCGCCGCCGACTTCGTCGTCAAGCCCGCCTCGCCCGAGCGGCTGGAAGTGAGCTTGCGCAATGCGCTGGCCACCCGCGCGCTGGCCAGCGAATTGCAGCGCGTCAAGCGCAGCCGCGACGGCACTCTGACTTTGTCCGACGTCATCAGCCGCTCGCCGGCGATGAAGCCTGTGCTGGGCGCCGCCGAAAAATCCGCCGCCTCCACTATTCCCGTTCTGATCGAAGGCGAAAGCGGCGTCGGCAAGGAATTGATGGCGCGCGCCATTCACGGCTCTGGCGAGCGCCGCGCCCGGCCCTTCGTCGCGGTCAATTGCGGCGCCATGCCGGAGAACCTCGTGGAGTCGATCCTGTTCGGCCACGAGAAGGGCGCCTTTACCGGCGCGACTGAGAAGCACACCGGCAAGTTCATCGAAGCCGACAGCGGCACTTTGTTTCTCGACGAGGTCGGCGAACTGCCGATGGCCGCGCAGGTCAAATTGCTGCGTGCGCTGCAGGAAGGCGAAGTCGAGCCGGTCGGCAGCCGCAAGACCGTCAAGGTCGATGTCCGCATCGTCTCGGCGACCAACCGCGACCTGATCGCCGACGTGAAGGCCGGCCGCTTCCGCGAAGACCTGTTCTACCGCCTGTGCGTATTTCCGATCACGATCCCACCTTTGCGCAAGCGTCCGGAAGACATCCCCGAACTGGTGCGTCACTTCCTCACCCGCATCGCCGCCGAACAGGGCAAGCGCCTGCGTGCGCTCGACGGTTCGGCCATGGCGCAGCTTGCCGCGTTCCGCTGGCCGGGCAATGTGCGCCAGCTCGAGAATGCGATTTTCCGCGCCGTCGTGCTCGCCGACGGTGACAGCGTCGGGATGAACGAATTTCCGCAGGTGACGGCCGATCCGGCGGCGCAGCCCATAGACCATCAGCCGGAGCAGTTGATCGAGGCGTCGCCCGATATGGCGCCCGACATGCCGGCGGATGTTCCCCTCAGCATCAGCGACCGCATGGCGCGGCTGAAGCCCGGCCTGACGATGGTCGCGCCATCTCTGCCGTTAACCGATTCTCACAACGATGTGAGACCGCTCGAGGATATCGAGCGCGACGCCATCCGTTTTGCCATCGCGCATTACCGCGGGCAGATGTCGGAGGTCGCGCGCAAACTGAAAATCGGCCGCTCGACGCTCTATCGCAAGCTGGAAGGCCTCGGTCTTGAAGAAGAAGCCGCCGAAGTCGCGGTTAACGAAACAATGGCGGCTGAATAATCGTTAAAATTTTAACGATTAGATTCAGCGTTAGCTTTGATGCGAAGTAAGCGCCCGCACGACGGCGAAAATCTTTGAACCGCCTATGCGTTCCACCGCATAATGGCGCCGCTGGATTGGCTACAGGCGCGTCGGGGGCCGCACCGGTTAGGACACTGCCCGGCATATGAAGCATTCCGTTGGCGAATGCGTGTGGAGTTCAAGTTCATGCGTCATGTAAGGCTCGACCATTTCCTTGCCGGCACCATGCTGGCGCTGATCGTCGCAACGCCGCGCATCTCGGCCGCCGCGCCCGACGCCATTCGCCAGATCGCGCCGGCGGCGCAGCCCGCGCCGCGCGAACCGGCAAAGCCGGAACCGCTGGCGCAAACGCCGGCCGCGCCGGAGCCCGCTGCGTCGGCAAATGCCAGCGAGCTCACCCCGCTCGACAAGGCACTAGCCGCCAGTGACAGCCAGATCGCCGACCGTTTGCGCGAGCAGGTCAAGAAGCTGGACAAGCGCATCGACAATCCGGCCGAGCGCAAGGCGCTGGAAAGCTATTACACGGCGCGCCAGTTCGCGCCGATCTGGATTCGCGACGACCGCCTCACCGGCAACGCCAAGGCGGTGATCGCCCGCTTGAAGAATGCCAGCGCCGACGCGCTCGACCCCACCGATTATCCGGCGCCGGACTTCGCAGCCGCGACCGGCGCCGACGCGCTCGCCGCCGCCGATATCAGGCTGACGCAATCGATCATGACCTTCGCCCGTCATCTCTCGGCGGGCCGCATCGCGCCGAACCGCGTCGTCGCGGAAGTCGATTACGGCGCGCACACGCCCGAGCCGGCCGACATTCTCAAACGAATCCCTGAGGCCCGCGACATCAACGCCGCGTTCAACAGTTTCGATCCGCCGCATGAGGCGTACAAAGCGCTCAAGGCCAAGCTCGCCGAGTTGCGCGCCGGCGGATCGCGTAACGACGCCGACCGCCGCATCGCCGGCGGTCCCGCGATCAAGCCGGGCGACAAGGATGCGCGCGTGCCGCAGTTGCGCGAGCGCCTCAACGTCAGCCTCGCGGCTGGGGCGGCGACGCAGGAAACGATGAAAGTGCGCGACAAGCGCACCGGCAAGCTCAAGCTGGTCAAGGTTCAGAAGGAAGCCGGCAAGCCGGACGAACTGGTTTACGACAAGGCGCTGCTCAACGCGGTCAAGGCCGTGCAGGCGCGCGCCGACATCAAGCCGACCGGCGTGATCGATGCCCGCACGCTCGCCGCCATCAACGGTCCGAACGCCGCGCAGAAGGCGGACGCCGTCGCCGCCACGATGGAACGCTGGCGCTGGCTGCCGCGCGATCTCGGCAAAACCTATGTGATGGTCAACATTCCCGACTACACGCTCAAGGTCGTGCGCGACGACAAGATCGCCTGGCGAACCAAGATCGTCGCCGGCAGGCCGCAGACGCAGACGCCGCTGTTGACCGCGGCAATGGACAATGTTGTCGTCAATCCGTCGTGGTACGTGCCGCAGTCGATCATCCAGAACGAACTGCTGCCGGTTTACGCCAGCGACCCGCAGATCTTCGATCGCATGGGTCTCGAGGTGAAGCGCGGACCGGACGGCCACATCAATGTGGTGCAGCCGCCGGGCGCGGCCAATGCGCTCGGCCGCATCAAGTTCAACTTCCCGAACAAGTTCCAGGTCTATCTGCACGACACGCCGGAGAAGCGGCTGTTCGCCAGCGAGCGGCGCGCCTACAGCCATGGCTGCATGCGGGTGGAAAATCCGATCAAGTTCGGCGAGGTCATGCTCGGCCTGGCGCTGGCCGGTTCCGCGCCGGACGTCCGCCAGATCGAACGCCTGGTCGGGCAGGAAGAAAAGACTTTCAAGCTCGACAAGCGGCCGATGGTGCATCTGACCTATCAGACCGCCTATATCGACGATGCCGGCACTTTGGTGGTCCGCGACGACATTTACGGCTTCGACCAGCGCATCAAGGCCATCATGCAGTCGGACGAGCGCCGGGTCGCCGACGTGGCGCCGCCGCCGGAGCCCAAGAACGAACTCCTCACCATGCGCAGCAACCAGGAAGTCCTGAACAGGGTCGAGCGCCGCCAAGTATCGAGCCCGTTTACGTTCTTCGATCACGTCTTCCGGTAGGACAACCCCAAGGTCGCCGCCAAGGTCGCCCCACGGCCGCCCCGCGCGCGGCCTTTTTCCGCCCATTTCCCCCCGTAGGCATCATGGCTTCCGGGGGTAAATCCGACCGATAAAGGGTCGGTTAACCAAAGCCCGACAACACTATGCCGTCGTCGCGACGGCCTCGATCAGGCGTGGCGATGTCCCTGAGGCAGCGGTATCGGCGGAACAGATCTGTGACAGCGCGTGGCGGTTGTCGGCAATCGTATGGGCTGTCCATGCTGCGCTCCACCGCGCGGCATTGCCTGTCATTGGGCTTGCCGCTCGGCCTCGCCGGGCTGATCCTGCTCGGCGCCAACGACTCGCTGCAAACCGCGTCGGCCGAAGGCGACACCCGCACCCTGTCGTTTCACCACCTGCATACCGGCGAGACCATCACCGTCACCTACAAGCGCGATGGCCGCTATGACGACGCCGCGCTGAGGAAGCTCGACTGGTTCATGCGCGACTGGCGGCGCGAGGAGTCCACCCGTATGGACCCCAAGCTGTACGACATCCTGTGGCTCGCCTATCGCGACGTCGGCGGCAAGCAGCCGATCGAGGTGATCTGCGGCTATCGCGCGCCCGGCACCAACGCCATGCTGCGCGCCCGCTCGAGCGGCGTCGCCCAGAACAGCAATCACGTCACCGGCCAGGCGATGGATTTCGCCATTCCCGGCGTCGATCTGGAAAAATTGCGCGAAGTGGGGTTGCGCCTGCAACGCGGCGGCGTCGGTTTCTATCCAACCTCAGGCTCGCCTTTCGTGCACATGGATACCGGCACGGTCCGGCACTGGCCGCGCATGACCCACGACCAATTGGCCAAGGTGTTCCCGGACGGGCGCACCGTGCATGTGCCGTCCGATGGCAAGCCGCTGCCGGGCTATGCGCTGGCTTTGGCCGATGTCGAGCGTCGCGGCAACGAACCGTCGTCCGTGTCTCTGGCCGCCGGTCCGCGGAAGGTCGCCGTCGAGCGCGTGGTGCCGCTGCCGGCAGCGCGGCCGGTCGCAGTCGCCGCGCTGGTCGCTACCGACACGCGCAAAGCCTGGAACAGCAAGATTGAAAGCAGCGACCTCGAGCCTTTGAGCGAGGCCGCGACGGTCGACGCGCAGCCGCCTTTCGCGGTTGCCGACGCCGAGCCCGACATCACCGCCAGCACCGCGCCGTCGCTGGCCTATGCCGAGACGCCTGCGCCGATACCGCCTGTGCGCGCTAAGCCCATGGGAAGTTCATCACTGGGAAGTTCAAAAATAGGAAGTTCGCTCATCGGAACGGCGAACGCGGCCGTGGCGCGCGTGCCTGCGCCGGCGATGCCGGCGAAAGCCGCCGCCGAGGCTTTCGCTGTGCCCTTCGTTCCGGCGCTGAGCGGCGGCGTCCTGAATCCCGGCAGCCCGTGGCTGCGCGCTGTCCTGCTGGCGCCGAGCATCAGCGGCGCGATGACCGCGACGTATCTTGGCGCGCCGCCGATGCGCGCTTCGGCCGATCTATTTTACAAGCCGGCGCAGTCGCTGGTGATGACGTTCGCGGACGACCCGCATCTCGGCATGACCGCCGACCGCTTCGACGGCCAGGCGATCGAGTTCCTGGCAACTGCGACGTTCACCGAGCAGATGACGGCGGCGCTGCGCTAGCCGCACATACGTCCGTCGCCTACTGCAACATGCCCAGCGCGTGCATGTAGGTTTCCAGGATCTCTTCCTGCTCGCGGCGCTCGTCGGAATCCATCTTGCGCATGCGTACGATGGCGCGCAGCGCCTTGGCGTCGAAGCCGTTGCCCTTGGCTTCG
>CANKBJ010000033.1 GCA_947479905.1 Bradyrhizobiaceae bacterium
CGTGTTCGTGTCGCAGAGCTTCGGCACGCGCCATCTCGGCGCGCTCACCGGACTGATCACCATGGTGCATCATGTCGCCGGCGGCTTAGGGGCCTATCTCGGCGCCGCCGTGTTCGACGGCACCGGCACTTACGACATCGCCTTTGCCATCATGCTCGGCGCATCGGTGCTGGCTGTGGCGTTGAGCGCGATGCTGCGCCAGCCCCGCGTGCCCGTTCCCAGCGCTTAAAGCCCGGCTTCCAGTTTGGCGTAAAGCGGATTGTCTTTCGAGAACACGTAATCGAGATCGGCCACCGCGACCGCTTCGGCGCCGTGCTCGCGCAGGTAGCTGGTCAGCGCATAGACCTGCGCCGGCGGGCAGTGCAGCGTCAGCATGCCGGACGAGGTCGGCCCGCCGAAGGGTGTGGCGATCCCGAACTTGATTTTAGCGTCTTCGACCAGCCTGGCATCGCAGGCGGCAAAACGCGCGCGTACTTCCCGAAACGATTTGGCCCGCCCCTGCGCGGCGATGCGGTCGAGAATGACGCGCGCCGTCTCGCGGCAGCCGGCGTCCCAGTTGGCGCGACGCGACGCCACCAGATTGGCCTGCGAGCGCAGGATGACGCCGTCCTCGACGATCTTGAGGCCATTGGCGGCCAAGGTCGCACCGGTGGTGGTGATGTCGACGATCAGTTCGGCCGAGCCCGAAGCCGGCGCGCCTTCGGTGGCGCCGGCGCTCTCGACGATGCGATAATCGATGACGCCGTGTCTGGCGAAGAAGTCGCGCGTCAGGTTGATGTATTTGGTCGCGACCCGCATGCGCCGGCCATGGGTGTGGCGGAAGGCGGTGGCGACGTCGTCGATGTCGGCCATGGTGCGCACGTCGATCCAGGCTTGCGGCACCGCGACCACGACGGTGGCGGAACCAAAGCCGAGGCCTTCGAGCAGCACGACGCGCTCGTCCGCATCCGGCATCTGTTCGCGCACCAGATCCTCGCCGGTCACGCCCATATGCACGGTGCCGGCGCCGAGCTGCGCGGTGATTTCCGACGCCGACAAATAGGCCACTTCGATCGTGTCGAGCCCGACGACGGCGCCGCGATAGTCGCGCGCACCGCGCGGCTTGACCAAGGTCAGGCCCGAGCGCGCGAAGAAGGCCTCGGCGTTTTCCTGCAATCGGCCTTTCGCCGGCACGGCCAATACGAGCTTCTGCGTCATGACGCGGCTCCGTAGGATGCCAGCCGCTCGATCCACACCGCGAAGCCGACCGCCGCGATCGACTCAGGCGAACCCAGCCGCGTCAGCAAGCCGTCATAGCGCCCGCCCGCGACCAGCGGATCGCCGGTGCGCGTCGGGTCGGTCAGTTCAAAGACGAAGCCGGTGTAATAGTCGAAGCCGCGGCCGAAGGCGGTCGAGAATTTGATGCGCTTGAGATCGATGTCGCGCGCGGCGAGAAATCCATTGCGGCTCTCAAACAGATCGACCGTGGCGGCAAATTCGCCATTCAAATTGGCGTCGGCGGCGAGCGCGCGCAGTTCGGCGGCGGATTCGTCCGGATCGCCGCCAATGGCAAGGAAGCGTTCGATCAGGCCGCGCACGTCGCGCGGCAGTTTGGTGGAAGCGCCGAGCGCCGACTGTTCGAGAAAGCGATCGGCAATCTCGGCCACCGAACGGCCGCCGACGGCGTTGATACCGGCGATAGACAGCAGATCGGTGACCAAAGCATGCGCGCCTTTCGGATCGGAGCCGGCGAGCGCCGCCAGCACGCCCTGATACTCGGGGCGCGCATTGTTGCCGCCCAACATCAGCCGTTCGAGGTCGAGCGCCAGATTGGTCTTGCGGTTGAAGTCCTTCACCAGCCGCCGCTTCCAGGCCGGCGCCAGTTCGAGAGCGGCGATCAAAGCGGCGAACAGCGCGACGTCGCCGGTGCGAATATCCGGCGTCGCCAGGCCGTAACCGGCGGTGGCTTCCAGCCCGAGGGCCAGCATCTCGGCATCCGCCGCGGCGCGGTCGGGCCGGCCGAAGGATTCGATGCCGGCCTGCATGAATTCGGCCGGCTGGTCGTCGCGATGGCGAAAGACCGGGCCGAGATAGCAAAAGCCGGCGGCGCGGCCGGCTTGCGCGGAGGCGAGATAATCGCGCGACACCGGAATGGTCAGATCGGGCCGCAGGCACAATTCAGTGCCGCCCGGCGCGGCGGTCAGATACATGCGCTTGCGGATGTCCTCGCCGGACAGGTCGAGAAACGGCTCGGCCGGCTGCAAAATGGCGGGCGTCACGCGGCCATAGCCGGCGCGCTCGTAAGATGCGACCAGCGCCTCCGCGCGCGCATCCGGCCCGCCGGCGGGTTTTCCAGTCCTGTTCAGTGTCGCGTCCATTGCCGTCTCAATTACCGCCAAGGGGCCTCAAAAGGGGGCATCAAGGGGGGCTTTAGCACGTCAGCTTTAAGGTTTCGACGTCGAATAACCGCCGCCCGTGCCCGGGTGCCCCGGCAAACCTCTGGCATCGTTAATGAAATTCGGCGCGCCGGCGGGGGTGCGGAATCTATTGCACCGCAAGGTAGAGATCGGTCCGGTACTATTGTCCTGAGGAGTAGTGAATTTTCAACGTAACCGGCGTTAAGTAGGTATCGGCGAGGTCAAACCGATGACTTACACAGTGTCACGCGCGGCGGTGAAGGCCTTTTACGAGGCCTATGCCAGCCATGATACCGCCCGCCTGGCGCCATTGCTGCACGACGATATCGAATGGACCATCAGCGGGCCGGTCGAGGTGCTGGCCTGGTGCGGCAAGCGGCGCGGCAAGGCGGCAGTCATCGATCTGGTCGATCGTCTGATTCCGAGCCTGTTTCGCGTCGTCAACCTGACGCAGGAAGCGATGCTGATCGACGGCGACCGCGCCGCGACGCTCAACCGGATGTCGGCGCGGCGCTGCGACGACGGCCGCGTTATCAGCTACCGGCTGGCGCATTTCATGCGCTTCAGGGACGACCAGGTCATTTCGAATCTCTCTTTGATCGACAGTTTCGACGCGGTCGAGCAGATGCTCGGCCATTCGCTTTCCGTCCACGATGCCGCCCGGTCGAGCGATCTTGTCGCCGTCTGAGGACAAAAGAAAAAGCCGGGAGCCGAAAAATGGATGACAACAGGCCGGTGCCGCGTTCGGTCGTTGAGGCATTCTATCGGGCCTTCGATACGCGCGATGGCGACAAGATCGCCGAATTTCTCCACGACGATGTCGAATGGAGCGTCTACGGTCCCGCTGAATTCATACAGGTCTGCGGGCAGTGGCGTGGCAAAGCCGCCGTGATCGACCGCTTTGCCCGCGTCGTGCCGAAAGTCATCGAATTCAAACGGCTTGAGCGCGAATATCTGCTGGTCGACGGCAATCAAAGCGCCATGATGGGCCGCATTACCAGCCGGCATCGCGTCACGGGGCGGACCATCAGTCACCGCACCACTCACTTCGTGCGCTACTGCGACGACAAGGTCATTTCGTTTCGGGTGATCAGCGACAGTCTGGATGCGGCCGAACAATTTGCCGGCCATCGCATCGATCTGGGCGAAGTCACCGACAGCCCCGATTTGGTGTCCGTCTAAGCCGGCTGGCGCTCGGGCGCGGCTGGCGCGTTGGCGTTTTGCGCCTCGTTCTGAATTCCAATTTGATCTTTGATGGCGCTCGGCTCGACGGCGGGCGCGGGCGGCGCAATGGTCTCCGGCTTGCCCGACGTCACGGTCACCTCGACCGTCATGCCGAGATAATCCGACGGCGTCGCCGTGAAGGTGCCGGAAATCGGAATGGCCTGCGACGGATCGCGCGTCACCGCGACGCGGATGAGATTGTCGCCGGCGATCAGTCCGTTGGTCGGATCGTATTCGACCCAGCCGGCGCCGGGCAGATAGACATCGGCCCAGGCATGCGTCGCGCCGGCACCCTGAATGCCACCTTGCGCGCCGTCGAGCGCCGGATCGTACAGATAGCCGGTGATGAAGCGCGCGCCGAAGCCGAGACTGCGCACCGCTTCGATGAACAGCAGCGCGAAATCGCGGCAGGTGCCGCTCATTCTTTCCAGCGTCTCGATCGGCGACTGTGTGCCTTCCTCGTAGCGGGAGTTGTAGGTGAACTCGTTCTTGATCGCCGAATTCAGCTTGGCCAAAAGATCGTAAGTTGGCATCGGATCGCCGGGGAAGAAACGCTTGGCCCAGGCATCGACCAGTCCGTGCGGGTCAGGATAGTGCCGTTCCACCAGCCGTCCAAGATCGCTGCGGTCCGAAGCCGAATAGACGAAGGGATAGTTCTGCGCTTCCGGCGCGATTGACACCGCCAGCCGCGGCAGGCCGTAGCTTTCCAGATGCAAGGTGCTCTCGATATAGAGTTCGGTCGCGGTCTGGTTGAATTCGACCAGCGCGACCGAATTGCCGAACACGTCGTGCATCCAGCGCGTCGCGCCGGGCGGCGATAAGGTCAGTTCGGCATCGACCAGCCGCAGATCGTGGCTGTCGCGCGGCCGGATCATGAGGCGATGCGGCCCGAAGGCGGCCGGCCGCGCATAGTTGTAGCGGGTCGCGTGGCGGACCGTGAAATATCTCATGAGGCGACCGGGCGGTTAAAAGGATTAATTTTCGGAGTTCGGATCAACATCGCAATGCGGTTTTGGTTCAATCGACTTTAACCCATCGGGCGATTCTGCCCCACCGGTTTTATCGTCCGCGGGCGCCGCCGGCGGCGTTTGCACCCGCAACGGCTTGATGCGGCTGCCGGTATGGCGCTGCATGGATTGTGAAATTGGATACGGCCAGCGATCTTCCATCACCCCGAACCCTTTTTTTCTGATTGTTGTCCGCAACAGAAAAACGCGACGGGACCGATAAGGTTCCATCTTGTAGGTCTAAACAGCGATTCTGGGGTGGTAGCCGGCGCGGCTTAAGGCTTTTTGTGACGCGCCAGCAGCTTGGTCACCGCGTCGACAAGGGCGGCTTCTGGAACCGAAAACTGCGCTTCCGCCTGTTTCTTCAGGTAGTCGTCGCGCTCGGTGGACAGGCCGGCGATTTCGGCGCCGAGGATCAAATCCTTGATCAGCACCTCGCCGCGCGCTTTTTCGTCACTGCCTTGCATGATGACGCAAGGAGATGAGCGCTTGTCGGCATATTTGAGCTGGTTGCCCATATTCTTGGGGTTGCCGAGATACAATTCGGCGCGGATGCCGGCATTTCGCAAGCTTGTGACCATGCGCTGATAATCGGCCGTGCGGTCGCGGTCGAAAATCGTGACGACGACGGGGCCGGGCTCCGGCCTGGTGTTGAGTTTGCCGAGCGCGGTGAGCGCCGCTTGCAAGCGCGAGACGCCGATGGAGAAACCTGTCGCCGGCACCGGCTCGCCACGAAAGCGCGACACCAGGCCGTCGTAGCGGCCGCCGCCGCCGACCGAACCGAAGCGAACGGGCCGGCCCTTCTCGTCATTGATCTCGAAGGTCAATTCAACTTCGTAGACAGGGCCGGTGTAATATTCGAGACCGCGCACGACGGACGAGTCGAACTTAATCCGATCTTTTTTGTAACCCGAAGTTTCGCATAGATTGATGATATCAACGATTTCAGAAAACCCTTCAAAGCCCACTTTAGAATCTTTGATGGATTCCTGCGCTTCGCCCCAACGACGGGCGTCAGTTGCGTCGAGATTGGTGTAAGCGATAACTTTTTCGATTGCTGCCGCAGAAAGGTTTGCGCCCTTCGTATAGTCGCCGCTTTCGTCCTTGCGGCCTTCGCCAAGCAGTTGCTTCACGCCGTCAGCGCCAAGCCGGTCCAATTTATCAATCGCGCGCAACACCGTCAGCCTTTTGCCGGCATGCTCATCGCCGCCGAGGCCAATCGACTCCATCACGCCATCCAGCACCTTGCGGTTATTCACCTTCACCACATAGCTGCCGCGCGGAATGCCGAGCGCTTCCATCGTGTCGGCGGCGAGCATGCACATCTCGGCATCGGCCGCCATCGTCGGCGCGCCGATTGAATCCGCGTCGAACTGCATGAACTGGCGGAAGCGTCCCGGGCCCGGCTTCTCGTTGCGGAACACCCAGCCGAAGCGATAGCTGCGATAGGGCAGCACGAATTTCTCGGTGCCGTAGTTCTCCGCCACATGCCGCGCCAGAGGCGCGGTCAGGTCATAGCGCAAGCTCAGCCACTGCTCGTCGTCGTCCTGGAACGAGAACACGCCTTCGTTCGGGCGGTCCTGATCGGGCAGGAATTTGCCGAGCGCGTCGGTGTATTCGATCGCCGGCGTCTCGACCGGATCGAAGCCGTAGCGCTCGAACACCGTGCGGATCGTCTCCACCATGGTGCGCGTGGCGGCGATCTCGGCGGGGCCGCGGTCGGCCAGCCCGCGCGGCAGGCGGGCCTTGAGTTTCTGCGGCTTTTTGCTGGGAGAATCGGCCATTGGCGCTCAACGAATGAGGGGTGTGGCCGGTTGGTAGCAGCGCCGCCGCGAAGCGGCAAGGGACGGGCTTCCCCGTCATTCCGTCGCCGTAGCCCGGATGGAGCGAAGCGAAATCCGGGGCGCTTTTGTCGATCGTCCCGGGTTACGCTGCGCTCCACCCGGGCTACGGAATGCTATCGTCCTCCCGACAGCGACTTGCGGTCGCTCTTGACGCTGTCATTGAGCACGACACTCAGCAGCGCGCTGTTGACCTTGATACGTCCGTTATATTCGATCAGGCCGAGGCGGCGAAATTTGTTCATGAAAAAACTGACGCGCGAGCGCGTCGTGCCGATCATCTCGGCCAGGGTCTCCTGGCTGATCTTGGCCAGTATCGGCTCCGGCTTGCCCTCCTTGCCGAAATTGGCGAGCAGCAGCAGCGTGCGGGCCAGCCGCTTCTCCGACGAATTGAACAGCTGATCGACCAGATCCTCCTCGATCCGGCTGTTGCGATGCACCAGATAGGCGATGAACATCTCGGCGAATTTTGGCTCGTCATGCAATTCGGCGAGCATCGTGGCCTTGTCGATGCGCATCGCCGCGCAGTCGGTCATCGCGGACACGCTGGCCATGCGCAGCGGCTGGCCGTTCAGGCAGCCTTCGCCGAAAAAGTCGCCGGCATCGACGATCGACAGCACCGCTTCCTTGCCGCTCTCGGCGGTGACTGTGATTTTGATTTTGCCTTTTTGCAGGAAGTAGATCGCATCGGCGGCTTCGCCCTGCGCGTAGATTTCGGCGCCGGCGCGGAAATGCAAATTGGCTTTGCCGGTTCCTGGCTTGGCCAGGAAAACCTTGGCATCGAAGGTTTCAGCTATTGGCGGCTTTCTCATCGGCTTCGTCCCCCTGAGCCGTGCGCCCATCTCCGTCAAATGCTTGCTTCGCTTAAATACCATACTATGTCTGGTAGAAGACATAAATCGTCAACTTCCGCGCGAAGTTTCGCTCGCAACCGCTGGACGGGCTGCGATAAGAAAACGGAGACACGCGGATAGACAGCGCTTATGCGGTTGTCCGGTTTCAAACCGCCCGGTTTCGCTGCTACGGTGACGATACGAAATTTGCATGCCGGCCACCGCCGGCATAAAGCCGGCATTCAAAATGCCGGCATAAAGCCGGCATTCAAAATGCCGGTAGAGGTTGGAGAATACCTATGGCGTTGCCCCGCGAGAGCGCTTCCTCGAGCGTTCCGAACGATCTCGAACCGTTCTGGATGCCGTTTACGTCCAACCGCGCCTTCAAGGCGCGGCCGCGATTGCTCTCTGGCGCCAAGGACATGCACTACTTCACGCCGGACGGCCGCAAGATTCTCGATGCCTCGGCCGGCCTGTGGTGTACCAACGCCGGACATAACCGCGCGCCCATCGTCGCCGCGATCCAAAGCCAGGCAGCGGAAATGGATTTCTCGCCGACGTTCCAGTTCGGCCACCCGAAGGCGTTTGAACTCGCCTCCCGCATCGCTCAACTGGCGCCGGGCGATCTCGACCATGTGTTCTTCTGCAACTCAGGCTCGGAGGCGGTCGACACCGCGCTCAAGATCGCGCTCGCCTATCACGCTGTGCGCGGCAATGCGTCGCGGGTGCGGCTGATCGGCCGCGAGCGCGGTTATCACGGCGTCGGTTTCGGCGGCATCTCGGTCGGCGGCATGGTCGCCAACCGCAAGCAGTTCGGCGTGGCTTTGGCCGGCGCCGACCATCTGCAGACGACCTATAACCGCGCCGAGCAGGCCTACTCGGTTGGCGAGCCGGAATGGGGCGCACATCTCGCCGATGAACTCGACCGGCTTGTCGCGCTGCATGATGCCTCGACCATCGCCGCCGTCATCGTCGAGCCGGTGTCCGGCTCGACCGCGGTGCTGCCGCCGCCGAAGGGCTATCTCAAGCGGCTGCGCCAGATCTGCGACAAGCACGGCATCCTGTTGATCTTCGACGAAGTCATCACCGGATATGGCCGCCTCGGTCATGCCTTCGCCGCCGAGCGCTACGACGTGGTGCCGGACATGATCACCTTCGCCAAGGGCATCACCTCCGGCTCGGTGCCGATGGGCGGCGTTATCGCCCGCAAGGGCATTCACGACGCCTTCATGAAAGGCCCCGACCACGCCATCGAGTTGTTTCACGGCTATACCTATTCGGCGCATCCTTTGGCCTGCGCCGCAGGTCTCGCCACGCTCGATCTTTATCGCGACGAGGATCTGTTCGCGCGCGCGAAAAAGATGGAGCCGATCTGGGCGCAAGCGGCGATGGGGCTCAAAGGCCTGCCGAACGTGCTGGACATCCGCACCGTCGGCCTGATGGCCGGCATCGATCTGGCCAGCAAGCCGGACGCGGTCGGCCTGCGCGGCTACCAGGCGCTGGAAAACGCCTTCCACGACCACGACATCATGTTCCGGATTTCCGGCGACGCCATCGCCATGAGCCCGCCTTTGATCGTCACCGAGGCGCAGATCGGCGAGATCTTCGACAAGGTCGCGGCGGTTATTAAGCAGGTGGCGTAACTATTTCTGTCGTCCCCGCGCAGGCGGGGACCCATACGCCGCGAACTATCGATAGGGCACGGAGTATGGGTTCCCGCTATCTCAAGTCGGCTATAGCCGACTCGGGCAACTAATTTTACCGACATCGGGTAAACCCGATGTCGGATGGGAACGACAGCGGAGCCTTGCGCTACATCAATGTGAGACGCCGCCGCGGCGCTAGTTTTGCCCAATGCAAAATCAACGGTCATTGATCGCCGGCGCGGTCGCCCTGCTGCTGGCCGCGGGACTTGCCTGGTGGGGATTCGGGCGGGGAACGCAAATTAGCGCCGCCACCGCCGCGCGCGGCACCGCGGTCGAAATCGTCTATGCCACCGGCGGCGTCGAACCGGTGCGCTGGGCCAAGGTCGCCAGCGTGATCCGCGACCGCATCGTCGAAATCTGCGACTGCGAAGGCAAGGCGATCGCCAAGGGCGACGTGCTGGCGCGGCTCGACGACCGCGAAGTTCAGGCGCAAATGAAAGAGCTGAAGGCGCGCGAGGAATTCGCCAAGCGCGAAATGACGCGCGTCAGCGATCTGGTGACGCGCGGCGCCGCCACGACCCAGGCCTATGAGCGCGCCTCGATGGACCTGCAGCAGGTGCAGGGCCTGATCTCGGTGCAGATCGAAAAAATCGGCGACTTCACAATTCTCGCGCCGATGGATGGCGTCGTGCTGCGCCGCGACGGCGAAATCGGCGAGATCGCCGAGGCGGGGCAGATATTGTTCCGCGTCGGCGTGCCGCTGCCGTTGCAGGTGGTGGCCGAGGTCAACGAAGAGGATATCCCGCGCGTCGCGTTGAAACAGACCGTGCTGTTCCGCACCGATGCCTTTCCCGACCGGCGGCTGGAAGGAACGGTGCGCGAGATCACGCCGATGGGCGACGTCGTCGCCAAGACCTACCGCATCAAGGTCGCGCTGCCCGAGGACACGCCGCTCAAGCCCGGCATGAGCGTCGAAGCCAATATCGTGACCCGCGAACGCCCCGATGCGCTGCTGGTGCCGGCCGGCGCCCTGCAAGGCAATGCCGTGTTCGTCATCGACGGCAGCCGCGCGCGCAAGCGCGAGGTCAAGATCGGTATTCGCGGCACCCGCGCCGTCGAAGTGCTGGACGGGCTGAAGGAGGGCGAGCGCGTCGCATCGCCGGCGCCGACCGGCCTCAAGGATGGCGCCCGCGTCCACGTTCTCGACGCGCCATGAAGGTCATATGAACCTCATCCTCGACATCGCCTGGACGCATGTGCGCGCCCGCGTGCGCCAGACCGGGTTCGCCGTCGCCGGCGTCGCAACCGGCGTCGGCTTTTCGATCATGATGGCCTCGCTGATGCAGGGCTCGCAGGATGATTTCACCGCCCGTCTGGTCGATACGCTGCCGAATGTCACCGTGTCCGACGAGCGCCGCACGCCGCCGCGCCAGCCGGCCGATACGCTTTACGCCGCGACCGAAATCCACGGCCTCACGCCGGAAGCGCGCCGGCGGGGCATCAAGAATCCGCTCGCCAGCATGGCGGCGCTGGAAGCATGGCTGCCGGGCGCGGTAGGTCCGTCGGTCAAGGTCCAGGCCATCATCCGCTATGCCAATCACGACATCGCCACCAATGTCATCGGCATCGATCCGCGCCGCGAGGCGATGGTGTCCGATCTGCCCAAGCAGATGCGCGGCGCGACGCTGACCGCGCTGTATCGCGCCACCAACGCCATCGTCATCGGCGACCGTTTGTCGGACAAGATCGGCGCCCGTATCGGCGCCAACATCACGCTGCAAACCAGCGAAGGCGCGCGTATCAACGCCCAGGTGGTCGGCTATTTCCATTCCGGCGTGCGACAGCTCGACGACAGCACAGCCTATGTGCTGACCAAAACCGGGCAGATTCTGTCCAAGCAGACCGGGCTGATCAACGAATTGCGCGTGCGTCTGCGCGATCCGATGAGTTCGCGCGAGATCGCCGCGCGCATCGAAAGCGACACCGGCTATAAATCGGTGTCCTGGCAGGAAGCCAATGAGGACCTGATCTCGACCTTCATCATCCGCAACATCATCATGTACACCGTGGTCGGCGCCATCCTGCTGGTCGCAAGCTTCGGCACCTACAATATTATTTCGACCATCACGCATGAGAAGGCGCGCGACATCGCCATCATGAAGTCGCTCGGCCTGACCGAATATACGGTGCGCTCGATCTTCGTGATCGAGGCGCTGATCATCGGCTTTGCCGGCGCGGTGGCCGGGTTCGTGCTTGGCTATCTGCTGTGCCTGGCGCTCGGCTCGATCGAGATCAAGAACCCGTTCATCGATTCCGACCATCTGCCGCTGGCCTATAGCTATGTGCATTATCTGTTGGCCGGCGCCGTCGCCTTGGTGTCGTCGGTAGTCGCCGGCTATCAGCCGGCGCGCAAGGCGGCGCGCCTGCATCCGGTCGAGATCATCCGGGGTGCGACATGAGCGCAATACCGCTGATCGAGGCGCGCAACGTCACCCGCATCCTGCCCGGCATCGTGCCGACCACTTTGGTGCAAGGCGTCGATCTTTCCATCCGCGAGAATGAATTCGTCGCCATCACCGGACCGTCCGGCTCGGGCAAATCGTCGCTGCTGTATCTGCTCGGCCTGCTCGATCTGCCGACCTCGGGCGAGGTGCTGGTGCGCGGCACGGAGACCACGCACATGCCGGAAGAGGATCGCGCGCACGCGCGGCTCACCATGCTCGGCTTCGTCTTCCAGTTTCATTTTCTGCTGCCCGAGTTCACCGTTCTGGAAAACGTGATGCTGCCGATGCGCGCGCTCGGGAAACTGTCGCGGGCGCAGATGCGAACGCGCGGCGGCGATCTGCTCGGCTCGCTCGGGCTTGGCGATCACATCAACAAGCGGCCGGATCAACTGTCGGGCGGACAAAGGCAGCGCGTCGCGGTGGCGCGCGCGCTCGCCAACGAGCCGCCGGTCATTCTCGCCGACGAGCCGACCGGCTCGCTCGATTCGAAATCGAGCGAACAGGTGTTCGAGCTGTTGCGCGATCTGGTGCGCGTCGAAGGCAAGACCGTGGTCGCGGTGACGCACGATCTCGGCATGGCCGAACGCATGGATCGCCATATCGAATTGCTCGACGGCCGCGTGCGCGCCGACGAGCGGCACGACCTGGCGGGCCGCGTCAGCGGTTGAGCGCGAAAGCCGGCTTCGGTAACAAAATCGCCCAGCCGACATTGACGAAGCTGTCGCCGCGCCGGTCGGGAATGAGGAACGGCGGCTGCACCGCGGCTTCGCTGGCGATCTTGCGGTAGCGCGGCGGAACCACGTCGAGGTCGCCTTCGGTCCACACCACCACGGCGCCGCGCGCGTTGAGGTCGGCCAGATCGATCCACGGCGCGCGCGCCGGTTCGCCGTCGATCAGCACGCGCGGATGACTTGGCGCGTAATGCGCGACATTGCCGCCGGTCCACATGTCGGCGATCACATAGGCGATCGGCTGGCCGGTGACGGCGCGGGCGCGGCGCGACAGCTCCAGCGCCAGTCTTTCGCCGGGATAGAACACGGCGCGGTAGCGGTGGTCGTAGTTCGGCAGCACCGCGTAATTGGCGATGAAGGCGCCGGCGATGCATGTGAAGACAATGGCCCAGGTGATCGCGATGCGGCCAAGCCGCCTCTGTTCGATGGAGCGGCGCGCCACCAGCACCAGCCATGTGCCGGCAAACATCCACAGCGGATAGCCCCACATCGCGATGGTGCCGCGTCCGGTGATGGCGGCGAGCGCCAGCACGGCGGCGATGGGGCCGAAGGTCAGCAGCGTGACGATGCGCCGATCGAAAGCGTCGGCCAATGAGGCGATCGGCGTCTCGCTGGCGGCGCGGCGCGGCAAGAACCGTGAAACGAACAGCGGCAAGGCGATCAGCAGCGACGGAATGAGGAAGAACAGCTGGCCGATGCCGAACTGGAACGGGTGCCAGAGATGGTCGAACCAGCCGCGCGACAGCACGGCGCGTCTTTCCGCGTAAGCAAATGGCAGAAAATCGTTCTGAACCAGCCAGAGGAGGTGCGGCGCCATCACGATCAGCGCGACCGCGGCGGCGACGTAGGGGCCGGGCGTCGCTAACGATTTGCGGGCGTCGCGGTCGATCAGGACGAACAGCGCGATCGGCGCCGCCAGGACGACGACGAAATACTTCGCCCAGAGCGACAGGCCGACCGCGAGGCCGAGCAGCGCCCAATGGCCGAGCCGGCCGCCGCGTAAGCTCCGGTGCAGGGCGTAGCCGGCCAGCGCCCAGAACGGCAGCTGAATGACATCATGGTTAAATTTGGCGGCGGTGTAGCTGAGATAATGCAGGCCATCGACAATCAGAACCGCGACCAGCGCGCCGAGCGGGCCGGTCAGGGGGCGGGCCGCGACATAGACGATCGCCAAAGCTGAGATGACGGCGGCCTGGGCCAACAGGTAATAGCCGAAATCATGGCCGATCGCGCGATAGACGATCTCGACCAGCCACCAGGGCAAAGGCGGCAGCTTGTCATAGCCGAGTTGCCATTCGCGGCCATAAAGCAGCGCTTCGATAAGATCGAGCGGCAAATTGGGGTAGAGCAGCGCCGGCAGCGCGGTCCAGACCGCCGCGTGCAGCGCCAATAAAGCCGCGAGGGCGCGTCCCGGCGAGGCGACGATCCATGCTAGAAAGGGCGACGCGGTGGAAGCCTGCATCGGTTTTCCGAGTTCCGGGTTGGCCAAAGGCGCCGGCAAAAGCTTTAAGGTTGTGGGGACTTTGGGAAGGTTCTTGTGAAAGACGGGCGACGGCTCGTTAACATAGCAGGAAATCGCGGTTGCACGGGCGCGCCGCCTCATGAACATTAGGGGCCAGCCCGTGCGAATCAGGTGTGTCTGACTAAAAATGCGCGGGCTGGCGCATGATCCCGAAAAGTGGATACCGGTTTTCGGATAAGATCATGCGCAATTGAGGCCTTCCAGGATCGGTTTAATGCTTCGGATCGGCGCAATTTTCATCGCAGTCTGCATGGTGCTCATCGCCATCTCGGTCGGCGCCGGGCTGTTTCTCGCCCTGAATCTCGATCCGCGCACGGCCGCCATTATCGGCCTGGCGGTTCTCGTCGCCCTGGCGATCTACAACATGATAACCACACGGCTGCAGGATCGCCGGTTTCTCGGCGACCAGATCGCCGATCTGTCGCGCGGCACCGCCGACCTGTCGCGCCAGATGGCCGAAATGTCGCGCCGGGTCGCCGCCGCGGAATCCCGGCTGGAAGCCACCGTCACGCGCCAGCGCGGCGCCGTCGATCCGATGGCCGCCGAGATCGGTGAACTCGGCGGGCTGGTTCGCCAGATCGCCGAAACCGTGGCCGCGCACGAAACGATTTTCCGCGACCACGGCGCCATGCCGCCGCGGGCCGAAGCCGCGCCGCCGCCTCCCGAGCCGCAGCCCGAGGCCGACACGCCGCTGGCCTTGAGCGAAAGCGATGCCGTCCCCGGTTCGCGCCGTTTCCAGGGCATGAGCCGCGACGCCATCGGCGAACTGGTCGCCAAGGCGGCGGACTCAAACCGCATCGATCTCTATCTGCAGCCGATCGTCACTCTGCCGCAGCGCAAGGTGCGCTTCTATGAAGCGCTGTCGCGGCTGCGCACCGAGCAGGGCGACATTGTTCCCGCCGGCGATTTCATCGACGTCGCCGAAAGCGTCGGCCTGATGCCGAAGATCGACAACATGCTGGTGTTCCGCTGCGTGCAGGTGGTGCGCCGCCTGCAATTGAAAAGCCGGGACGTCGGCCTGTTCTGCAACATCAGCGCCTCGACCTTGACCGACACGATCTATTTCCGCCAGTTCCTCGACTTCATGGAAGCCAACCGCGCGCTGTCCAATGCGCTGGTGTTCGAGTTCACGCAGGAGGCCTATCGCGCCTTCGGCCCGCTCGAATATGAAAGTCTGTCGGCTTTGGCCGAGCGCGGCTTCCGCTTCTCGATGGACCACATCACCGACCTGCGCCTCGAGCCCAAGGAACTGGCCGACCGCTCGTTCCGTTTCCTGAAAGTCCCGGCCAAGCTGCTGCTCAACCGCGCCGCCTCCGCGAAGAGCGACATCCATGCCGAGGATCTGGCCGACCTGATGGCGCGCTCCGGCATCGATCTCATCGGCGAGAGAATCGAAAACGAGAGCATGGTGGTCGATCTCCTCGACTACGACGTGCGCTTCGGTCAGGGCTTCCTGTTCTCCGCGCCGCGTCCGGTGCGGGCCGAGGCCTTGCATGGCGGCGGCGGCAACGCGGCGCCATCCGACAAGCCGGCCAGCGGCAATACGCTGACCGACTACCTCTCGGCCAACGCTCCCTCTTTCTGATCGGTTGCTCCCTTGCCAAAATTGATTCCGCATTTTTCGGCGCTTGCGCCCAACTACGATGTATTCCTGTGCGACGTCTGGGGCGTCGTTCATAACGGCGAAGTGTCGTTTCCCGACGCCTGCGACGCGCTGATGCGGGCGCGGGCCATGGGCAAGGTGGTGATCTTCATTACCAACGCGCCGCGCCCGGGTGCGTCGGTGATCCGCCAGATCGACCATCTGCATGTGCCGCGCGAGGCCTATGACGGCATCGTCTCGTCCGGCGACGTCACCCGCGACGTCATCGCGCACCGCAAGGGCCAGTCGCTTTGCCATATCGGCCCGGAACGCGATCATTCGATCTTCACCGAGCTGAACGCGACGTTCGCGCCGCTCGAACGCGCGGACTATGTCCTGTGTTCCGGCCTCGAGGATGACGAAACCGAAACGCCGGAAACCTATCGCCCGCGTCTCGAGATCATGCTCAAGCGCAAGATGTTCATGCTGTGCGGCAATCCCGATCTCGTCGTCGAGCGCGGCAACCGGCTGGTCTATTGCGCCGGCGCGATCGCCGACCTTTACGCCACCATGGGCGGCGAGGTGCTTTACGCCGGCAAGCCGTACCGGCCGATTTACGACATGGCGCTGAAAAAAGCCGAGGCGATCATGGGCAAGGAAGCCGACATGACGCGCGTCATGGCGATCGGCGATTCGGTGCGCACCGATCTGAAAGGCGCGCGCGCCTTCGGCATCGACATGCTGTTCATGGCGGCCGGCATTCACGCCGAGGAATTCGGCGGCCGCCACACGCCCGACGCGGAGGCGATGAGGACGGTATTCGCCGCCGCCGGCGAGGCGCCGACCGCGGTGATGAAACATCTGGTGTGGTAGCTCTAGGCCGCGGGGGCCTGCGCTGTCATCGCGGCGGCTTCTTCCGGCGTGCGGAACACCGCTTCGATCTTGCTTTGCAGCGTCTGCGCATTGAACGGCTTGACGATGTAATTGGAGACGCCGGCCTTGCGCGCGGCGATGACGTTCTCGGTCTTTGACTCGGCCGTAACCATGATGAACGGAGTATCCGTCAAAGCCGGGTCGCTGCGCACTTCCTGCAGCAGCGCGTAGCCGGTCATCGGCTCCATGTTCCAGTCGGAAATCACCAGGCCGAATTTGCGCTCGTGCATCTTGGCCAGCGCCGCCGAGCCGTCGCTGGCGTCGTGGATATCGACGAAACCCAACTGCTTCAGCAGGTTGCGGATGATCCGGATCATCGTGTTGTAATCGTCGACGATGAGAACCGGCATCGAATAGTCGATAGCCATGATATATCGCCCGCAATAGGGCGCTCCCCGGAGTTGCTGGACTTTAGCGTCGGCGCTTGAATAACCCGTTAATTTGAAAGTTTGTTAACGGCGCGGTAACCATATCCACCGGCGAAAAGCGCGGTTGCCTTAATAGTGGGCAAATGCGTAAACGGCTGTCGCCGCCAGCCGCTCTTTTGGCGATCCATGATTCGATCCATGATTCGATCCATCAAACGACATGATTGACCCGACGCCGACCGCCAAACCCTTTGCCGTCATTCGTGACGGCGATCCTGGCGCGCTTTATGGCGCGGTTGTGGCGATCGGCAATTTCGACGGCGTGCATCGCGGTCATCGTACCGTCATCGGCGCGGCGCTTTCGCGCGCCGCGGCGCTCGGCCGCAAGGCGGCGGCTTTGACCTTCGCGCCGCATCCGCGGCGGTATTTCCAGCCCGACGTGCCGCTGTTCAATCTGTCGAGCGAGCGCGACAAGTTGCGCCTGCTGGCGGCGACCGGGCTCGACGGCGCCATTGTCATGCGCTTCGACGCCGAACTTGCCGCGACCTCGGCGCAGGATTTCATCGAGGAAATTCTGGTCGGCCGCTTCGGCGTCGCCGGCGCGACAATCGGCTTCGATTTTCATTTCGGCCAGAAGCGCAAAGGCTCACCGCAATTTCTTGCCGAACAGGGCGCGCGCCTCGGCTTTGCCGTCGACATCGTGCCGCCGCTCGAGGACGAGGGCCGGCCGGTATCGTCCGGCGCGGTGCGCACGGCGCTGACCGAGGGCAAGGTGGTGGAAGCGGCCGAACTTCTCGGCGCGCCCTGGTTCGTCTCCGGCGAGGTTATCCACGGCGAAAAGCGCGGCCGCGAATTCGGCTTCCCGACCGCCAATATCCGGCTCGACCCGGCCTGCGGCCTCAAGCACGGCATCTATGCGGTGCGGATGGCGGTTGCCGGCAAGCGCTATGACGGCGTCGCCAGTTTCGGCATCCGGCCGATGTTCGACGCCGGCGCGCCACTCCTCGAAGTGTTCCTGTTTGATTTTTCCGGCGACCTCTACGGCGAGAATGTCGACGTCGCCATCGTCGGCTGGATACGGCCCGAGCTGAAATTCGCCTCGATCGACGACCTCAAGCGCCACATGGTGGCCGACGCGGCGCAGGCGCGCGACACGCTCAAGCGGGCGGGTCCGGCGTTTCCGGTGTTGGGGGCCCTTTCAGCGGAATAAGCGTTGATCGAACTGCACCCGGATCGCGTCGCCGATCGTCGCTGCTGCTGCATCCGGATGCCTTGGATTCATCAGCCAATTGAAAGTATGCGGTGTAATTGCGGATGGTACTCGCAGCAGCGGCACGCGTCCGGCGATCAACCAGGCATCGCCGATCTTCTGCGTTGCGTCATCGTTAGATCGCCAGTCGTCTGGCAGGTCTCCGACCGCAATCGTTTCGTAAGCCATATTTTCCGGAATATCGATGGCGAGAAGCTGGTATGTGGCGGGTAAATCCTTCGGGTCGATTTCCAGATGCACTATTCGCTCCAGCAAGGCCCCAGGCGGGCTTTCAGCTAGATACAGAATTTCGCGTCCGCGCGAATGCCAACGCGCGGAAGTCATCAATCCTCCAATCCCATTCAAATCGGCGAAATTGGAAATGCGCCAAAGCCGCACGGCAGCGCTCAAGCTGCCATGCCGTGATCGATTCGGTAGAGCATCTCCTCGACAACGCGGGCACCGGATTCGCTAACGAGGTAAGCGATAGGCGTTTCGCCGGAGAGCGAACTCTTCGGCTTGCGAAGCCACCGTTGTGCTGTTCCGCGATCGCCGAACACGCGATCGGCTAAGGTCGCTATGCGTTCAAGGCGTAGCGCCTTATCGGTTTCCTCAATCGTAAGCGGTTCGTCGGCTGCTTGTCGGCGGGCGAGCGTCCGTTTGGCGACAACAAGCGAATAAATCTCGGGCTCGGAGAAGCCCAACTGAGTCAGGCGCCTGATAAATGTGGTTTTGAAACGCAGTGCCGGGCCGGAATCTGCCATCGCACGCTCGGCTAACCCTGGTGAGATCGACAAAAGGCCCATGAGTTTCTATGCCATCTGCCACAATTTATCGACAATATGGCATCGGCAGGCTCATTCGTCTAGGGGGAGCTGTTACTAAAAGCTTCAAGAATATCAGCGTCTTTGTTAGAAGCCCGCCATGACCAAGCCAGAACGCGATTACTCCGAGACCCTGTTCCTGCCGCGGACGGAATTTCCGATGCGGGCCGGCCTGCCGCAGAAGGAGCCCGAACTCCTCAAGCGCTGGGAGGAGACGGACCTCTACGCCCAGCTGCGCGCCGCCTCGAAAGGCCGCGAGAAATTCGTGCTGCACGACGGCCCGCCCTACGCCAACGGCAACATTCATATCGGCCACGCGCTCAACAAGATCCTCAAGGACGTGGTGACGCGCTCGCAGCAGATGCTCGGCTATGACAGCAATTACGTGCCGGGCTGGGACTGCCACGGCCTGCCCATCGAATGGAAGATCGAGGAAGAAAACTACCGCTCTAAGAACAAGCAGAAGCCGAATTTCTCGGAGCCCGCGGCTATGGTCGCGTTCCGGCAGGAGTGCCGCGCCTATGCGCAAAAATGGCTCGACGTTCAGCGCGAGGAATTCAAGCGCCTCGGCGTCGAGGGCGACTGGGATCATCCGTACACGACGATGAGCTTCCCGGCAGAGGCGCAGATCGCGCGCGAGCTGATGAAGTTCGCCGCCAACGGTTTGCTCTATCGCGGCTCCAAGCCGGTGATGTGGTCGGTGGTCGAGAAGACGGCGCTGGCCGAAGCCGAGATCGAGTATGAGGATTATACCTCGGATACGGTGTGGGTGAAGTTTCCAGTCGACAACATTGCGCTCGAAGGCGACAACAAAGCCGATGTCGCGGCGGCCTTCGATCTTGTTGGCAATGCCAGCGTCATCATCTGGACGACGACGCCATGGACGTTGCCTGGCAACCGCGCGATCTCGTTCTCGCCGAAAATCAGCTACGGCCTCTACAAGGTCACCGACGCGCCGCAGGACAACTGGGCGAAGTTCGGCGATCTCTACATCTTGTCGGAGAATCTTGCCGGAGAAGTGTTCAAACAGGCGAAGGTCGCGGCTTACGACAAGGTTGCGGATGTTTCCGCCGACATGCTCGCCGGCATGATCTGCAAGCATCCACTCGCCGGCAAAGGCTACGACTTCGACGTTCCGCTGCTCGCCGGCGATCACGTCACCGACGACACCGGCACCGGCTTTGTCCACACTGCGCCGGGCCATGGCCGCGAGGATTTCGAGGTCTGGATGGACAACCGTGTCGCGCTGGAAGCGCGCGGCGTCTCCTCGGTCATTCCCTATACCGTCGATGAAAACGGCGCGTTGACAGCGTCGGCGCCCGGCTTCGAGGGCAAGCGCGTCATCAACGATAAAGGCGAGAAGGGCGACGCCAACAACGCCGTCATCGCCGCTTTGGCCGAAGCCGGTACCATCATCGCGCGCGGCCGCCTGAAGCATCAGTACCCGCATTCCTGGCGTTCGAAGAAGCCGATCATCTTCCGCAACACGCCGCAGTGGTTCATTGCGATGGATCAGGGCATCGACAAACAGGGCGACACCTTGCGCGCCCGCGCACTCGCCGCCATCAAGGTAACGCGCTGGGTGCCGAAGGCCGGCGAGAACCGCATCACCGGCATGATCGAGGCCAAGCCCGACTGGGTCATCTCGCGCCAGCGCGCCTGGGGCGTGCCGATCGCCGTCTTCATCATGGAAAAGCCGGACGGCTCGGTCGACATTCTGCAAGACCCGGAAGTCGAGCTGCGCATCGTCGAGGCTTTCGAGGCCGAAGGGGCGGATGCCTGGTACGCACCGGGCGCGCGCGAGCGCTTCCTCGGCAGCCGCGCCAACGAACCGTGGAAGAAAGTCGACGACATTTGCGACGTCTGGTTCGATTCAGGATCGACGCATGCTTTCGTGCTGGAAGACGACGTGCATTTTCCGCAGCTCGCCGGCATCAAGCGCAAGGCGGCCGGCGGCAACGACACGGTCATGTATCTCGAAGGCTCCGACCAGCATCGCGGCTGGTTTCATTCGTCCCTGATCGAAAGCTGCGGCACGCGCGGCCGCGCGCCGTTCGACGTCGTTTTGACGCACGGCTTCGTGCTCGACGAGCAGGGCCGCAAGATGTCGAAGTCGACCGGCAATGTCACCGCGCCGCAGGACGTCATCAAGCAGTCCGGCGCCGACATCCTGCGCATGTGGGTCTGCGCCTCGGACTATGCCGACGATCTGCGCATCGGCCCGGAAATCCTCAAGACCACCGCCGACACCTATCGCAAGCTGCGCAACACCATGCGCTGGATGCTCGGCTCGCTGGCGCATTTCCACGACGACGAGCGTGTCGCTTTCGAGAAGATGCCGGAGCTGGAGCGGCTGATGCTGCATCGCCTGTCCGAACTGGACGAGCTGGTGCGGCAGGCTTATGCCGACTTCGACTATAAGCGCATCTTCGCCGCGCTGTCGGCCTTCATGACGTCGGACCTGTCGGCGTTCTATTTCGACATCCGCAAGGACGCGCTGTACTGCGATCCCAATTCGTCGCTGACGCGCAAGGCGTCGCTCACCGTGATCGATCATCTGTTCCGCTGCACGGTGGTCTGGCTGGCGCCGATGCTGTGCTTCACCGCGGAAGAGACCTGGTTGTCGCGTTACGGAGACGGCGCCAAGTCCGTGCATCTAGAAACCTTCCCCGACGTGCCGGCGACCTGGCGCGACGACAAGTTGGCCGAGAAGTGGCGCAAGGTGCGCACCGTGCGCCGCGTCATCACCGGCGCGCTGGAAGGCGAACGCGCGCAGAAGCGCATCGGCTCGTCTTTGGAAGCGCATCCGATCGTGCATGTATCGAAC
This sequence comes from Bradyrhizobiaceae bacterium, assembly GCA_947479905.1. GTDB lineage: Bacteria > Pseudomonadota > Alphaproteobacteria > Rhizobiales > Xanthobacteraceae > Pseudolabrys. The sequence goes on from CANKBJ010000033.1 coordinate 21,488, forward strand.
GCGGAGCTTTACGAAGCCGTGCTCGATATCGATCTCGCCGAGATCTGCATCACCTCGGCGGCGACATTGGTGCAGGGCGAGGGACCGGCCGGTTCGTTCAGTCAGCCGGATGTCGCCGGCGTCGCCGTGGTGCCGGGTCTCGCCGAGGGCACCAAATGCGCGCGCTCGTGGAAAATCCTCAACACCATCGGCGCCGATCCGCAATATCCCGACGTCTCGCCGCGCGACGCGCAGGCGTTGCGCGAATGGGAAACCATGCGCAAGGCGGCGGAGTGAACGTCCGCCAATATATGAGCGGCCCGCTCACCGGCTTCGGCCTTGCCGTCGCGGCTGTCGCTGGCGTGCTCGATCAGGCCAGCAAGCTGTATCTGCTGTTCGTCTATGACCTGGCCGCCAACCCGACGAAGCTCGGGCCGTTCTTCGACTTCGTGCTGACCAGGAATACCGGCATCAGCTACGGCCTGTTTTCCGGCGGCGGCGACCTCGGCCGCTGGGTCCTGCTCGGCTTCAAAGGCGCGGCGGTGGTGCTGCTGTGGGCTTGGCTGTCGAGAGCCGAAAACCGCCTCACCGCGCTGGCGCTGGGGCTGATCGTCGGCGGCGCGGTCGGCAACGCCATTGACCGGCTGGCCTATGGCTGGGTGGTCGATTTCGTGTTTTTCCACGTTTCCGGGGCCAATTGGCGGTTCAATTGGTACGTTTTTAACCTCGCTGACGTAGCCATCGTTGCCGGGGTCATAGCCCTGCTGTATGAATCCGTGGTCGGGGAGCGTGCCGCAAAAGCGCCCTGATCGGCGTCAATATGACCTGAAGTCATAGCTGTTATCGCCAGTGAGGGTCCGTTTCGCATGATCGCTTTGCGACCGACACGTCCGACCGCCCAGGCCATTCCCGCCCGCGCCTTTTCCGGCGTCGCCATGAATCTGGTTAGCGTGATGAGCCTGACGCTCGCCGTCGCCGTTCTGGCCGCGCCGAGCCCGGCCCGCGCCGCCGATGACGACACGCCGCTGGACACCAAGATTATCCGCAACATTCTCGAAGGCATCGGCCTGCAACGGGAAAACCGGAGCATCAATTACCAGGAACGCCCGCCCCTGGTGCTTCCGCCCGGCAGGACTTTGCCGCCGCCGGAGCGCCCCGATGCGGCGATTGCCAAAAACCCGGCCTGGCCGAAGGACCCCGACGTTCTGCGCAGCAGGGAAGAGGCCGCGCGGGAGGCTAACCGCGGCGCCGAAAGCGATCTGATCGAGAAAGAGCAGAACGTATTGCGTGGCAACGACATGACGCCGGGCCCGAAGCCGCGCAACGCGAGCCGGCCGTCGAAGACGGTCACGAACTGGAACAGCGAGGCGGATCCGCGTCTCAAGCCGTCCGAACTCGGATACAAGGGCGGCTTGTTCAGCAATATTTTCGGCGGCAGCGACACAGAAACCGCCAAATTCACCGGCGAGCCGCCGCGCGCATCGCTCACCGAGCCGCCGCCGGGCTACCGCACGCCGTCGCCCAATCAGCCCTATGGGCTGAACGCAAAGGAAAGCGCGCCGAAGGCGGTCGACTCCTTCACGCAGCGTGGCACCGAATAATAAGCGCCGGTGCGCTGTCTGGCACCGGGCGGCGGCGGTCTGCGAGCACGTCAAGCGCGCCCGGCGCGTCACAGTCAGACTGTAGGATCCCCACGTGACTTTTAGAAAAAATGAGTTTTCGGTCGGCGCCGTGGCTCTCGCCGTGGTGCTGGCTTCGCTGTGGCTTCCCGCGTTTGGCATCGCCGCTGAAACCGCCGCCGCCAAAACCGGCGGGCCGAAGGTCGCCGACTTCAAGCTGGCGAACGGGCTCGAACTTGTCGTCATCCCCGACCATCGCGCGCCGGTCGTCACCCATATGATCTGGTACAAGGTCGGCGCCGCCGACGAGACCGCCGGCAAATCCGGTCTGGCGCATTTTCTTGAGCATCTGATGTTCAAGGGCACGGCGAAAAATCCAGCGGGCAGGTTCTCGACCGTGGTGGCGCGCATTGGCGGCCAGGAGAACGCCTTCACCTCGAGCGACTACACCGGCTATTACCAGCGCGTGCCGAGCGAGCAGCTGCGGACCGTGATGGAATTCGAGGCCGACCGCATGACCGGCCTCGTGCTGACCGACGCCGTGGTGTTGCCCGAGCGCGACGTGATCCTCGAAGAACGCAACCAGCGCATGGAGAACAATCCGCGCGCGCGGCTCGGCGAACAGATGGACGCCGCGCTGTTTCTCAATCATCCCTACGGCAAGCCGATCATCGGCTGGCGCCACGAGATGGAGCAGCTCAGCCGCGACGACGCCATCGCCTTCTACAAGCGCTTCTACGGACCGAACGACGCGGTGCTGGTGATCGCCGGCGATATCGAGCCCGATGCCGCGCTCAAGCTGGCGCAGGACACCTACGGCAAGGTCAAGCGCGTCGATGGCCTTGCGCCGCGGCAGCGGCCGCAGGAGCCACCGCAGGTTTCGCCGCGTTCGCTGACATTGGCCGACCCGCGCGTCGAACAGCCGGCGGTGCAGCGCAGCTATCTGGTGCCGTCCTTCGCCACCGCCAAAGCCAATAAATTGTCCGGCCAGTCGGAAGCGCTGGATGTGCTCGGCCATATTCTCGGCACCGGCTCGAACAGCCGGATGTATCGTAGTCTTGTGGTCGACAAGCGTGTCGCGGTCAGCGCCGGCGCTTACTACGACTCATCGGCGCTCGACATGGCCAAGTTCGGGTTTTACGCCTCGCCTGGCGCCGGCGTGACGCTGCCGCAGCTGGAAGCGGAAGCCGACGCGGTGATCGCGCAGGTCGTCGACAAGGGCGTCACCGATGAAGAACTGGAGCGCGCCAAATCGCGCATGATCGCCGACGCGATCTATGCGCAGGACAATCAGGCCAGCATGGCGCGCTGGTACGGCCAGGCGCTGATGACCGGCGCCACCGTCGAGGACGTGCGCACGTGGCCGGACCGAATCCGCGCGGTGACCGCGCAGCAGGTGCAGGACGTTGCGCGCGAATGGCTCGACAAGAAGCGCTCGGTCACCGGTTATCTGATCAAGGACACGACGGCGCCGGTGCAACAGCCGGCCGGCATTCAACCGGTCAAGGCGGAGAAGAGATCATGATGCGTCTCTTCACGGCGGCCTTGCTGCCGGCTTTTGCATTTCTCGCCACCGCGCCGGCGGCGTCGGCGATGACCATCGAAAAAATCGTCAGCCCGTCCGGCATCGAGGCCTGGCTGGTGCGCGAACAGGCGGTGCCGCTGGTGACGCTGAACTACTCGTTCCACGGCGGCTCCTCGCAGGACGGCGCCGAAAAGACCGGCACGGCGAATCTCGCCGCCGATCTGCTCGATGAAGGCGCCGGCGATCTCGACGCCAAGACCTTTCACGAGCGGCTGGAAAACCACGCCATCGAGCTGAGCTTTCAGGTCGGCCGCGACGAATTCCACGGCTCGCTGCGCGCGCTCAACGAGCACCGCGTCGAGGCGTTCGACCTCTTGCGGCTGGCGCTGACCGCGCCGCGTTTCGATGCCGAGGCGGTCGAGCGCGTGCGCCGGCAATCCATCGCCGGTTTGCAGCGCGACACCACCAACCCGAACAATATCGCCAGCCGCCGCTGGTGGCAGACGGCGTTTCCCGGCCATCCTTACGGCCGCGAAACCAAGGGCACGCTGGAAAGCCTGCCGACCATTACCGCCGACGATTTGCGCGACTATGTGCGCCGCGTCTTCGCCCGCAACGAGTTGACCCTGTCGATCGTCGGCGACGTCGACGCCAAAACCGCCGGCGAATTGATCGACCGCGCCTTCGCCAAACTGCCGGCCAAGAACGACCTTCGGCCGGTCGCCGACGCGAAGCCGGAAGGCTTAGGGCGCCGCATCGTCGTCAATCTCGACGTGCCGCAGGCGGTGGTGACCTTCGGCGGCCTCGGCCTTGCCCGCAACGATCCCGATTTCATGGCCGGCTATATCGTCAATCATATTCTGGGCGGCGGCTCGTTCTCCTCGCGCCTGTACAAGGAAGTGCGCGAGAAGCGCGGCCTCGCCTATGGCGTCTCCGATAGTCTGGTCTGGTTCAAACGCGCGGCCGTCGTGCTCGGCGGCACCGCGACCCGCGCCGACCGCACCGGCGACGCGCTGGCGATCATCGAGGCCGAAACCAAACGCATGGCCGACGATGGCCCGACCGCCGAGGAACTGGCGGCGGCGAAATCTTACCTGAAGGGCGCCTACGCGCTGTCGCTCGACACGTCGAGCAAGATCGCCGCGCAACTGATGCAAATCCAGCTCGACAAACTCGGCATCGACTACATGCAGCGCCGCTCGGCGATGATCGACGCGGTGACGCTCGCCGACGCCAAGCGCGTCGCCAAACGCCTGTTCGGCGGCGGCATGCTGGTCACGGTCGTCGGCCGGCCCAAGGGACTTGTATCCAGCGGCGAATGAACGGATCGCTGATCGAAGCGTTAGGATGCGCGTATTGCCGCTTTCTCTGATTTAAGACGAGACCCCATGCCCCTTATCCAATCCATCGACGGCGCGCTTGAAAGCAATATCGGCCAGCACGGCGTCTCCGCCGATGCCCTGAAAGGCGCGCTCGACCGCGCCGAGACAGCGCTCGATACTTTACGCGTGCGCCATGCCGACGGCGGCCTGCCGCTGCTCAATCTGCCTGAGACCCACGCCGACCTGCCGCCTTTGCGCGATGCCGCGCAAAAGATCGCCGACCGCGCGACCGACATCGTGCTGCTCGGCACCGGCGGCTCGAGCCTCGGCGGCCAGACTTTGGCGCAGCTGGCCGGCCACGCCGTGCCCGGGGTCGACGCCTTTCGCAATGGCGCGCGCCTGCACTTCATGGACAATCTCGATCCGGACTCGTTTGCCGCGCTGCTCGAGCGTTTGCCGCTGCAGACGTCGCGCTTCGTCGCCATCTCGAAATCCGGCGGCACCGGCGAAACTTTGATGCAGGCAATCGCCGTGCTGTCGAAGCTGAAAGCGGCCAATCTCGGCCCACGCATCCCCGACATTTGTCTCGGTCTGAGCGAGCCGTCGAAGGCCGGCAAAGCTAACGGCCTGCGCGACCTGCTCGGCCAGTTCAAAGTGCCGATGCTCGATCATCACACCGGCGTCGGCGGCCGTTTCTCGGTGCTGACCAATGTCGGCCTGCTGCCGGCGGCGATGCTCGGCCTCGATGTCGTGGCGATCCGCGAAGGCGCCGGCCTCGCTCTGGCGCCGGTGCTGTCGAA